>DASUJK010000358.1:0-36095 GCA_036279295.1 Pseudonocardiaceae bacterium | reverse complement strand
GACGGGCGTCATCACGACATCGTTCGCCGGGAACTGGCCGGCGCGGTCGCTGAGCTGAACCAGCTTGCCGGCTGGATGGCTTACGACGTGGGCGACACGGCGTCAGGACGGCTCCACCTGCGGCAGGCACTTCGGCTGTGTCAGGAGGTCGGCGACGATGCCCTGGCGGCCGAGATGTTGGCCGGGATGAGCCATCACGCCGCCTTCGACGGGTCGCCGGGCGTGGCAACTGACCTGGCCCGCGCGGCCCGTGACAACGCCGGACGGACAGGGCTGAGCGCGCTGGTGGCCGAGTCGGCCGTCATGGAGGCGCACGGCCTGGCGCTGCTGCACGACGCGAGCGGTTGTCTACGTGCCCTCGGCGATGCCGAACGGGCCTTCTCGGCGGCGGACGGACACGAACGGCCGGCGTGGCTCGGGTACTTCGACGAGGCGTACCTCGCGGCCAAGTTCGCACACTGCTTCCGCGACCTGGCCCGGCCTGTCGAGGCTGAGCGGTACGCACGGCGATCGCTACGCATGACCGAGGGCTACGACCGGGGCCGGCTGTTCAACACGGCCCTCCTGTCGTCTGTGTTGGCCGACCAGCGGCGCGTCGAAGAGGCATGTGAGACCGGTTCGGCGGCCGTGGCGATGGCCGGTTCGGTGCGGTCGGTTCGGGTGACCGCCTACCTGGACGACATCGCCCGACGACTTGCCCCGTTCCGGGCTCAAGCACAGGTCAAGGCGCTGTACGAGGAACTGGCAAAGGTCGGCGTGACGGTCTAGCGAAACGCCAGGACGTGCAGCAGGCCGATCTGCGCGGCAGCACCGATGATCTTGCCCTCGGCGATGAGACCACGGATCGACGTGAGCGGAATCCACTCGACGCGGGCTGCCTCGTTGATGTCAGCGGCCTTGCCGGTGTCCTCCGCGCCTTCGGCCAGATAGATCAGGTTCTCGAAATCAGCGGTCCCGGTGATCGGCTGGAATGTCGTCAACGGCCGCACCGAGCGTGGCCGCCAACCGGTCTCCTCCTCGACCTCACGTGCCGCCGTGACGGCCGGCTCCTCGTCCGGGTCGATGTAGCCACCGGGCAGCTCCCATGTCCACTGGTCCATTACCCAGCGGTGCCGGTAGATCATCAGCACCCGTTCGCCGGCGTCGTCCAGCACAACGGTCATGGCGGCCTTGGGCATCCGCAGGACGTACTGCTCGAAGTGCACCCCGTCCGGCAGCTCGACGTGAGCGAGCCGCAGGTTCAGTCGGCGACTGTCATCCACCAACCACTCGTCATGGATCTTCCACCGGGTCGCCTCGGCCGGGCCGTTCTCGCCTGTCACAGGGCCAAACGGTACCGGCGGTGTAGCTACACGAGGTGTGCGCCATCGAGTGCCCGTCGGAACGATTCGCCCGCCCAAACGGCGGAGGGCCGGTAACGCAGGGACACCATTCGTGCCCCTGCGTTACCTAGTCAGCTACGCGGCTGCGTCCCATAGGCTCAGGAAGGCCAACGCCTCACTGCGAACCCATGCGCCGATCTTCTGCCGGTTGCGGTTCTTCAGCATGAATTGCTTAGACCGCCGCACGTCGACTGCGACAGCCTGCGCACGAGGTCGAAGCTGGTTCATGGTCTCTTCCATAAGCCACAGAACCATATCCGCCGCATCGCGGCTCAGTGGTGCCTGCTTGAAATGGAGGAAGACGGCCGATGTGGTGCCATCCGGTTCCTGGAGCGCCAGATGCGGTGTGAGCCGCACCTCCAGGTTGCCGTAGGTCCAGCGAGCCGTTCCTACGTCGACCACGACCGGCTGCCGTCGACCGAGGTAACGAAGCCACCCCTCGCTCACTTCGATGTAGTGCGGCTTCGATTTCTCGTTTGCCTGGCCAACCAGAGCGGCCATCGCAGCTCCGTCCTGGCCGCTCGATCGACCAGCTCTGATTGCGTTGGCCGGACGGCGGTAGAAGTCGAAGGCCTGGCGATCAGGACTCTCGTACTGTCGCCTCTGCTGCTGAACAAATGTCATGCGCGCAGCACCCGTGCGAGTGCTGTAGCCCACCAGTGTGGGCAGTGTGACCGAGGTCAACGAAGTGTGCCTCCGTGTGTCCTGACTGCAAGCCTGTTGCTCGCAGCACTGTGCTCGGGACCACACTTATGGCTGGCAGCTATCGCGCATCACGACGCCGCCAGTTAGGGTCGAGTGTCACCTTGTCCCCTAGGGTGCGGTCCCTACCTAGGTCAACCGCCCCTAGGGTTTTTATCTTAGTGCACGCGCCCGCCAGCACTATTCGGTCGAAGCGGCACCACTTCCGGGTTGACGATTACTTACCGCCAAGCAAACTGGCTTGGGAACTTTGTCAAGGGAACCGCCTAGCTACACATTTCAGCAGGTCAGCTAGGCCAAGAGATCAAATTCGGAAATGTCCTGAACTCGCGAAAGATCCACTGTTCCACGGCGGCCATCAGCTGTCCACAGTGCGGTACTGGTTATCCACATATCATCCACAGGCTGCTACACAGGCCCCGATGGCGTGTCTCCACATAGTGTCCACAGGGCTCATCTGGACTCTCCGCACGGACATACCAACAGCTGCGCCGACATCTCAGAAGAACTCGACATGGTGGGCAGGCGGTGACGACGTCACTCTTGGCCGGTCGCCAGACCGATCGGGCAGGCCACGCCTGTGCCACCGTGACCGCAGTAGCCGAAGATATTGCGGTGGAGATACTGCTGGTGGTGTTTTTCGGCGTAGTAGAACCGCTGGAGCTGGGCTATTTCTGTGGTGATCTGGCCGTGGCGGGCTGCGGTCAGGGATTGCTGGTACGTGGCCTTGCTGGATTCGGCCGCGGCGCGTTGGGCTTCGTCGGTGACGTACACCGCGGAGCGGTACTGCGTGCCCACGTCGAAGCCCTGGCGCATGCCCTGGGTGGGGTCGTGGCCTTCCCAGAAGTGGCGCAACAACGTGGCGTACGGGACCACCGCCGGGTCGTAGACCGCGAGCACCACCTCGGTGTGGCCGGTGCGGCCGGAGCAGACCTCGCGGTACGTGGGGTTCGGGGTGAAGCCGCCCGCGTAGCCGACGGCCGTGGTGCGGACACCTGGTGTGTCCCAGAAGATCTGCTCAGCGCCCCAGAAACAGCCCATGCCGAACACCGCTGTGGCCAGGCCCGCAGGGAACGGCGGTGCGATCGGCAGGCCGTGGACCGCGTGCCGGTCCGGGACCGCCATCGCCTTCTGGCGGCCGGGTAGGGCAGCTTCGGCCGTGACGAGAGTGCGCTTGCGACCGAAGCCGAACAGATCCAGCAACGCCATAAACCCAATGTACGGCTGCTCAGTGCACCGGGTGCGCGCTCAGAATCTGGTCGATCCCGTTCAACACCGCCGGGTGCAACAGGATGCTGTTGCCCGACTCCAACGTCCGCTCCACCAACTCGACGACAACGACGTTGTCGCCGGCCAGCATCTCGCCCGCGGTGTGGCCCGCGTCCTTGTCCACGTCGCCGTAGTGCAGCACGTCGATGTCACCGAATGCGGCGTCCAGGTACCGCAGTGCCCGGATCGTGAACGAGTCGCCGAGGTAGCCGACACTCTGTGTCACGGTGCCCGATACCGTCGAACCAGCCAGGTGCAGTGGTGTGGTGAAGTCGAACGGGACGTTGCGGGCCGTGTTCGTCGTGCCGTCCGGCTCCAACGAGTAGTACTCACCGTTGTCCAGGCCCTGGTGGCCGATCAGTGGCGGCAGGTCCGCCGCCTGCTGCCACTTCTGCACCGGCGCGCTCACCCACGTCCTGCTGATGCCCGGCTGGATCGCGTCCGCGATGGCGGTGGTCATCGCCAGCGCGCCCTCGTCACCCCAGTGGGCGTCCTGCGGCGGGTACACCGGGTGGCCGATGCGCTGCGCCCACGCCAGCAGCGGTGCCCGCAGATCCAGTGCGCCCGTCGCCGCCGGCACTCGTTGCCAGAAATGCTTGGTGGCCGCCTGCGCGCACTGTTTGCCCAGGTAGTTGTTCGGCAGGTACTGGGGCACCACCGTGCTCTTGTCCGGCGCGATGACCAGCACGAACTGCCGACCTGAGGACTCCACGATCGACCGGAGCCGTTGCAGGGCGGCAATGGTCCTGTTCAACGACTGCGCCGGCAGGCACCTGCTGACCACGTCGTCACCGTCGTACAGCCAGCCGTTCCTGCCCTCGATGGCCCTCGGCACCGCCAACGCCGTCGCCGGGGACTGCCGAGTCGGCTGCAGCGGGTCGAGCACCCGGTCGGGGGTGGTGAAACTCGGCGGCTCACCGAACAGGCCACGGCTGATCGTGTCCGCGCCGGACAGCGCCAGCGAGCGGAACGTCAGGTGGTCACTGCCCCACTGCGGCAGCGCGGCGAAGAACCCCCAACCGCGGGTCGGACTGGGGAAGGACACCAGCACCCGGTTGTCCACCTCGGCCGGCCGGATGCCGACACCGAGCGTCACCAGCGGGGCCGCGAAGAAGATCAGCGCGCAGATCAGCGCGAACCGCTGCCGGCCGCCGTGCCTCGGCTTGTGCAGCGTGTGCTCCTTGGGGAGCCACGACTCGTGCAACGGCGGCAGGTCGGTCCGCGACTCGCGCGAACCGGTAGCCATGCCGACACACTAGCAAGCTCAGCTGGGCTCGAAGTGGTACTCGCCGACCTCGACCACGTACGTGAAGCTCTGCCAGCCGTGCCCCGCCCGGTCGTCCTGCTCGGTCTCCAGCAGCGTGCAGCCCAGGTGATCGAGCAGCGAACACACGAGTTCCTTGCGGACCCCGTGCATCTGCATCGTCACCGGCTCCTCAGCGACCGGCACCGACGCGGCGACTTCGACCGGAGCCTCGACAACAGGACCGCCGTGCACCGTGACCGCATGGCGGACCGTCGGGCTGTCCAGCTGCGCCCACCAGGCGACGGTCTCCTGGACGACGTCGAACTCCAGTTCGTACTCGCCGCTCTGCCCGGGCGCCAAGACTCGCAGGGTCACCTCGGCCGTCTCGCCGGGGGCCAACGGCGTGGGCACCGCGATCCGGCCGTCGTCCCAACGCACCGGTTCACCGTCGCGGTACCAGTGGTTGGCCACGTTGATCAGCTGGAACGACGGCCACGTCCCGTCGCCGTCGTTGCGCACGGTCAGCCGGATGTGGGCCGTCTCGCCACCTTCCAGCACGGCGGGCGCGGACAGCACCGTCAGCACCGCGCGGCAGTGCGACACCGGCAGCGCCTGCGGCTTGGGCAGGTGACTGGGCAGCTGGAACACCAGGTGGCCACCTGGCCGGGTGACGCGGACCATGTCCAGCAGGTAGCGGATGCTCAGGCTGGGCGGCATGTGCTGCATGGTGATGAAGCTGAGTACCAGGTCCACCGAGTTGTCCTCGAACGGCAGCGACGTGCTCGCGTTGTGCACGAACCGGATCCGGTCGGGCGCCGGGTTGTTCGCCCGCGCCTCGGCCAGCATCGACTCGGCGACGTCCACCCCGGTGACCGATGCGAAGTGCTCGCCGAGCGCGTACGTCAACCGGCCGACGCCGCAGCCGAAGTCGACGGCCACATCGCCGTAGGGCTGGCCGTGCCGGTCCAGCAGGTCCAGCGCGTACCGCACTTCCTGCCGACCCTTGTCGAAGAACTCGGCCTGCGCCTTGCCGTCGTGGAAGCCGTCCTCGGTGAGCACCGCCCAGTAGGGGTCGTCCGTGCCGAGGCGTTCCCACACGTGCCGGACCCCGTCGAGCTCAGTACCCATCCGGGCCTCCTGTGTTCTCGACTTCACGGAGCCGATCGGTCAACCGCTTGATCTTGCGGTCGAGGTCGGCGTGCACGGTATCGAGAGCGGCGCGCTGCTCGGCGAGCGCCCTCTTGGTGTCGTCGGCCAGCTGGTTGACCACGTGTTCGGTGCCGTCCACGATCTCGGCCATCACCCGGCGTTGGTGCACGTCGTAGTGGTCGATGATCCGCAGCACCGCCCGACGCAGCGTCGGCGCCAACGGGAACCGCGCGGCCGAACCGGTCTCGGCCCGCCAGCGCAGGGCCTCCCGTGCCCTGGCCAGGCCCCTGTTGGCGGCCGGTCGTGGCTGGCCGTCCACCAGATCGGCGTTGCGGTCCCGCCAACTCTGGTACGCCACGCCCAACTCCGTCCGGATCCACTCGGCCGCCGCGTCGACCGTTCTGGTGCGCAGGATGTACTCCCGCGCCGCGTCGCCACGCCGGGCCGCCTCGGCCGGGTCGTCGGCCACCTGGCGCATCGCGTCGGCCGCCGCGTCCAGGTCGGGCTCGGCCCAGCGGGCGTCCTCCTGGTACGGGTACCAGCCCGGCCCGACCTCGACCATCGTGCACGGGATCGGCCAGCCGACCTGTGCGTCGAAGAACTCCGTCGTACTGGAGTAGTCCGTGGCGATCACCGGGATGGCCCGCGCCATCGCCTCGGCCACGGTCAGCCCGAAACCCTCGCTGCGGTGCAGTGACACGTAGCAGTCGCTGCTGCCGTACAGGTCGTGCAGCTCGGCGACGCTCAGGTAGCGCTCCAGCAGCTCGATCCTCGGATCACCGGCGACGTGCGCCCGCAGCTGCTCTGCCGCACGCACGTTGAGCTGCGCGTTGGTCGCCTTGATCACCAGCCGCACGTCGTCCCGGCCGGGGAACGCCCGCCGGAACGCGGTGACCAGCCCCCACGGGTTCTTCCGCTGGCCGGTGCTGTTGTAGTCGAACGCGAAGAAGAACCGCACCGGCCGACCGGGCACCCGCGCCGGCCGGGACGGGCCTCCCGGATCGCGCACCGGCACCGGCACCACCTTCACCGGCACGTTGGCGTGCTTGGCGAACGCGGCCCGGCAGAACTCGCTGACCGTCCAGATCTCGTCCACGTGCGCGAAACCCTCGCGCTGCCACGGCGGCAGCTCCTCCAGCTCCCACGCCCACAGCCCGATCCGGTACCTGCGGTAGCCGACCTCGGGGTAGGACGCCAGCAGCAGCTCGGTCTGGTCGGAGTTGACCGTCATCACGCTGACCGGAAACCGGGGCCGGCCAACGGAATCCGGCGTGTCCAGTGCCGTGCGGCAGGACAGTGAGTGTTCCTCGACGACCGACACCACGGGCACGCGAGCGTGCTCGACGGCCCGCAGCACGATCCGGCCCATCTCGCCGAGCCCCAGCTCGGCGGTCAGGTAGCCGGCCACGTTCACCCCGAACTCGTCCACCGGTTCGGCCAGCGGCGCCGGCACACCGGGCATCGCCCACGCCGGCAGCACCTTCTCGGTCTGCCCGTAGGTCACGCACCACTGCCGGAACTCGGCCGCGTCCGCGCCACACGGCCACGGATAGGCCCGCTGCAGGTCGGGGCGGTTGGCCCAGACCATCATGATCATCCGGTTCAGCCCGGCCGCCCGCTCCGGCGGCGAACTGGGGCTGGACATCCAGTCCTGGTACGCCACACCGGCATCGTCGCCGAACGGGTGCGGCGGCACCTCGGTGACCGCCCTGCGGAACAGCAGCGAACCGGCGTCCGGCCGCTCGGCCTGCGTCCAGTCGTGCCGGTAGAGCCTGCGCATCTGCGGGGTCAGCCGGGTGCCGTCGGGCAGCGTGTCGAACCGGTACGGCACGGCGTCCTCCGCCGGCTGGTAACCGGCTGCGCACAGTTCGTCCCGATAGGACTCACACAGCCGCAGCAGCACCGGCGACTCGGACAGCAGCACCCTGGGCCGGTGGCCGGCGTGCATGGACAGCAGCCAACCCTGCTCCGGCCGGTAACCGGCGAAGTGGAAGAACCGCAACGGTTCCCCGTCCACCCAGGGCTCGCCCGCCAGGTCGGACAGCGCCCGGTCGTGCAGGTTCCAGTAGGCGGCACCGAACGCCGGGTCACGCAGCACGGTGTGCCGGAACAGCGCGGGAATCTGGTCCGCCCAGCGCTGGTCGGCGAACAGCTGCGCCTCGGGCGCGACGATCGCGTCGTGCCGCAGCCGCTCGGCCCAGAAGTCCAGGAACGCCTTGGCACCCTGGCTGACCGCCAGGAAGCCGAGATCGAACATGCCGCGCGCCATGATGGCGGCCTCGGTCGGCTCGTGGTCGTCCCTGGGCAGCGGCTTGAGAAACCGCGGGGTCAGCACGATGTCGTTGTCCAGCGCCAGTCGCTCGACCTCGCCGAACGGCGCGAACACCCGCACGTCCGGGTCGAGGAACACCGCGACCGGTGCCTCGGTGAGCAACCGGCGCAGCAGCAACGGTTTCATCGCGGCGGCCAGTTCGACCGCTGTGTACGACGTGGCCATCCGCAGGTACTCGGTCCGGTCGATGTCGAACCACTCCGGACCGACCACCTGGCAGCCGGGCACATCGGCGGGCTCGCCGATGCCGTCCAACACCGCGATCACGAACCGGTGGCCGGGGTGGCAGTTCAGGTAACTCCGCGCCAGCACCCGGGCCGCCGGCAGCTGGTCACGTGCGACAACGGTGCACGCGACCGGCAGGACCGCCTCAGCCATTGGCCGGCAGAATGTCTAGCTGCGACTGCACCACTTGCTGGAACACCGCCGTCACCTGCGTCAGATCGTTGCCGTTGACCTGGATCCGAACGATCGTGTCGTTGTGCACGTAGTGCGCGCGGATCGTCGCCGGGATGTTCGCCGACCTGGCCACCTGCTCGACCTGCACACCGGTCGGCGCGTCCGCGAACGCCTTCATACCGTAGATCAACTGCTGCTGCGACAGCCCTGTCACGGCCGTGGCCGCTGCGGTCGCCGACGCGGCCTGGGTGGTGAACACGAGCGAGTGCACGCCCTCGGCGTTGGTGGACGTGGCCAACCGCGCCTTGGTGGCACCCGCCGTGCGGTAGAACTTGATCTCCTGCGGCGTGAGGAAGTTGGCGTTCGCGGCGTCGTCGAACGTGGTGATCGTGCTGTGGTCCTCGGGATTGCCCGGCAGGTCCCCGATGGACAGCTCGTCGCGCGGCGGCTGGGTCGTGGTCGGCGGCGCGGGGGTGGCGGTCGTCGCCAGCGGCTGCGGGCCGGGACCGGGGCTCGGGCTGTGCTTGGCGAACAGGAAGTACCCACCGGTGCCGAGGCCGAGCACCACGACGACGACCACGATGATCGTGATGATCCGGGCGCGGCTGGACCGGCCACCGGAGGAGTCGAACACCTCCGGCCCCTGCGCCAGCCACATCGGGTTCGGCGCGGACAGGCCACCGGACTCGTTGCCCCACGGCGGCGAGTAGTCCTGGTTCTGGTCCCACTGCGGCGGCCGGGCGGGCGGGAACTGCTGCTGGCCGGCCTGCGGCGGCGGGCCGGTGACCGGCCGGAACGACTGGGTGGCGTCCTGCGAGCCCTGCCCGACCACCTGGGTGGCGTCCGAGCCGCTCAGCGAGTCACCACGGACGACCTGGGTGGCGTCGGAACTGCCGACCACCTGCGTCGTGTCGGGGTTGACGCTGGTCCACCGGAACGGCGGGGCGAACGGACTGGCCCCCTGCTGAGGCTGTTGCTGAGGCTGCTGCGGCGGTTGCTGCTCCCCCCGAGGCGGCGTGCCAGGGTGCGGATTCGGGTCCGGTGGCATCTGCGGCAACGGACCGGACTGGTCGGGTCGGGGCGCCTCCGAGCCACCGCTCGAATAGGAAGCCAGGACCTGGTCCCGCCGCTGACGGTAGCCATCCGCCGAGATCCGTCCTTCGGCCAGTTCCTGATCCAGCTGTCTGAGGTCGTCCTGCCAGGACATCCAACCCTCCAGAATTCGCAATTGGCCTCATTATGGGTCATCGATGAGACCGGCCCCGAGCTGCCATGGTTCCGCCCGGTGAGTGTGATCGGCACTGGTGACGGCATCGGCAACCAGGCAGGGTCGTCCATCATCCAGCAGTACGGAGTGCGAGCGACCACGGCCTGCGGACAACCGTTGCCGAAGCGTTGTAGGGGGCAGGACCGAAATTCCGGAAATGGCAACCTACCGGGCCACCCCGGCGTCTACCGGGTATGTGGGTTCAGGTGGCTTTGCTGGTCGGGGTCGCCGTTGTCTTCGTCGTCCGCGTCACCGTCGCGCTGGTTCGCCGCGGCCACCGCTGACCCTGCTCACCTGCGGTTGGGCGTGACCAGCCCCGACTCGTAGGCGAGCACCACGAGCTGGGCGCGGTCCCTGGCGTGCAGCTTGGTGATGATCCGGCTGACGTGGGTCCGCGCGGTCGCCGGGCTGATCACCAGGTGGGCGGCTATCTCGTCGTTGGACATGCCGCCGGCCACCAGGGCCAGCACCTCGCGTTCCCGGTCGGTCAGCTCGCCCAGCGCGTGCGGCGCCGGCCTGCGGTGCTCCGGCCGGGCGACGAACTCGCTGATCAGCCGCTTGGTCACGGTCGGCGCGAGCAGCGCCTCACCGGCGGCGACCACGGTCAGCGCACGCAGCAGCTCCACCGGTTCGGTGTCCTTCAACAGGAATCCGGCCGCGCCGGACCGCAGCGCCTCGAACACGTACTCGTCCACGTCGAACGTGGTCAGCACCAGCACCTTGACGTCGTCCAGGTCGGGGTCCGAGGTGATCTCGCGGGTCGCGGCCAACCCGTCCACACCGGGCATCCGGATGTCCATCACGACGACGTCCGGCTTGCTGGCCCGCGCCTCGGCGACGGCGGCGGCACCGTCGGCGGCCTCACCGACGACTTCGAAACCGTCCTCGGTGTCCAGCAGGACCCGGAAACCGGCTCGCACCAACGCCTGGTCGTCGGCCAGCACCACCCGCACCGTCATCGTCCGCCCCCGGTCACCGGCAATCTCGCACACACCTGGAAACCACCGTCGGCCACCGGCCCGGCGGACACCTGCCCACCGAGGGCCCGCGCCCGCTCGGTCATGCCGCGCAACCCGCTGCCACCGCCGCCACCTGGAGTGGCTCGGCCGTTGTCCAGCACCGTGATCTCCAGGTCGTCGTCGGTTCTGGCCAGCCGCACGGTCACCGCGTCCGCGTCGGTGGCGTGCCGGACCACGTTGGTCAGGCATTCCTGCAGGATGCGGTACGCGGCCACGTCCACCGGCGCGGGCAGCGAACCAGCGTCGCCCTCGGCCACCACCGTGATGCCGGCCGCCGACGCCGCTGCCACCAGATCGGGCAGCCGGCCGAGGCCGGGTGTCGGTGTCCGGTCGTCGCCGGAGCGCAGCACACCGAGCGTGGCGCGCAGGTCGGTCAGTGCCGACCGGCTGGCCTCCTTGATCGCCAGCAGCGCGGCCTTCGCCTCGTCCGGCCGACGGTCGGCGACATGTGCCGCGACACCGGCCTGCACATTGATCATGGCCAGGCTGTGCGCGACCACGTCGTGCACCTCACGGGCGATGGACAGCCGCTGTTCCTCGTTGCGCAGCCGGTCGGCCTCGGCGGCCCGTTCGGCCGACGACCGCACGGCGGCCCGGTGCATCCGGCCGACCGTGCCGAACGTGACCGCGATCGTCACCCACAGCACGAACCCGGCCAGCCGGGGATCGAACGTGCCCTCGTTGTCGCCGACCAGCAGTACCCCGGTGATCGCGGCGGCCGACACCACACCGCCCGCGATACCGCCGACCAGCGGTCCACGCAGGAACGCCAGCGTGACCAGGGCGACCGTGGGTGCGATCAGGGCAGGCCCACCGGGGAAGCCGGACGAGTAGTAGGTGAACACCAGCACCGACGAGATCAGGAACACCGTGATCGGGGCCCGCCTGCGGAACAGCAGCGGCACCGAGGCGCAGACCAGCCAGAGCACGCCGAGCGCGGTCAGCGGTCCGCCGTTCTGGTGCCAGTGGCCGATGCCCTCGGTGACGCCGACGATGAACGCGGTGACGGCGACGGCGATGCCGACATCCGCCGCCGTCGGCCGCGTGGACCCGACGGCGGCGGGCGCTGTCGCTCCGCCTGCCACCACGATTCGACGCTACTGCCTGGTGGGGTCGCCGCGCGTACGGCGGGGAGCGCGTCTTCGGCGTACCGCGAACGTGGCTGACGGGGGCGCCCCCGCACCGGGTGTGCGGTGCGGGGGCGCTCCCCCTTGCGGGTCGGCGGTCGGGTTGCGCACCCCGGCCGCAGGGGAGTGTCGTCGCCGGGGTCGACCTGCCGTAACCCAGATCGCGGTGCGGGTGGATCAGGTGTCGGCCAGCAGGAACGCTACGTCCCGGTCCACCCGCACCGGAAGCGACGGGCGCCAAAACGTCCAGTCTGTTTTATCCAGTGAGTTGAACTGAAAAACTGTTTTGCCCATTGATCTCCGACGAACGGCCCCTTGTGACCGAGTCGGACCGGGATGACACTGGGTGTGAGGGGTCAAGTGGTGAGTGAGGTGAGATCGTGGCCGCGACAACGCGCGCCGCGCATCCCGAACCGGGCTATCTGCGGGCGAGCATCCCGTCCCTGCGCGACCAGTTGACCGTCGCGCTGCGCGAGGGACCGTTCTCCCGGGCACTCGGCCTCGCCATCGAGGTCAGCGGCCTGAGCCTGCAACGACTTCAGGTCCGGCTGGCCGAGGTCGGCGTCCACCTGAGCACGACGACACTGAGTTATTGGCGGACCGGCCGCAGCCGACCGGAACGGCCCGATTCGCTACGCGGGGTGCAGGTGCTGGAACGGGTGCTGGACCTGCCACCGACCGGGCTGACCACCCTGCTGGGCCCACGCCGGCCGCGTGGCCGGTGGGTGCGGCCGATGCCCGGTGTGTTCCGAGTGGAGCAACTGCTGCCGATGTCCTCGGTGGCCGCTCGACTGGCCAGCCAGCTGGACATGCCGCAGGCCCCCGAACTGGACCGGTTGTCCGTCGTGGACGAGCTGTGGGTCGGACCGGATCGGACGGTGTGCCGGATGCAGGTCCGGCAGGTGCTGCGGGCGACCGCTGACCGGGTGACCCGCAGTTTCCTGATGCACTACGGGGAACACTCGGTGCACGCCCCCGCGGTGATCGCCACCCGGCACTGCCGCGTGGGCCGGGTGCGCACCGACGAGCAGAGCCAGTTCCTCGGTGTCGAGCTGATCCTGGACCGGGTGCTGGCCCAGGGCGACACGACGATCCTGGAGTACGAACTGGACCCGGCGCACTGCGCCGACGCACACTTCGAACGCAGCTTCCGGTCCGGCGGTCACCAGCACATCGTGCAGGTGCATTTCGACCCGGCGGCCGTACCGATCCGATGTATGTCGTACCGGCGAGCCGGTCCCGAAGCGGCCTACGACGACTCACGGGATGCCTGGATCAACAACGAACTCACAGCTCACGTCGCCCGCGTCGACCTGGAGCCAGGGCTGTACGGCATGCGGTGGGAATGGGACTGATTCGGCACACGTGGGATGTTTCCCGTGGAACATTGAAAGTAGGAATTTCCTACCGACCTCAGCGACCGACCGCGTAGCCCTGCATCGACCTCGGGTTGGCACCGGCCCGCAGGAAACCGTCGGCGGTATCCCTGGACACGGCGGACATCCGGCTCAGTTCCCACGCGCCCGCGTCCACCACGGCGTGGCCACACTGCCGCAACTCGGCCAGGTTCGCCTCGCCGAGCCGGGACTCCACCACGACCTCGCCGGGCTGCCACGACCTCGGGTAGAACGAGCTCGGGAACGCCGTGGTGTGCCAGGCGGGCGCGTCGATCGCGGCCTGCAGGTTCAGGCCACCCGTGGTGTGCGCCAGCCAGAAGCACAGCTGCCACTGGTCCTGCTGGTCACCGCCCGGCGTGCCGAACGCGAGCGAACCACCCTCCCGCACCGCCATCGACGGGGACAGCGTGGTCCTGGGCCGCTTGCCCGGTGCCAGCGAATTGGGCAGACCCTCCTCCAGCCAGAACATCTGCGCCCGACTGCCCAGGCAGAAGCTCAGCTCGGGGATGGTCGGCGAGGACTGGAGCCAGCCACCGGACGGCGTCGCCGACACGGTGTTGCCGTGCGCGTCCACCACGTCCAGGTGCACGGTGTCACCACGCACCCGGCCGGACCGCTCCACGGTCGGCTCGCCGACCGAACCGCCGTCGACGACCGAACCGATGCCGAGGCCCTTGGCCACGAACTCGGGCAGACGAGGTGCGCGACCACCGGGCGAGCCGGGCCGCAGGTCCCAGGAAGCCTGCTCCCCCACCAGTTTCACGCGCTCGGCGATGTACTCGGCGGACAGCAGCTCGGCCAGCGGCACGTCCGGCACGTCACCGAACCACGCCTCCCGGTCGGCGAACGCGAGCTTCGCGCACTCCACGACGAGGTGCACGGTACGGGCCGTCGGCACACCGTCCACATAGGCTAGTTCATCGGCGAAGTGCCGCAGCAGCAACAACTGTTGGGCCAGCGTCGGGCCTTGCGACCACGCACCGCCCTTGGCCACCGTCCAGTCGCCGACGTCCACGGTGACCGCGTCCTCGTAGGAGGCCTGCCAGTTCGCCATGTCGGCACCGGTCAGCACACCGGCGTGATCCCGACCGGAGTCGTCGCGGAACGCGTTGCGGCTGAAGGCATCCACCGCTTCGGCGACAAAACCCTGGGACCACGCATGCCGGGCGGCGTCGATCTGGGCCGCCCGGTCACCGCCGGCCGCTTCAGCCTCGGTGAGCAGTCGTTCCCACGTGTCGGCGAGCACCGGGTTGCTGTGCCGGCCGACCGGCGGCTTGCCACCGGGCAGCCACAGCGCGGCCGACGTCGGCCAGTGGTCCCGGAACAGGTCGGCCACCGTCGACACGGTCCTGCCGATCCGGTCCACCGCCGGGTAGCCGTCCCGCGCGTAGCCGATCGCGTAGCCGAGCACCTCGCGCAGCGACTTGGTGCCGTGGTCGCGCAGCATCGTCAGCCAGGCGTCCCAGGAACCGGGCACGGTCGCGGCCAGCAGGCCGGAGCCGGGCACCAGGTCCAGCCCGAGCGAGCGGTAGTGCCCGATCGTGGCACCGGCCGGCGCGACGCCCTGCCCGCACAGCACCCTCGGCCGGGGATCGGCCTCGGTGGCGAACAGGATCGGTACCTCACCGCCCGGCCCGTTCAGGTGCGGCTCCACCACCTGGAGCACGAAACCCGTGGCCACGGCGGCGTCGAACGCGTTGCCGCCGGACTCCAACACCGCCATGCCGGCGGCGGAGGCCAGCCAGTGGGTGGACGCGACCATGCCGAAGGTGCCGGTCAGTTCCGGACGAGTGGTGAACACGGATCTCAACCTACCTCGCACTTGAGGGTGACGGAGAAACTGCGATGTGTGACGGATCACTGCTGCTCAAGGTCCCGAATGGTCGATCCTTGGGGGCAGTCGAGTGAGCGAGTGTTCCGAACCGGTAACGTCCTGGTCGCGATCGGCGATTCAGCAGCGACGGGACGGTCCGGCGTGCTGCCGGCCGCCCGGGTCGGTGGATCAGGGCCGGACGGTGCTGGTCAGGGGCGGTGCGCTAACGGCAAGTCGGGCAGGTGGTAAGCATGCGAGGACCGTGGCACGGGTGGCGCGCCCGCAAGGCGATCCAGGCCGCCAGGATGCTCGACGAGATCGTGGACAGCCAGCTGTCCCTGCTCGCCGGCCTGCCCGAAGCCAGCAGGCGACGGTCCGCCGGCTACCTCGCGGAGCTGGTCATGCTGGCCCAGGCCTACCGCCACTTCGCGGCAGGCTGGATCAACAGGGGCGAACTGGAACAGCGCAGTCACCGGACGATGCGCAGGCTGAACAACTACCGGCACCGCCACCCGAGCGCTGCCCAGTTCACCGAACTCGACTGACTCGTTGTCCGCTCAGGTCACGATCGGCGCCCGAACGAGCACCGCGGCCAGGCCGAACGCGACACCGAGCACCCCGACCTCCATCGTGGTCCACAGCGCCACCGCCGTCGCCTTCCGTTCGACGATCTTGGGCAGCAGCCGGAATCGCGTGTAGCCGCCGAGCAGGCCGGCCAGCCCGACGCAGACCACCTTGCCGATCAGGATCAGGCCGTACCCCGTGGTGAACAGCGCGACATACCAGTGCACACCCGGCGTGCCGTACAGCTCGTACCAGCCGTTGAACAGGCCCGTGATCCCGACCAGGAACACGCACACGGTGGCCATCCTGGAGAACCGGGGCAGGGCCTCGGACAACAGCGTCCTGTCCATCGCGAGCAGCAGCATCACCGCGACCAGACCACCGGTCCAGCACACCGCGGCGAGTACGTGCATCTCGATCGAGATCAGGCCGATGTCCTCCAGGTTGGCCGGGCCGAACGCGGCGTGCCCGGTGACCGACAGCGGTAGCAGCGTGAACACCGCGACGGTGATCCGCAGCTCGACCGGGATCAGTTCGCCCTGCCGCACCGCGAGCAGACCGATGACCACGTACACCAGCGCGCAGCACGCGACGACGACCAACGCCTGGCCGGAGCCGATCGTCTGGATGTAGCGGCCGATGCCGCTCATCGTGACCGGCAGGTCGGGGTTGGCGTCCGCGTCCTCCAGCACCAGCGAGACGAGTGCCGCGACCAACCACACCGCGGCACTGACCACCGCGATCACCCTGGCGTGGGCCAACACACCTGACTGGCGCTTGCGGTGTTCCGTGCCGAGCAGCTTGGGCAGCAGGCTCATGCCCACGGTGACCAGTGACGCGAGGTCGATCAGTACCCGGGAGAGCGGGAGCCCGACCAGGACCGCCGCGCTCGGGGACTGGATGCCCGGTACCGCCGTGTTCGCGCTCGCGGTGAGGGCAAGAGCCACCAGCACGCCGACGATCGAGCCACCGGCCAGTGTGTACACCAGCGGGTAGCGCGGTCGACGGTCGACGCTCGTCGTGGCGGTCGTGGCCGTGGCTGTCATGACACGCTCTCCTCCTTGCGCCGACTGGTCCGCAGCGCGAAGAACACACCGCCACCGAGCACGACGAGTGCGACCACGATCCACACCCACACCGGTATCCCGCCGCCGCTGCTCGCCGCGGCGGCCACGGTGACCGGAGTACCGGTACCCGCCTTGGCCAGCCGGAACGTGATGTCGCCCTGCACGGGGTGGCCGTCCGCGGAAATGACGTGGTAGCTGGCCGTGTAGACGCCGGCCGGGCCGAGTGGCACCACCGGGGCGGACACCGTGTCACCGGAGACGGTGGCCTTCGAGGACTTCTCCCAGTGCGTGCCGTTCGGGCCGATGACCGCGATGGTGTTGTCGCCGAACTGGACGGGTGCGTTGAAGTTGAACACGACCGTGCTGGGTCCCGTCGAGATGGACGAGCCAGCCGCGGGCGTGGTGCTGAGCAGCACGTTGTGTGCTGACGCCGGGGAGACCAGGAAGGCGACCGCCAGCCCGGCCACCAACGCTGCTGTGATCAGCCGTTTCATACTGACGCTCCTGCCTGTTGACGCCTACCGCGCACGAACGCGCCGAGGCCGAAGCCCAGCGCGAGCGCCGCGACGATCAGACCGACACCGCCCAGCCACCGGGCCGTGTCGTCGGACGTGGCCCCCGCGGCGGCCGGTGGGTTGGCCGACGTCGCGTCCGAGATCGGTGCCGCCGCGTCGTCACTGCTGGTCGCCGCCAGCGCCAGGTGCGGAGTCGGGTGGTCCGGCTCCGGCTGGCCGGCCACGGTGGGCTGGTTCCAGTTCACCACGTCGCCGTTGTCGTAGGTCTGGATCGTCGGCATCAACAGTTCGTTGGTGTTGTCGGGCAGGCCTTCCACCGAGATGGCGAACTCCTGGAACTGACCGGGCGCGATGCCGGCGCCGCTGGGCGCGGTCCAGGTGATCGACCGGACGGCGGTGGTGACGTTCTCGTTGTCCATGTGCACCGGCTTGGGCAACGTCATCATCGTTTCCACCGCGGTGAAGCCCGGCACCGGCTTGATGTCGGCGTTGGTGATCGGGCTGGTGGTGGAGAAGTTGACCTGGATCTTGACGGTGTGCGCGGTGGCTTCCTCGTCGGGCACCCGGAAGACGATCTCGCCGTCGTCGCCCCGGCCGGGGTTGTCCGGGCTGTGCGCGGTCACGTGGGCGGACGCGATGCCGGCACCGGCCAGCACGAGCACTCCGGTCGCGGTCAGCGTCGCTGCCAACCGCAGGGCAAAACTACGTTTCGTGGACATGTGGGTATGACTCCGCGGAACTGGGGGCACCGGGTCGACCGGTGCCCACTCGGTGGGGGACGGGAGCGTGACCGGAAACCGGTCAGGCGGTCACCGGTGGCCCTCGCCGAGCGTGGCTGCGGCGCAGCAGAACGGCCGTCGAGCGGTCCTGCGGAATCGCGCGTGGCCGGGCACCGGCCGGTGCGGCCGGCACCGGCGGTGCGGTGAGCAGGCTGGGCAGCAGCATGGCCAGCACGGCGATGATCAGGAACAGTGCCGCGTCCGCCTTGGCCAGCAGCACGGCCGACAGCAGCACGGCGATCGTGTGCGCGCCGAGCATGGCCGCGCTGTCGGTCTGCCGCGGCGCCAACACGACGGTGTTGCCGGCCATGTGCATGGCGTTGAACGACAGCAGCACGTGGGTGACCAACTGGGCGGCGCCGAGCACGGCCAGGATCGTGCCGGTGGACCGGCGGCGATCAGCGATCGCGACGCCGATACCGGCGACACCGGCGGTGAGCACCAGGGTCAGCCCGGTGGCCGGCAGGCCCCCGCCGCCCAGTGCGTGCGCTGCGATCGCCAGGGTGGCCGACACGGCTGCGAGCATGGCTCCGCGACACAGCCGGAGCGCACCCCGGGTCGGCGTCGGCAGAGCAGTCACGGCGACGAGCGTAAGCCGATCGGGGAAAGATCGGACCCCCCATATGAACCATCAGGTGATAACCCACAGGCACCGTTCAGATCTGGTCATACGTTCTGTTCACAGCCCCAGACGCTGCAACAGCTCCCGTTCGATGGGGTCCAGTTCGCCTGCCACCGACTTGTGCGCGGCCTTGCGCCGACCGGTCGGCATCCGCTCCGCCGCCCGCACGGCAGCGGCCAGCTTGGTCAGCGTGTCCCGGCCCTTGGCGGCGAACTCCTGGTCGGCCGCGCTGGCACCGGGCCGCTCGGCCAGTTCGGCCAGCGACTGGTCGGCGCCGACGATCCTGGCGTGCAGCGCGCCACCCCGGCCGGTGTACTCGGCCAGCCGCTCGATGTCGACACCCAGCCGCCGCGCCCGGTAGCGGTCCAGCCCGTCCCTGGCCGTCGACGCGGCCTTCAGCGCGTACGGCGCCACCACCGGCACCACAGCGGGACCGATCACCTTCACGACGCCGAGCAGGTTCTTGGCGTTGGCCGGGGTCAACCGGCCGACGACGCCTTTGCTGCGCTTCCGACCCAGTGCCATGTCGGTCAAACCTACTGGAGTGCCACGACGGTGTCCTGGCGAAGCTCTAGAGTCTCTCTCCGTGAACAACCCGGTGCTACTCGACGCAGGTGTCGTCACCCGCTGCCGGCGCCGGGTCCACCTGGACAACGACCCGGCGATGGCCGATGCCACGCAGGCACCGCCCGACCCGGCCGGTGAGCAGCGCGCCGCGGACGCGATGGCGCACCGGCGGCGGGTCGGCGACGAGCTGGCCAGGCGGTTCGGCTCGGCGTGGATGGAGATCCCGATCGGGCCGGACGTGACCAGCGGTGACCGGGAGCGCGGCACGCTGGCCGCGATGCGGGCCGGCGCCAGGTTCGTCTGGAACGCCCAGCTGCCCCGCGATCCGGAAGGTGGCCGCCGTGGCCGGATCGACCTGTTGGTGTACACCGGGGACGGCTACGTGCCGGTACTGGTGGTGCGGCACAAGATCACCGACCCTGGTAACGGCGCCCGCACGTCACCGCTGGAGGACCCGACACCGCGCGGCAGCCGGTCCGACCCGCTGCGCCGGGTCCGGCCGCAGCCACGGGACCAGCTGCGACTGGTGCACACCCGGCAGTTGCTGCGCGCGTGCGGCCAGGCGGCGTCCGGCCGGGCCGTCGGCGGAGTGATCGGGCTGGATGCCGACGTGGTGCTGTGGCACGACCTGGAGGCGCCGAACTGGCCCGGTGGGCGCACCGCGCTGGCCGAGTACGAGGCCAGGTTCGCCGACCGGCTGGCCATCGCGGACGCGGCCAGGTCGCACGCCGAACCGCTCGCGCTGCCCTCCCGGATCATGGACTGCCGCAGTTGTCCCTGGTGGCCGACCTGCGAGCGCGACCTGACCGCGACCAGGGACGTCAGCCTGGTGCTGCGCGGCGAGGACGCCGGCGCCCTGCGGCACGCCGGGATCCGCACCGTGGACGACCTGGCGGCGCTGTCGCCCGCCGAACCACCGCCGGTGCCGCTGGTCAGCACGCCCTACCCGGACGCGGTCGCGCTGGCCAGGGCGTGGCTGGCCGACCTGACCGTGGTGCGCAGGGTGGTCGACGTCGATGTGCCGAGGGCCGACGTCGAGATCGACGTGGACATGGAGAGCTTCGGCGACTCCGGTGCCTACCTGTGGGGCGCCCTGCTCTCCGGCCCGAAGGTCGCCGACGTCGGCATCCCACCCGGTTATCGGGCGTTCGTGACCTGGCAGCCGCTGCCCACCCAGGACGAGGCCCGCTCGTTCGGCGAGTTCTGGCAGTGGCTGACCGAGGTCCGCGCCCGCGCCGGGCTGGCCGGGCTGAGCTTCCGCGCGTACTGCTACAACGAGCTGGCCGAGAACCGCTGGCTGCTGGCGTCGGCGGACCGGTTCGCCGGAACGAAGAATGTGCCGGAGCGGGCGGACGTGCGGTCGTTCATCGACTCGCCGGACTGGGTGGACCTGTTCCGCATCGTGTCGGAGACGTTCCTGTGCGCGCGGGGCAAGGGCCTGAAGACCATCGCGCCGGTGGCCGGTTTCCATTGGCGCGACGCGGAAGCGGGCGGCGAGAACTCGATGCGCTGGTACCGGGACGCCGTCGGGATGGACGGCGGCCCGGTCGAGCTGAGCCAGCGGCGACGGCTGCTGGAGTACAATGAGGACGATGTCCGGGCCACCAAAGCCTTGCGCGAGTGGATGTCCTCGCCTGCGGTGACCGAACTTCCGTGGATAGGCGACCTCTAACGAGGCGCCATCCGAAGTGCGCCGTCCATCCGGATGACCTCGCCGTTGAGGTAGTCGTGCTCGACGATCATCACGGCCAGCTGCGCGTACTCGGCCGGCTTGGCCAGCCGCTTCGGGAAGGGCACGCCATTGGCCAACGCCTCGCGGAACTCGTCGCCGACACCGGCCAGCATCGGGGTGTCCACGATGCCCGGCGCGATCGTCATCACGCGGATGCCGGACTGGGCCAGATCACGCGCGGCCGGCAGGGTCAGCCCGACGACACCGCCCTTGGACGACGCGTACGCGGCCTGCCCGATCTGACCGTCGAACGCCGCGATCGACGCGGTGTTGACGATCACGCCGCGCTGGTCGTCGATCGGGTCGGTCTTCGCGATCGCGTCCGCGGCCAGGCGCAGCACGTTGAACGTGCCGATCAGGTTGACCTCGATGACCTTGCGGTAGATCGCCAGGTCGTGCGGGCCCTTCTTGGACAGCACCCGACCGGCCGTGCCGATGCCGGCACAGTTCACCGTGATCCGCAGCGGGCCGTCCTGGGCAGCGGTGTCCACGGCCGCGGCCACCTGGTCCGGGTCGGTCACGTCGGCGGCCAGGTAGCTGATCCCGGGTGGCACGTCGGCCTGCGCCTTCTCCACCGCGCCGGGCAGGTCGAGTGCGAACACCCGGGCGCCCTTGTCGGCCAACGCCCGCGCTGTCGCGCCGCCGAGGCCGGACGCTCCGCCGGTGACGATGGCTACGGTGTCCGCGATCCGCATGTGTCCTCCCAGGTCCGGGTGCCGTTCTCCCGGCGGAGAGGTTAACGCGCGGCTGGTCAGCGGCGGCCCGGTGGGCAGATCTCGTCCAACCGGACCAGATCCTCGGCGCTGGGCCGCCACTCCGCGGCCGCCGCGTTCACGGCCACCTGGTGCGCCGCCGTGGCACCCGCGATCACCGAACCGACCACCGGTTGCGCTGCCAGCCAGCCGATGGCCACGGTGGCCATCGCCACCTCACGCTCCTTGGCGAACGAGCGCAGCGCCTCCAACCGATCCCACGGCGCTTCGGCGAGCAACCGCTCACGGCCGGCCAGCCTGCTGCCGGCCGGTGGCGCGGCGCCGGGCCGGTACTTACCGGTGAGCAGGCCGTTGGCCAGCGGAAAGTACGGCAACAGGCCGATACCGAACTGCTGACAGGCCGGCACGATCTCGCGTTCGGCCTCCCGTTCCAGCAGCGAGTAGTGGTTCTGCGCGGCCACCGGCGCCGTCACGTGCCGGTCCTTGGCCGTCCACGCGGCGTCGGCCACCTGCCAGCCGGCCAGGTTGCAGTGTCCGACGTAGCGCACCTTGCCGGCCGACACCATGTCGTCCAGCGCGGCCAGCGTCTCGGCCATCGGCGTGGCCGGATCGGGCCGGTGCAGCTGGTACAGGTCGATCCAGTCGGTGCCCAGCCTGCGCAGCGACGACTCGACGGCCCGCCGCACATAGCCGCGGGAACCCCGGGCGTCGAAGTCGGGGCCGTTGGCGCCCTGCATGTCCATGCCGAACTTGGTGGCGATCACCGCGCGGTCCCGCCGCCCGGCCAGCGCACTGCCCAGCAATTCCTCGCTGCGCCCCCGTGGTGCGCCGTACACGTCGGCCACGTCGAACAGCGTGATTCCGGCGTCGAGGGCGGCGGCGACCACCTCCCTGGCGCCGGCCAGCGACTCGGTCGCGGTACCGGGGCGACCGAGGTTGTTGCACCCCAGGCCGACCACACTGGCCGCGAGCCCTGATCCACCAAGGCGACGGAGCTCCACGAAAATCGGACCCTACCCGTACCTGGACCAGCCGGCGCTCGTGTCGCCCGTTCGGACGCTGTCCAGCCGCCTGCGCAATTCCGGGACGACACCGGGGTTACTGCGCAAGATGGGCAGCACGCTCGTGGCCAGCTTCAGCTCCCTGACCTCGCACAACACCGCGAAACCCGGCCATTTCGTGACATTGAAGCCATATGCGCTGGCAAATATCCGAGCGGCCCGGCGAGAACCACCGAATCGGCGCAATCCGACCGGAATCGGCGTCAGATCCCATTCCGGCGGACCGACACATGTCGAGTCGAAATCGCACAGCACGGGCCGCCGCCGAACGGGGATCACATTGCCGAGATGGGCATCCCCGTGCACGACACACTCGGCGAGTGGATAGTCCAGTGTGGCCAGCCGCTCGGTCAGCTCGGCACACCGGTCCTCCAGGAAGTGCCGGTCAGCGGCGTCCAGGCCCTCCGCGTCGCCGAGACGGCGCCGAACGTCGTCGAGCGGCTGCCAAGCCGGTAGCTCGAAGTCCGGCAGCGGCAGCGCGTGCAGTCTGCGCAGCAGTACGGCGAGGTCCTTGGTGGACGGTCGCCGCCTGCTGGCCGCCACCGCCCGCCACAGCGTGGCCTGGTACGCGCCGACGTGCACCGGCTGGGCCAACCCGGGCAGCAGGCGGACCGCCGGCACGTCGTGCTCGGCCAGCCAACCGGCCACCGCAACCACCTTGGCCGCCCGGTGGCGCAGCGCGGTCGACCCGGCGATGCGTACCACCACCGGGTCGTGCCGCAGCCGGAACACGGCGTTCGCGGTGAACTTGAGCAGCCGGGCACCCCGGTGGTCCAGGCCGGCCATGGCGCAGACCGACTCCAGTACCTCGGCCAGGCGTGCGGGCGTGAACCGCCCGCCGTCAGCATCCGGTGTCGATGCCTGTGGATCAGCTGGTGCCGTCATGGTCACCGCATTCCGACGGCCATGAGCCGCCGTGTCAGGTGGTCAGGAACGTGTTGATCCGCTCGGACAGGTCACGGGCGTCGCTGTTGTTGCTCCGCTTGTCCGACTCCGTCTTGAGCGGCAGGATTCGATCCTTGGTCCGCGCCGACTTGATGCCCTCGGCCATCTCCACCGCGGAGCGGCCGATCCGGGCACCGTGGTCGACGTCGCCGTCGATCATGTGGTTGGTGGCCAGCATGGACAGGTTGAAGGCCCTACTGCGTGCCATCTCATCGCCGTAAGTGCCAATAGCCCTGGTCAGCGCCGGGATCGCGTAGCGGGTGTGCTTGCGGTCCACCTCCATGGCCAGCACCGAGTGCACCGTGCCGACCATCGCGTACAGGTCCGTCTCGTTGAAGAAGCTGACCCAGGAGTCCGGATTGGTGTGATCCGCTCGCGCGAACTCGTCCTTCGTCCTGTTGATCAGCTTCATGGCCTGGCGTTCGTTCTTCAGCGCGGCATACGCCCACGCCTCGTTCGCGCAGAGCACGGCCACGGCCAGTTCCGAACCGGACTCCTGAGCCGCGATCTGCCCCAGCTGGAACAGTTTCAGTGCGTCGTTGGGTGCGCCCTGATGCAAGTAGACCCGCCCCATCCGGTACAGGATGTTGGCCACCAGCGGGTCGTTGTGACCCGCCCTGGCCAGTTCAAGGGCATGTGCGAAGTGGTTGCGGGACGCGTCGATCAGCCCGCTGTCGAACGACGTCCAACCTGCCAGGTTGTGCAGGTCGGCGAGCGCCACGTACAGCCTGTCGCGGACCTGGTCCGCGGCATTCGCGTCGAGCAACTGCTGCCCCCACGACAACTGCGCGACCACGGCGTCACGGCAGAAGCCGCCGCCGTACTGGTAGTCCAACGCGCGCAGTGCCCTGGTCGCCGCCTCCACCTGCCGGACGTCGGTCATACCGATACGTCCTGGTGCCGGGGCCTGGGCGGGATGTGCAACCCACGACGCGGAGTCCTTGCCCATCACTGCCGCACCCATGGTGACGGCAGCGGCGTGCGCGAGGAACCTCCGTCGCTTCACCGACTCGTCCTCCTCAGCCTGGGGGTCCGCCTCCGAAGTGGCGACCCTCACCGCGGTGGCCTCGTCATACGCGAGGCCCATGTAGCCCCTCGGGATGCTCAGGCCGTCCGCGATGCGGGCCAACACGTCGTAGGCCATCACCTGGCGACCCTTGAGGATCTCCGAGACCTCGGACTGTGACTGGCCGGTGAGAGCAGCGATCTGACGTTGCGACACGCCCTTCCGCCGGAGTAGCCGGTAGATCTGGCTGACGTCACGGCCGGACAGCGCGTCGCGCATCTCCCGCTGTTCCCAGACATCGGGTGTAACAGGTGAACCCTGCGATCCGATGGTATTCAATTGCGCCCCCTCACAGTCCGACGGGCGTCAACCGCAGGGTAGAGCCAATACGACGAGGTCGAGAAGTACGCATCGGCGAGACTGATCGGCTGGGCTGAACTCCGCCGACCGCTTACCGTCGTACTCGAACCGATCGGCGCTCTGGCTCCCCACTGAGGGTGCACAGGTCGCAGTCTAGTTTCTGGTAAGCAGTCGAGCACGGAGGGAATGCAGCGGTGGACCCAGTAGAGCCGGTGAGCTCCACCAACGGAGCCAGTGTCGCCGTGGCTCCCACGCGTCCCACGCATCGCCCTGACCCGGCGCTCGGCGTTGATTCAGGTGTCGACGAACGCCCGGCGCGATCCCGCCAATGGCGGATCCGCTGCCAGGACGTGGCGAATCGGGAACGATTCCTCACATTGTTCGTCGAACACGGCAGGGTAGTGCTCGTCGGCCCACCCGGCGAGTCCGCTGTTCTCACCGCGGGCCAGCTCGGCCAGCTGAGAACTGCCCTGCAGGAAGCCGCCGACGAGGCGGAAAGGTGACGGTGACGTTTCGGTGGACGAGATCCTCGGGCAGGTCCTGCGCAATGCCGTGTGGGAACGCCTTGACATGCTCTCCGAACTCGCGAACCGCGCGGACGCGCCGTCCCTGCTGTCCGTGGCACGTTCCGAACTCCCCAAGCTGACCGAGGGCTGGCGCGCGCTGCTCGCGGCGCACGAGCCGGACGAGCGCGGCAACTGCCCGGAGTGCTCCACCAAGTGGCGGCAGCAGCGCTCACCGTGCTCGGTGTGGCGGGCTGCGTACGAACACCTGGTCCAGGGCGGTTTGGCCCCTCGACCGGCACGTCATCTGCGGGCTGCCGGCGTTGGTCGGCGGGCTGTGGCCGGCGCGCACTAGAGCTGGCGGCCTGCGCCCACGTCGGTCCCCGATCCGACGTGGTCCAGTAACCGCCTGTGGTCGGCGACCCGGGTCGTCCGTTCCCCCGACCGCGTCGAACCGGGTCGTCGGCCAATGAATAAACAATTTCACAGTTGATTGACCCCCTGAACTCCGCGGACCGGCGCTGCGCACTCCCCTCCCCCCGACCGGCGCCGGTCCGCGGCCCCAAATCAGCTTTAGGCCACGGATTTGATCCGCATGACCGTCACCGCACCGCCGAGCGTCGCTATCGCCGAGAGCGCGAACAGGATCGGGTAGCTGTGGGTCGCCGCCAGCACCAGGCCGGCCACTGCCGGGCCCACCACCTGCGGCAACGAGTTCGCCACGTTGATCACGCCGAGGTCCTTCGCGCGATCGGCCGCGGCCGGCAGCACCTGGGTGAGGATGGCCAGCGCCACCGCCCAGTACGTACCGAAACCGACCCCGAGCAGCGGCGCCGCGAACAGGGCCGCCGTCCACGTCGGCGAGATCACCAGCAGCACCGCGGCCAGCGCCATCACCACCGACGAGCCGACCACGTAGGGCCGCCGCCGACCGGAGCGGTCCGACGTGATCCCGCAGATCACCGCGCCGATCACCAACGCGACCCCGTACAGCGCCATCAGAATCAGCAGGCCGGTCTGCGGGTCCGGGTAGTGCGCCGCGTCGGACAGGAAGAACAGCAGGTAGAGGGTGCCCAGGGCGTTGCCGAGGTTGATCAGGAAATGAGTGAGCCAACCCCAGGAGAAATCCGGGAAGCGGCGCGGCGGGATCCACAGGTTGCGC
The DNA here is from genome assembly GCA_036279295.1 of Pseudonocardiaceae bacterium. Taxonomy (GTDB): domain Bacteria; phylum Actinomycetota; class Actinomycetes; order Mycobacteriales; family Pseudonocardiaceae; genus DATEPR01. Next base: position 9,397 of record DASUJK010000358.1, on the reverse strand, counting down.
AGGCCGGTGGCGATCGAACCGGCCGGTCGGAATGCCACGGGCAGCCGGGCGTCCGTGGTGAACAGCACGAACACCAGTCCGGCGAGGACCACCAGCACGGCACACGCGACGTAGCCGCCTGCCAGTCGCGTGACCAGCACGGTCACGATGAGCGCGCCGAGCACGGTGCCCAGCATCTGGCTGATCCCGATGAACCCGCCGACCTGGGCGCGCTGGTCGACCGGCACCCGGTCGGGCAGTGCCGAGGTCAGGGCGGCCAGCATGCCGGCCAGGCCGGCCTGGACCAGGCACCAGCCCAGCGTCATGACCAGCACGTTCGGCGCCATCGCGAGCACGAGCAGACCCAGCGCGCCGACCACGGCACCGGCGATCGTCCACGGGTGCCGGCGGCCCCAGCGGGACGTCGTGCGGTCGGACAGCATGCCGATCACCGGGTTGGAGATCAGCGCCACCAGCGCGCCGACTCCCATCACGACACTCAGGATCAGCGTCTTGTCCACTTTGTCCAGTGCTTGTGCCTGTTCGGGCAGCAACACCTGGATCGGGGCGTAGATCCCCAGCCACAAACCCAGGTTGGCCAGGAACAACAGGGTGATCCAGCCCGACCGGACGGCGACCTTCGGCTCAGCCAGCGCGTCCGGAACGTCCCGTTCGACGGCTCCGCTGACCGGTTGCTCGGCCGTACTCATGCGCGTCTCCCGATTTGCCTCTGATACCAGCGGTAGGAATCCTTCGTTGTGCGGGTCTGCTGTGAATAGTCCACATGAACCAGTGGGGACGGTGGGCGGTACCTCGATCTGGTACGCGGAAGTGGACACGCCCCGCAAAAAGCCCGAAGCGAACGTGCACGTACGAAGATCACTCACTGGATCCGCCCGACCGATCCGTCGAATGTGAAAGTTCTTCGGATCGTACGTATCGGTTTGCCTACAGGGAAGTGCATCACGTCAGATCCAGGCAAGATAGCTGGAGACAGCGCCGAGAGGGAGACATGTTGCCCGCGAACACGACCCACCTTCGCCGCCGGCCGGTCCAACAGCGCAGTGCCGCACGCGTCGAGCGCATGTTGGAGGCCTGCGCCGTCCTCATCGACGAGGTCGGCTACGACGGCGTCACCACAACGCTGATAGCCGAGCGGGCCGGTGTCGCCGTCGGTTCGCTGTACCAGTTCTTCCCCGACAAGCGGGCCGTCGTCCAGGCCCTGACCACCCGCAACCTCGACCGGTTCATGGACCTGATCGGCCAGCGGCTGGCAGCGGCCACGCTGGAGCACTGGTGGGATGCCGTCGACCTGGTGTTCGACGCCTACGTCGAGATGTACCGGGAGGTGCCCGGGTTCACCCAGATCCGCTTCGGCGACGTGGTCGACCTGCGGCTGATGGACGACCACCGGGACAACAACACGGTGATCGCCGACCGGCTGTCCGGTCTGCTCGCCGAGCAGTTCACGCTGCCGCTGACCGAGCTGCGCCTGCCCATCTCGGTGTCGGTGGAGATCGCCGACGGCATTCTCAACCTGGCCTTTCGCCGCAAGCTGTTCCACGAGGACGTGGTGATCGCGGAAGCCAAGCGGGTGGTCCGGGCCTACCTGTCCGGCCATCTGGACTGACCACGAGCGACTAGCCGAACGAGCGGCCGTCGCCTCGATAGGTGGGCACGGTGGCGACCCGTTGGTCACCGCTGATCAGGTGGTACTCGGGGAACCGCTCGGCCAGTTCGCCCGCCTTGGCGTGCCGCAGCCACACCCGGCCCCCCAGCCGCAACGCGTCGGCCGCCTTGCCGACAACCGGTGTCTGCACCTCGCCGGCACCTTCGACACCGAGCAGTTTGAGTCCGGCCGGCAGGTACGGCGTCGGCAGCCGATCGGGTGTCGGCGTGCCGGATGCGATGTAGCCGCCCGCGAACAGGGTGGCGGTGTTGCGGGCGGGCCGGTGCACCACGGGCAGCGCGAACAACAGTGCGGGCGTCGGGCTGAATCTGCGGTAGGCGTCGAACAGGGTGGGACCGATCAGGCCGGAACCCGCGGCCAGTTCGGTGACCGACGCGTCGGCGATCGTCACCTCGATGCTGCCGGTGCCGCCGCCGTTGACGAATTCCAGCGGCGTGAGCGCCCGGATCGCGGCGATCGCTTCGGTACGCCGGGCGACCAGCTCGGCCGCGGAATGCTGCTGGATCCACCGCAGGGTCGCGGCACGCACCGGTCGACCGGCCGGGTTGTCGCCCAATCCGGCGATCTGACCCTCGTAGGCCATCACGCCGACCAGCTGGAATCCGGGCCGGGCCAGCACCGCCTTGGCGAACGCCGCCGCCTGGCCGGGAGTGTGCAGCGGGGAGCGGCGGGTGCCGATGTGCACGACCCCGAGGTGCGCCACCGGCCGCCAGGACACGTCCAGTTCCAGGCACACCCGGACGGTTGGGTGGTCCGCGCCGAGGACGGTGTCGATCATGTCCAGGTGGGCCACCGAGTCGGCCATGATCGTGATCGAGCGCCGGGCGGTCTCGTCGCCGGCCAGCCCGCGCAGCGCGGCACGGTCCACGGACGGGTAGGCGACCAGCAGATCCGACGCCGTGCCGGACTCGCAGAGAAACAGCGCCTCGGGCAGCGAATACGCCAGCACGCCCGCGTAACCGGGCATCGCGAGCACCCGCTCGATCAGGTGGCGGACCCGGATCGACTTGCTGGCCACCCGGATCGGCCGGCCGGCCGCGCGCCGCACCATGTCAGCCGCGTTGCGGTCGAAGGCGTCGAGATCAACGATGGCCAACGGCGGATCCAGATCGGCCGTCGCCTCGTCATACCTACGCTGGGCATCCATACCCTGGGCGGAGAGATGTGGCACACCAGCACAGTAGGCTCTCCGCACTTGAAATGCGAATGATGTTCACATAACTTCGTGCGTTACCGATCACGTCAGCGCAGTCAGTACAGGAGGCGGCCGTGGCCGAGACCGCGACAGGAGCCTGGCGGAACTGGGCCGGCACGGCGACGGCCACTCCGGCCCGGTTGGTGCGCCCGACCGATCCTGGTGAGATCGCCGATGCGGTCACCGATGCCGAGCGGGACGGACTGCCGGTGCGCGCCATCGGCGCCGGCCACTCGTTCACGTCGGTGGCCGCCACCGACGGCGTCGCCATCGACCTGTCCCGGTGGACCGGCATCGCGGCGGCAGACGCGGCCACCGGTCTGGTCACCGTGCGCGCCGGCACCACACTGCACGACCTGAACGCGAGCCTGGACCAGCTCGGCCTGGCCATGACCAACCTCGGCGACATCGACGCGCAAACGATTGCGGGCGCCGTGTCCACCGGTACCCACGGCACCGGCGCGCGCTACGGCGGCATCGCCACCCAGATCGCGGCACTGGAACTGGTGCTGGCCGACGGATCGCTGGTGTCGTGCTCGCCGACCGAACGGCCGGAACTGTTCGAGGCGGCCAGGATCGGGCTGGGTGCGCTCGGTGTGCTGAGCACGGTGACCCTGCGCTGCGAACCCGCCTTCGTACTGGCCGCCGACGAGCGGCCGGAACCGATCGACGGCCTGCTGGAGCGGTTCGACCACCTCGCCGACACGCACGACCACGTCGAGTTCCACTGGTTTCCCTACGGCCGCAAGGCATTGCTGAAGCGCAACGACCGGCAGCCGGCCGGCACCCAGGCCGCGCCGCTGTCCCCGCTGCGGCACTACCTGGAGTACGAACTGCTGGAGAACGTGACGCTGGCCGGCATGTCCCGGCTCGGCCGGGCGGTACCCAGGCTGGTCCGGCCGCTGCACCGAACCGTGGACGCCGTGCTGTCCGCGCGCACCTACTCCGACTCCTCGCACCGGGTGTTCGTGAGCACCAGGAACGTGCGGTTCGTCGAGTCGGAGTACGCGCTGCCCAGGGACACGCTGGTCGACGTGCTCGGTGAGCTGCGCGGCCAGATCCCGAAACTGGCCGATCCGGTGATGTTCCCGCTGGAGGTCCGGGTCGCGGCCGCCGACGACGTGTGGCTGTCCACCGCGTACGGCCGGGACAGCGCCTACATCGCGGTGCACCAGTACCTCGGCATGCCCTACCGGCAGTTCTTCGACCTGTTCGAGTCGATCACGGCCAACGTCGGCGGCCGGCCGCACTGGGGCAAGCTGCACTCGCTGGGGGCCGAGCAGCTGGCCGAGCTGTACCCGAGGTTCGGCGACTTCCGCGATGTCCGGGAAGCGGTCGACCCGGCGGGCCGGTTCACCAATCCCTATACCGCGCGGGTGATCGGTCCGTGCGGTGAACGGCACGACGAACGGTAAACCGCAGGTAGGTCAGCCGCCGACCGCGAGATAGACGGCATCGGCCACCGGATCGGCGCCGCCGACCAGTTCCAGGGTGTGCCGCGCGCTGCCCGGTCGGGTGAGCAGTTCGGCGAGCACGGCAGCCACGTCGTCCCGGGACACGGCACCGTGGTGGATCGGCGGGGCGCCCAGCCGGACCCGGCCGGTGCCGGGATCGTCGGTCAGCCGACCCGGTCGCAGGATCGTCCAGTCCAGACCGAACACCCGGATCGCGTCCTCGGCCGCCTTCTTGGCCACCAGGTACGCGGCGAACACCGGATCGACGCCGTCGGCGCCGGCCTGGTCGAGGCCCATCGAGCTGATCAGCAGGTACTGCCGGACCCCGGCCTTGCGGGCCGCGTCGGCGAGCAGCTCGGCGGCCGCCCGGTCCACTGTGTCCTTGCGGTCGGCACCACTGCCCGGACCGGCGCCCGCCGCGAACACCACGGCATCGGCACCGACCACGTGGCCGGCCAGTTCGTCGACTCCGACCTGCTCCAGGTCACACAGCACGGCGTCGCAGCCGACCTCGGCGAGATCGGGCGCCTGGCCGAGATCGCGAATCAGACCGACCGGCTCGTCACCGCGGTCGGACAGCAGCCGAGCCAGCCGCAACGCGATCTTGCCGTGCCCTCCGGCGATGACTACCCGCACGAACCAGACAGTAGTCGCTCCGCTCCTGGCCCTCCCGCGCCGCTGGCGCGCCAGCGCCTCATTCGACGGTGTTGGACAACCGCTCGTAGATGGCCTCGTTCAGCCAGCGGCCGGTGGCGTCCAGCTCGACCGCGGTGCACTCGGTGGCGCCGGGCAGGTCGATGTCGGTCACGCCCTCCGGGTCGGCGGTCAGCACGCCAACACCGTGCCGACGCGCCCTGGGCAGGCAGTTGACCAGGTAGTCGTGGGTCGTCGCGGCCCACCAGGGCAGCACGACGGCGGTCTCCGCGTAGCGGGTGAACGGCACGGTGGCGACCAGGCCGGTCCGCCAGTGCCGGGCGACCGACAGCACGCCGACGATCCGCACGGCGGGCGGTGGCACCCGGTCGGCCAGTTCCGGCCAGACCCAGGTCGCGACGGTGGCCCGATCGGGCACCGGACCGCAGCCGAGACAGATGCGCTCCGCATGGGCGTCGGCGAGGAGGTCGGCGACCACCACGACCCGACGGCCCAGCAGCGTCATCGGGGGTAGCACCGTGCCGTGCCAACCGAGCCGTGCCGCCGCGCCCGCCGCCAACTGCTCGACCGGGGCCGGTAGCTCGACCGATGGCAGCAGCCGTGCGGGGCGTGCGTTGACGTCCGTCGGGACCGTCGTGCGCCCGTGGGTGCCGCTCACGAAGTTCGCCTCCCTGGTAACCGTCTGGTATCGGTACGCACCGTCGTCGTCCGCCGGGACAACGTCGGCCATGCCGATCTGACGCCTGTGAATTTGGTACCAGGAAGTAGGCGTGCCGCCGCCAGGTGAACGCGTCGCCTGCGATCGGCGGCTCGGCCGGATCGGTAACCGGTCGATGATCGGTCAACGGACTTCAGCCCGGCAATGCGGCCGTTTGGGTGAGCGGTGCCTTGAGCGCCACGAGTAGACGATGCTAATTCGTCACGTTCGGCAATCACGATCTTGCCGGCCGTCTGACCACACGACGGCCCAGGTCAGCGGGCCGACGATGACGGAGAGCACCGGAACGTGAAATCGCTGAGGACTCCGGTCCTGATTGGCAAGAGACGCGAAGTCAGCGGTTTTATGCCGTACCGGAGTGACACATTCGACAGTTCGGACCTCGTTACGACAAGCGGCGCAGCGCACTGGCACCGACGGCGCAGCACAATAGCGCCGGATCACCGCAGGTGTGACGTACACCACGACGTGAAGTGCTTGCCATCCGCAACAAAATCCCCCGTCCGACGACCGCTGGACGGGGGTAACGTGGAACGCAACAACACGTTCTGTGAACTTGTGATGTGGGCGAGGGGGGAGTTGAACCCCCACGTCCTTTCGGACACACGGACCTGAACCGTGCGCGTCTGCCATTCCGCCACTCGCCCTGAAGTGACGCGCAGAGCGTAGCACGATCACTGGGACGGGTTTGAACTGGACCCTGGCGCGGTGGACGAGCACAGATACGATCGGGACTCAACAAGGATCAGCTCGTGGGAAGGGATGACAGCCGTGGGCCTCGTGCAGCGCTTCGAGCGCCGTCTCGAAGGCATGGTCGGGAACAGCTTCGCGCGTGTCTTCGGTGGCGGCGTCGTGCCGCAGGAGGTCGCGCAGGCACTGCAGCGTGAGGGCGAGTCGAACGTCCGCGAGCTTGCTGGCGGACGGTTACTGGCCCCGAACCACTTCACGGTGCTGCTGGGACCGACCGATCACGACAAGCTTGCCGGTGCTGACCAGGACGAACAACGAATCGTCACCCTGTTCGCGGACAGCATCGCCGAGCATCTGACCGAGCACGGCTGGGAGACTTACGGTGACGTCGTAGTCTCACTGGAGCGTTCCGACGCGCTGCACACCGGACAGTTCCGAACCCGCTCGTCCGTCGACCCCGACGCACATCGTCAACCTGACCGACGGTCAGCACGACCTCGCAACGCAGGAGACCGATCAATGAGCCAGCCCCCCGGCTACGGCCAGCACCCCGAGGGTGACCCCTACGGGCAACCAGGTTATGGACAGGGCCAGTACGGCGCCGACCCCAACTACGCCCAAGGTCAGCAGTACGGCGGCGGCTACGACCAGGGCTACCAGCAGTACGGCGCGGACCCCAACTACGGGCAACAGCAGCAGGGCGGCTACCCCCAGCAGGGCGGTGGCTACGACCAGGGCTACCAGCAGTACGGCGCGGACCCCAACTACGGGCAACAGCAGCAGTACGGCGGCGGCTACGAGCAGCAGGGCGGTGGCTACCCGCAGCAGGGCGGCTACGACCAGGGTTACCAGCAGGGCGGTTACCCCCAGCAGGGTGGCTACCCGCAGCAGGGCGGATACCCCCAGCCGGGTGGTTATGGTCAACAGGAAGCGCCGCAGGGCTACGCCCCGCCGGCCGTCCAGACCGGCCCCCGCACGCTGACCGCCAGCCTCCAGCTGGACGACGGTTCGAACCGGAACTACCAGCTCAAGCAGGGTGGCAACGTCGTCGGCCGCGGGCAGGACGCGGACTTCCGACTGCCCGACACCGGCGTGTCCCGCCGGCACCTGGAGATCACCTGGGACAGCCAGAGTGCCATGCTCGCTGATCTCGGTTCGACAAACGGGACCACGGTGAACAACAACCCGGTGCAGACTTGGCAGCTCGCGGATGGCGACGTCATCCGCATCGGCCACTCGTCGCTGGTGTTCCGCAGCCAGGGCTGAGACGCCAAAAAGCTGGCCACTCACGGTCGTGCCGCATCCCGGCACGACCGTGAGTGGTTGGTCAGATGTCGGTTGATCGGGAGCGGACACAACAGGTGCCAGAGCTGGTGTTGCAACTGACCAGAGCAGGGTTTCTCGCCCTGCTCTGGTTGTTCGTGCTGGCTGTGCTGCGCGTGGTCCGCTCGGACCTGTACGCGGCGTCCGGCCTGCGGGTGGCCGCGCCCGGCTTCCGGCGCGGCGCGGCCAAGAAGAACCGAGGGAAGGCGGCCAGGCAGTTGGTGGTCACGCACGGCGCGCTCGCCGGCACCCGGATCTCCCTGGACGGCAGGCCGATCCTGATCGGCAGGGCTGACGACTCGACACTCGTGATGGACGACGACTACGCGTCGACCCGGCACGCGCGCCTGGCCCTCCGGGGCACGGACTGGTATGTGGAGGATCTAGGCTCTACCAACGGCACCTATCTCGACCGGGCGAAGGTCACGGCACCACTCCGGGTCCCGCTCGGCGTCCCGATCCGAATCGGCAAGACGGTGATCGAGCTGCGCTCATGACGCTTGTTCTGAAGTACGTAGCCCGCAGCGACCGCGGCCTGGTCCGGTCCAACAACCAGGACGCCGTGTACGCGGGTCCCCGCCTGCTCGCCGTCGCCGACGGCATGGGCGGGCACGCGGCCGGCGAGATCGCGAGCAAGATCGTGATCGCGGCACTGGCCCCGCTGGACGACGACGAGCCGAGCGACGACCTGCTCGGCCAGCTGCGCGAAGCGGTGCAGGCCGGCAACGGCGCGATCTCCGAGCTGGTGGCCGGCGACCCGGAGCTGGACGGGATGGGCACGACGCTGACCGCGATCCTGTTCGCGGGCAGCAGGCTGGGCCTGGTCAACATCGGCGACTCGCGCACCTACCTGATGCGCAACGGCTCCGTCACGCAGATCACCCACGACGACAGCTTCGTGCAGTCCCTGATCGACGAGGGCCGGATCACCGCCGAGGAGGCGAACACGCACCCGCAGCGCTCGCTGCTGCTGCGTGCGCTGACCGGTCACGACTCGATCGAGCCGACGCTGAACCTGCGTGAGGTGCGGCCGGGCGACCGGTACCTGCTGTGCTCGGACGGGCTGTCCGGCGTGATCAGCCACGAGACGCTGTCCGAGGCCATGCACATCACCGACCCGCAGACGTGTGCGGACCGGATGATCGAGCTGGCGCTGCGCGGCGGCGGCCCGGACAACGTGACCGTGATCATCGCCGACGTGGTGGACGTGGACTTCGGTGACGACGCCCCGATCGTGGGCGGCGCGGCTGGCGACGGCAGCGACGAGGGCCCCCCACCGGATTCGCCTGCGTCCCGGGCCAGGGCGCTCAACCCGATCAAGCCGCCACCGCAGCGGACCGACCTGGTGGCGCCGGAACCGCAGGGCCGGTCCCGCAAGAAGAACCTGATGCGAGCGCTGACCGTGCTCGCGATCGTGGTCGTCGTGCTGCTCGGCGGCTTCTACCTGACCCGGTACCTGGTGCTGCGCCAGTACTTCGTGTCGGTGTCGCCGAGCGGTGAGATCGGCATCTTCCAGGGTGTCCGGGGCAGTTTCCTCGGCGTCTCACTGAACCGGGAGATCGAGGGCTCCTGCCCGCCGAACACCCCGGGCTGCGAGCTGATCCGGGTCAGCGACCTGAAGCAGATCGCCAGGGGCACGGTGACCAACGGGATCATCGGGCTGCAGAGCAAGCAGCAGGCCGAGGACGTCATCG
>DASUJK010000357.1:0-22935 GCA_036279295.1 Pseudonocardiaceae bacterium | reverse complement strand
GCCGAGCAGGCTGGAGAACGTACCGACGGACGTGGCCACTGGCGAGTCGCGCACCAGGATCCGGAACCCGTCCGGGCACTCCTCGACATACCCGAGGAATGCCCGCACGGCCCGTTGCAGCAGCTCACGGGGGTGTGCGTCCTCGGCGAGAGCCGACTCGATCCGGTCCAGCACCCTGCGCATCTCGCGGTCCACGACGACCGCGTAGATGCCTTCCTTACCGCCGAAGTGCGCGTACACGACCGGCCTGGTCACCGCGGCCCGATGCGCTATCTCCTCGACCGACGCGGCCTCGTAACCACGCTCGGCCAGCAATTCCTGTGCCACGTCCAGCAGTTGCTGCCGGCGCTGGCTGCCGGTCATCCGCACCCGGACGACCGGCTTCGCGTTGCTCAGCGTTCTTACCCCATTCGGTTGGCCTACTTCGAACTGGCGATCCTCGCCAGCCGCTGCGGGGTCGGCCAGCGCACGTCACGCACCCAGCCGAACTTCTCGAACAGCCAGATCAGCCGCGCGGACGTGTCGATCTGACCGCGCCGGACGCCGTGCCGGGCGCACGTGGGGTCGGCGTGGTGCAGGTTGTGCCAGGACTCGCCGAAGGACAGGATCGCCAGCGGCCAGAAGTTGGCCGACTTGTCGCGCGCCGCGAACGGCCGCTCGCCGATCATGTGGCAGATGGAGTTGGTCGACCAGGTCACGTGGTGCAGCACGGCGACCCGCACCAGACCCGCCCAGAAGAAGCCGGTCAGCGCGCCCCACCAGGACCAGGTGAACAGGCCGCCGAGCACGGCGGGCAGCAGCAGGGTGGCGATGGTGGTCAGCCAGAACAGCTTGTTCACCCGGACGATGTCCTTGTCCGCCAACAGGTCCGGCGCGAAGCGCTGCTTGTTGGTGAGGTCGCGGTCGAACAGCCAGCCCATGTGGGCGTGCCAGAAGCCCTTCGCGATGGCGACCGGGGACGTGCCGAACAGCCACGGCGAGTGCGGGTCGCCGTCCCGGTCGGAGAACGCGTGGTGGCGCCGGTGGTCGGCGACCCAGATGATCGGCGGTCCCTGCACGGCCATGCTGCCGGCCACGGCGAGTGCCACGCGCAGCCAGCGGTTGGCCTTGAACGAGCTGTGCGTGAAGTGCCGGTGGTAGCCGATCGTGACGCCGAGGCCGGACAGGTAGAAGAACACCACGGCCAGCACCACGTCCACCCAGTTGAGTCCCCATCCCCAGGCGAACGGCACGGCCGCCACCAGAGCGACCATCGGCACCAGGACGAACACGTAGACCGCGAACTGGCCCCAACCGTGTCGTCGGCCGTTGATCACCGATTTCGGGCCACCGGGGAGCGCCTGCTCGGCCCTGTTGAGGGTGCTCGTCATCTGCTACCTCGCCGTCTTGGGGAACACCTCGTTAGGGGAACCTAACCTACGCCACCGTAACCTACGATCTCGCAAGTTGGGTAGTCCTGACGTCCCAGGTCCGACCCGTGATCGGTCACCTGGTGTGCCGTCGTCCCGTGTGGTATTCGTACGGGTCGGCAAGGTCGGATTGGTGCAACCGCCCGGCTGGAACCGCCTCAACCGGACCTGCCACCATGATGGAGTACGGACGACGGGTGAAAGTCCTCGCCTTCCGCACGATCCGCCGTAGTGTAAAGGCAGCACCTCGGATTTTGGTTCCGATGGTCCAGGTTCGAATCCTGGCGGCGGAGCAGGACTGAACGAGAAGAACACCTCGACCCACTGGCCCGGACGGGGGTGCCGCACTGACGAACGAGGTGGACGGCACACCGGCCGACGTGTCAACGCAGCCGGGCGGTCCGTCGTACGGCGAGATCTCCGAAGCGTGGCTGCTGGGCAGGTCGCGCGAACTGGTGGCGATCACGCAGCGCAGCGACCTGGAGACCCAGCAGGAGATCGCCGAGGAACTGGACGAACTGCTCGACGAGGGCAGGCGCCGGGCCGATCCGCTGACGGTGGCCCAACTGCTGCGCAGCGCGCTGCTGGCCCGCCTGTTCGCATCGACCCCTGGCAGCGAGATGGACGCGCTGCTGGACGAACTCCTCGCGCATGCCGGTCGGCACGGCCTGACGGTGATGGTCGCGGCGGCACACGTACTGCGCGGCCGGCGCTATCTCAACGAGGGCGACGAGGACCCCGCGATCACCGAGGTGGCCCGCGCACTGGCCATGCTGGACGACGAGCGGCTGCCCGAACTGCTGGTCGGCAGGCGGGACTCGCAGCGGATCTTCTCCGGCGTCCTGGTGGACATCGCCCTGGCCCTCACCCAGTTGGGGGTCTACGAAGTAGCCGATCAGGTGATGGCACGCGCGGACCAGGTGGTGCGCGAGGGTGCCAGCCCGCACGAGATCGCCATCCACCTGTTCAACCGGGTCCGGTTGCAGCTTGGCTGGGCGCTGCGGCTGGAGCGGATCGGCGAGGACGCCACGGCGCGCGAGCGGATCGCCACCGCGTCCGCCATGGCCACGGCCGCGGAAGGCCCGTTCGCGCAGTCGCTGTTCCCCAGGGACACCACCCGGCCGGCCGCCGACCAGATCGCGGTGGTCGGTGCCGCGCACGCGCTGGCCGACCCCGGTGAGCAGCACCTGGAACGGCTCTACGAACTGCTGGCCCAGGCCACCCGGCAGCACGAGGTCATCATCCTGACGGTGGCCCTGGCCCGCTCGCTCGCCGCGGCCGGCCGGGTGGACGAGGCCCTCGGCACGCTGGTCGACGTCCGGGAGACGCTGGCCGACGACCACACCGAGCAGGTGCTCAAGCTGTCCCTGGTGCGCGAGTTCGCCCGGCTGTCCGGGCCGGACGGCGGCGAACTGACCACCAGCGCGCTGGAGGACTACGCGGGCGAGCTGGAACTCGAACTGTGGTCGATGCGGAACTCGCGGATGGCCACGCTGCGTACCCGCCGCGAACACGAACGACTGAGCCGAGTCCACGGCACGGTGACCGAACAGGCCATGCACGACCCGCTGACCGGGCTGCCCAACCGGCGCAGGCTGGACGAGCGGCTGGACGAACTGCTCGGCCCGCCCGCCGTGCAGCCGGTGGCCGTGGCGCTGGTCGACCTGGACGGGTTCAAGGGCGTCAACGACCGGGCATCACACGCCGAGGGTGACGACGTGCTGCGGGTGGTGGCCGGCACGCTGAAAAGCACGCTGCGCGGCGACGACCTGGTGTCCCGCTACGGCGGCGACGAGTTCGTCGCACTGCTGCCCGGCGCTCCGCTGAACGCCGCCGAGGCGGCGCTCAACCGGGCGGTGCGCGCGGTCGCCGAACTGCCACTCGACCTGGCCCGTGGTGTCACCCTGTCGGTGGGCGTGGTGTCGTTGCGCCCCAACGAGACCGCGCAGTCCGTGCTGGCCCGCGCGGACGCCGCGATGTACCTGGCCAAGCGGTCCGGTGGCAATTCCGTGACCACGGAACCGCAGACCGCGGCGAACCCGGCGAACGGTCGCAGGGAACGAGATTCCGGTCACACCGGTACACACGAACCGGTGTCCGGGCCGGCATGGGTGCTCCCCGACGCCCCGTAGGATCGACGCACACCCCAGCACCCCACACCTGCACCACGGGCCGTCGGACCATGCGCGGCGCCTGTGGTGGTGGGCGTCACGATCACGAGGGAGCTCCTCGATGTCTGAGGACCTGGCCGCCAACGGTCCTGTGAGCACGATCATTCTCGCCGCCGGGGAAGGCACCCGGATGCGCTCGGCCACACCGAAGGTGCTGCACAGGATCGCGGGCCGCACGCTGGCCGAGCACGCCGTGCGGGCCGTCGCGGGGGTCGCGCCCGACCATCTGGTGGTGGTCGTCGGGCACGGCAGGGAACAGGTCACCGAACACCTCGCCGAGGTGGCCAAGAACGTCGACTGCCCGATCAGCATCGCCGTGCAGGACCAGCAGCGCGGCACCGGACACGCCGTGCGGTGCGCGCTGGCCGAACTGCCCGCCGACCTCGGTGGAACCGTCGTGGTCAGCTACGGCGACGTGCCCCTGCTGGAGACCGACACCCTGCGCGCCCTGCTCGCCGAGCACGCGGCAGGCGGCTTCAGCGCCACCGTGCTCACGTCCGACGTCAGCGACCCGACCGGCTACGGCCGGATCATCCGGGGGGTCCACGGCCTGGTCACCGGCATCGTCGAGCAGGCAGACGCGACACCGGAACAGCTGGCCATCACGGAGATCAACTCCGGCGTGTACGCGTTCGACGCCGTGGTGCTGGCCGACGCACTGGCCCAGCTGTCCACCGACAACGCGCAGGGTGAGCTGTATCTCACCGACGTGCTGGGCATCGCACGCGAGGCCGGCCGCACTCTCGGTGCGCTGGCCTGCCGGGACACCTGGCAGGTGGAGGGCGTCAACGACCGCGTGCAGCTGGCCGGCCTGGGCGCCGAGCTGAACCGCAGGCTGGTCAAGCGCTGGATGCGGGCCGGGGTGACCGTGGTCGACCCGGCCACCACCTGGCTGGACGTGGACGTGGAGCTGGCCAGGGACGTGACGCTGGAGCCGGGCGTGCAACTGCACGGAGTCACCACGGTCGGCGAGGGCGCCACGGTCGGCCCGGACACCACGCTGACCGATGTGACCATCGGTGCGGGCGCGTCCGTGGTGCGGACGCACGGCAGCGGCGCGTGGATCGGCCCTGGTGCCGGCGTCGGGCCGTTCGCCTACCTGCGGCCAGGCACCCGGCTGGGCGAAAAGGGCAAGATCGGCACGTTCGTCGAGATCAAGAACTCGGACATCGGCGCCGGCAGCAAGGTGCCACACCTGAGCTATGTGGGCGACGCCACCATCGGCGAACACAGCAATATCGGCGCTGCCAGCGTATTCGTCAACTACGACGGGGTGAACAAGCATCGAAGTGTCATCGGCTCACATGTGAAGATGGGCTCGGACAACATGTACGTCGCTCCAGTCACCGTCGGCGACGGCGCCTACAGCGGGGCCGGGACCGTGATCCGTCGTGATGTGCCGCCGGGCGCCCTCGCGGTGTCGGGCGGACCGCAGCGCAACATCGAGGACTGGGTGCCCCGCAAGCGGCCGGGCACCCCGTCGGCCGATGCCGCGCTGCGGGCAACCGCACGTACCACCGTGACCGAGACAGGCCCGGACGAAGAGGATGCCAGCCGATGAGTCACAAAGTCGCTGTACCGAAGAAGCAGATGATGTTCTTCTCCGGTCGTGCGCACCCTGAACTGGCCGACGAGGTGGCCAAGCACCTCGATGTCGGGATCACCCCGCAGTCCGCGTACGACTTCGCGAACGGCGAGATCTTCGTCCGGTTCGACGAGTCCGTCCGGGGCAGCGACGCCTTCGTCATCCAGAGCCACTGCGCGCCCATCAACCAGTGGGTGATGGAGCAGCTGATCATGGTCGACGCGCTGAAGCGGGCCAGCGCCAAGCGGATCACCGTGATCATGCCGTTCTACCCGTACGCGAGGCAGGACAAGAAGCACAAGGGCCGCGAACCGATCTCGGCCCGGCTGGTCGCCGACCTGTTCAAGACCGCCGGTGCCGACCGGATCATGGCCGTCGACCTGCACACCGCCCAGATCCAGGGTTTCTTCGACGGCCCGGTGGACCACCTGTTCGCCCAGAACCTGCTCGCCCACCACGTCGCCGACGCCTACTCCAACGAGAACATGACCGTCGTGTCGCCGGACTCCGGTCGCACGAAGCTCGCCGAGAAGTGGGCCGACCAGCTCGGCGGCGTGCCGATCGCGTTCATCCACAAGACGCGCGACCCGATGAAGCCCAACGAGGTCGTCGCCAACCGGGTGGTCGGTGAGGTCAAGGGCAGGCTGTGTGTGGTCGTGGACGACATGGTGGACACCGGGGGCACCATCGCCAAGGCGGTGCGGCAACTGCTCGACGAGGGCGCTGCCGACGTCGTGCTGGCGGCCACCCACGGCGTGCTGTCCGGGTCGGCATCCGACGTGCTGGCGGCCTGCGGAGCACGTGAGGTCATCTTCACCAACACCCTGCCGATCCCGGACGAGAAGCGGTTCCCCGGGATGACCGTGCTGTCCATCGCTCCCCTGTTGGCCAGGGCGATCGAGGAGGTTTTCGAGGACGGCTCGGTCACCAGCCTGTTCGACGGGAACGCTTGAGGCGACCCTAGTTTCAACCGTCATGCGAATCGGCCTACACTGGCTGGGTTGCCTCGGCGAGGACGGGCCTGGTGCCCGGCGTGATCGACGCGGCGGCTGAGATGCCGCATGCTGTCATGGTCGTGCATCCGCCGCTTGAGGTGACCACCTGTTCCACACCCAGGCCTGTCCCATCCGCACCGTTCATTCGAGGAGTGCACCACCGTGGCTGAGGTCCGTCTCGCCGCCGAGCCGCGTACCGAGTTCGGCAAGGGCGCCGCTCGCCGTACCCGTCGCGCCGGCAAGATCCCCGCGGTGCTCTACGGCCACGGTTCCGACCCGAAGCACCTGGCTCTGCCGGCGCTTGAGTTCGCCCGTGTAGTCCGTGAGCACGGCCAGAACGCCGTCCTGACTCTCGACATCGACTCGTCCGGCACCGAACTGGCGCTGACGAAGACGGTGACGACCCACCCCATCAAGAACTACATCGAGCACGTCGACCTGCTGCTGGTCCGCAGCGGTGAGAAGGTCGCGGTCGAGATCCCCGTCGTCGTCACCGGTGACGCGGCATCGGGCACCTTGGTCAACGTGGAACTCGCCACGCTGCAGATCGAGGCCGAGGCGCTGCACATCCCGGAGCAGGTCGAGGTGTCCGTCGAGGGCGTCACGGCCGGCACGCAGATCACCGCCGGTCAGATCACCCTGCCCACCGGCGTCACGCTGGGCGTCGACCCGGAGGCCCTCGTGGTCAACGTGGTCATCGCGCCGACGCAGGCCCAGATGGAGGGTGACACCGAAGGCGGCGAGGCCGCCGAGACCGAGGAAGAGTCCAGCGAGGACTGAGCTTTTCCGGCTTTACGGCGTAAACAGGACCGGGAGTCGCACGGGCCATGATGGGCAGCGAGGACATCGCACTCGTCGTGGGACTGGGCAACCCCGGTCCTGCGTATGTCGGCAACCGGCACAACATCGGCTTCCTGGTGGCCGACGAGCTGGCCGACCGCGTCGGCGGCAGGTTCAAGTCGCACAAGGCCGGTGCGGACGTGCTGGAGGGCCGCCTGGCCGGTACCCGCGTGGTGCTGGCGAAGCCGAGGTCGTTCATGAACCTGTCCGGTGGGCCGGTGGCCGGATTGGTCCGGTTCTTCAAGGTCCCCCTTGAGTCCGTCGTCGTGGTGCACGACGAACTGGACATCCCGTTCGACGCCGTCCGGCTGAAGCTCGGCGGCGGGGACAACGGCCACAACGGACTCCGCTCGATCACCAAGTCCCTGGCCACCAAGGAGTACTACCGGATCCGGGTCGGCATCGGCAGGCCACCGGGCCGGATGGACCCGGCCGACTTCGTGCTGCGGGACTTCTCGTCGACCGAACGCAAGGAACTGGCGCTCGTCATCGACAGGGCGGCCGACGCCACCGAAGCGCTGCTCGCCCGTGGGCTGGAAGCGGCGCAGAACACGTTCCACTGAGCTCTGGCTAGACGGCCACCCGGGTCGCCACCAGGTCGGCTGCCGCCGCCCTGCGGAGTTTGCCGGACGGGGTCTTGGGCAGGGTGCCGGCGCCGAGTACGTACACCCCGACCGGGCGCACGCCGACCGCGTCCACGACTCGGGCGGTGATCTCCTTGCCCAGGGCGTGTTCCGCGTCCTCGTCACCGGCCAGTGTGGACTCGACCGCCACCGCGAAGCGTTCCCGCCTGCTGCCCGCGTCCAGCCGGACGGCGACCGCGTTGCCCGGCCGCACGCCCTGCACCGACTGGGCCGCCCGCTCGATGTCGGTCGGGTAGATGTTGCGGCCACCCATGATGATCACGTCCTTGATCCGGCCGCACACCACGACCTGGCCGTCCACGACGTAGCCGAGATCGCCGGTGGCCAGCCAGCCGTCGGCGTCCTGGGTGGCCAGTGGGCCGTGCACGGTGAGGTAGCCGGGGGTCACGGCAGCACCACGCACCCGCAGCTCGCCGACCTCCCGATCACCCAACGTCCGACCATCGGCGGCCGCGGCGACCACTTCCAGGCCCGGCAGCGGCGGACCGAGCAGCGAGAACGCCCGTGTGTTGCCGGTTTCCGCCGGCACGGCCCTGTTGTGGGCCTCCAGCTCGTCGGTGTCGATGACGTCCACGGACAGGCCGTGGAACAGCGTGGCGAAGGACACCGCGAGGGTCGCCTCGGCCATGCCGTACGCGGCCAGGACACACTCGGCCGGCATCTTGAACTTGGCGCCCGCGTCGACAAAACCGCGCACCGCTGCCTCGTCGATCGGCTCGGCACCGTTCAGCGCGATGCGCAGCGTGGACAGGTCATAGGTGTCCGCCTCGTCCACCTTGGCCATTCGGCGGCCGACCATGGCGTAGGCGAAGTTCGGGGCCGCGGTGACCGTGCCGCCGTACTTGCTGATCAGCGCTGGCCACAGCAGCGGACCGGTCAGGAAGTCGGCAGGTGTGGTCTTCACCAGTTCGATGCCCAGGGTCATCGGCAGCGTCAGGAAGCCGATCATGCCCATGTCGTGGAACAGCGGCAGCCACGAGACCATCACGTCCCGCTCCGGCTCCAACGCCGCGGCCACCTTCATCGACGCGATGTTCGCGAACAGGTTGCCGTGGGTGATCCGCACGGCCTTGGGCTCGGCCGTCGAGCCACTGGTCAGCTGGAGCAGTGCGGTGGCGTCCTCCTCGGACGGGACCACGTCGGCCAGTGGCTCACCACCGACCAGGTCGGGCAGCAGCCGGTAGTCGACGCCGTGCTGCTCCAACACCGGTGCCAGCGCGTCGAACGGAGCACCGAGCAGCACCAGCCTGGACTCGATCATGTCCAGCACCCGAACCGTGTCTTGAGACCACTCGGCCAGGTCGGTGCGCGGGGTGGGTTGGTGCAGCATGGTGACACTGCCACCGGCCAGCCACACGGCCTGCACGGCAGGCGCGATCATGGCCGGCTCGGCCGCCAGCACCGCGACCGCCGAGCCGGGCGCCATGCCCGTGTCCCGGACCAGCGCGCCCGCCATGCCGATTGCCTGCTGGTGGACCTCGCCCCAGGTTCTGCGTTGCGACTGCTTCGGCTCGCCGGTGACGATCCCCCGCGCCGAGCTGGCAGCGGTGTCCAGCAGCATGTCCACGAACCGACTCATGGCTGGGAGCTTATCGAGCCGTCACCGTGGCGGCTTGTCGTTCACCACCAAGCGGTTGACCTTCACCCTCGGGCAAGCCGCAGGGTGGGTGGCGACCGGGCACCCGCCCGGCACGAGGAGCCTTCATGAGCATGGTGAGCATCGGCGAGTTCTCGCGGTTGTCACGACTGTCGCCCAAGGCCTTGCGCCTGTACGACGAACTCGGCCTGCTGGTGCCGGCCAGGGTCGACGCTGCCACCGGCTACCGCTGGTATGCCACCACACAACTGGACCAGGCACGCCTGGTGGCCGCACTGCGTCGGATCGGTGTCCCGCTCGCCAGGATCAGGGAAATCCTGGCCCTGGCACCGGAGCCGGCCGCCGAGGAGATCCGCGCCTACTGGGCCGGAACGGAAGCCGAACTCGCCGCGCAACGCATGCTGGTCGGCCACCTCGTTGATCGCCTGCAAGGGAAGAAGTCCGCCATGTACGAGGTCACCGTCCGCGACATCCCGCGGCGCAGCCTGCTCACCCTGCTCAGCCGGGTGCACCAGGACGACATCGAAACCAGGACCCGGGAGCTGTTCATCCACCGGCTGCGCGGTAGCGACGTCGCCCGCGTCGAGGGAATCGCGGGAGCACCGTTCACGATCTTTCACGGCGAGGTGAGCGGGGACAGCGACGGTCCGGTCGAGTGGTGCTGGCCGGTACCCGACGACCGGGCCGCCGAGATCGCGGCCGGGTTCCCCGATCTCACCCTGCGCACGGAGCCCACGCACCAGGAGGCCTTCGTCCGCCAGGAGGCACCCGGCCGGTGGGCCAGCGGCACCCAGGCCGAGGTCGCGATCGGTGCGCTGGTCGCCTGGGCGGCCGAGCAGCAGCGCCAGCCCTCCGGTGGCCTGCGCATGGTGTTGGTGCCCGACCCGGCCAAGCGGGGCACCGGGCCCTACGTCGAGTTCGCGGTGGCGCTGGGTTAGGCGTCGATCCGCTCGGCGGCGGCCAGCCACTCCTCTTCCGCCGCTTCCTGCTCGACCAGCACGGCCCGCAGTTGCGCGTCCAGCTCGGTCAGCCGGTCGGCGTCGGCACCGGCGTCGGCCATCGCCTCGTTCAGCTTGGCAACGCGGGTATGCAGCGTCTCCAGCCTGCGTTCCAGGCGAGCCAGGTTCTTCCGGGCGGTCCGCAGTTCAGCGGCGTCGGACGGGGTGGTGGCCGCCGTCGGAGTCGGGGCCGGTACGGCGGTGGGCAGTCGTCGCAGGTACTCGTCGATGCCGCCGGGCAGGTTGGTGATCCGGCCGTCACCGAGCAGCGCGACGACGGTGTCACACACGCGCTCGACCAGATACCGGTCGTGCGACACCACGATCATCGTGCCGGCCCACGAGTCGAGCAGATCCTCCAACTGCTGCAACGTGTCGATGTCCAGGTCGTTCGTCGGCTCGTCCAGCAGCAGCACGTTCGGCTCGGCCATCAACAGCCTGGTCAGCTGCAACCGCCGCCGTTCACCACCGGACAGGTCGGCCACCGGCGTCCACTGGCGGGACGCGGGGAACCCGAACCGCTCGGCCAGCTGCGACGCGGACATCTCCTGCTTGCCGAGCACGACACGGGACGCGATCTCCTCGACCGCCTCCAACAACCGCAGGTGTTCGGGCAGGTCCCGCAGTTCCTGGGTGAGGTACGCCAATCGAACCGTCTGGCCCTCGATCCGCCTGCCGGCCTCCGGTGGGCTCTCGCCGGCCAGCAGCCGCAGCAGCGTCGTCTTGCCGGAGCCGTTGACGCCGACGAGGCCGATCCGGTCACCGGGACCGATCCGCCATGTCACGTTGGACAGCAGCGGCTTCGGGCCCGCCGACAGGTCGACGTCCTCCAGTTCCAGCACCACCCGGCCCAGCCTGCGCCGGGCGAACGACATCAGCTCGACGGTGTCGCGGGGCGCCGGTACGTCGGCGATCAGGTCCTCGGCGGCCTGTACCCGGTAGCGCGGCTTGGAGGTGCGGGCCTTCGCACCGCGTTGCAGCCACGCCAGTTCCTTGCGCGCCAGGTTGCGCCGCCGCTCCTCGGCGGTGTCGGCCAGCCGAGCCCGTTCCGCCCTGGCGAACACCCAGTCCGCGTAACCGCCCTCGTACTGCTCGACCTGGCCGTTCGCCACCTCCCAGGTCCGGGTGCACACGGTGTCCAGGAACCACCTGTCGTGTGTCACGACGACCAGCCCGCACCGCCTGGCCAGCAGGTGGTCGGCCAGCCACCGGACACCCTCGACGTCCAGGTGGTTGGTCGGCTCGTCCAGCACGATCAGGTCCAGCTCCTGCACCAACGCGGCGGCCAGCGCGACCCGGCGCCGCTCACCGCCGGACATCGTGCCGACCTCGGTGTCCATACCGAGCGCGCCGATACCCAGGCCGTTGAGCACTCCCCTGACCCGGGGATCGGCGGCCCACTCGTGGTCGGCCGACGTGCCGAGCGGGTCGATCACAGCCTGCCGCACGGTAATGCGATCGTCCAATTCGGACCGTTGGGTGACGACGGCCAGCCGTAGCCCACGTGTCTGGCTGACCCGACCGTCATCCGGCGGCTCGACGCCGGCGAGCACCTCAAGGAGCGTCGTCTTGCCGCCGCCGTTGAGGCCGACCACCCCGATCCGATCACCGTCAGCGACGCCCAGCGACACCCCGTCCAGCAGCGGCCGGACACCGAAACTCTTGTGCACCGCCTCAAGATTGACCAGGTTCGCCATCTACCCGCACTTTCTCCGCGATTGAGGGGACAGATCAGTGTCGTGTTCGGCGCTCTGAACGTGATGCGTGGGTTCAGGGACGCTAGCGCGATCGACGAGGAGGCCATGTCCGATGCACCCGCTCGGCGCCTACGGCGTAGATCGCTTGGCCACCCCGCTCCACATATCTCCAGATCTCAGTCTGTGATTGGTGGAAGCGACGCACCATCTCCGCAGTCACCAGTCCTTGCACAACGGAACCCGTCCGCACACCAGGCCGTATTCAAGCCATTCGTCGTCGCCCACCTGTTGTGCGTCGTCCGGGAAGTGGTCAGCGATGCGATGCACGACCCAGCCCAGCCAACTCCTCCGCCACACGCCGACCGAGCCCCCGGTCCAGGAAGAACTCAGGCGACTGACTGGTAGGCACGGCAGATCGCCTCAACCTGCTCATCGTCCACGTCGTATTCGTACGCGACAGCGTGGATCGACTCGCCCGCCAACCACAGGTTAGCCACGGTGTCGACCGGCACCCGGTTGGACTCCACGACTGGCGAGCCCCAGCCGAACCGTGGGTCGATGATCACTGGCGCGATGTCGGGGTACTGCCGCAAGCGCAACCGGTTAGGCAGGGTGCCAGTGCTGTCCCACGAGATGTAGCGCAAGTCCGACGCGATGACATCCTTGATGGGCCGCTGCCCGTCCTGCACCCTCGACAGCTCCCCGTGCTCGTCGAGATACACGTCAATGCCGTCGGTAGCGAACGTCTTCGTCGCCAACCCGTAGGGCGTCTCATAGTCCCGCCGGACCTGTTCGGCGATCTCCCGGACGCGCCGCTTGGTAATGCCAACCTCACGCAGAGTACGCAGCACATAGGCTTCGATCACGGCGATGAAGGGCAATGACGGAGCCCCACGTGGCGCCAGCCCGACCCGGTGCACCAGTGGCTCGTCCGCCGCCTGCTCCCGCAACCAGTAGTACAAGGTCGAGTCCGGAATGCGCAGGTGACGAGCCGTATCCTTCGGCGTCATCAACGGCGTCGTCAGTCGCTCGTCGACCATCACCCGCACCTCCTTCCGCCTCTGCTGCCATCGTGGCATACCTCGCTCGACGTGCGCGGTTCCCTCCCACCACCGGCCGCTGCCGGAGCACCGCACATCGTTGCTGGATCGACTCCGCCTCGCCGACCCAGGCTGGGCCAGACCGTGGGACCACCCCGCGACACGGATCTCATGTGATGCCTACCGATCGACCGACTCCAGATTGACCGGGTTCGCCATCTACCTGCACTTTCTCCGCGATCATGGAATTGCTCTGACACGATACCCAGCCGTTAGGTGACAAATTGTGGGTATTGGGTAACCCACAAGGACGGCCGAGCGATGTATTAGCGTCACCAGTTGGGAGATCAATGAACGCGAGAACACTCACGGTCGTCGCTTTGGCGGCGTTCGTGCTGGCCGGTTGCTCATCCCGGGTAGCACCACCCGAGGCCGCTCCGACCTCGGTGGCGGTCGACCCCGGCACCCGGTTCCTCGGTCTGGTGCATCGCGACAAACTACCCGCAGGGGACCAAACGCTGATTCAGGAAGCACAGGATTTTTGCTTGTCATTACCGTTCGCGACACCGAGTGACGCGCAGATCTATGTCGAGCAATTGGAGGTCAACATCGGCCTCAAGAACGACAGTCAGGCCCGCGCATTCGAAGCCGACGCCACCAGCACTTTCTGCCCTGACAAAACCAAAGACCTGGAGAAGTGACCGCCGCATCAGGCACGCGCCTCGGGCGGAATCGAGCGCTGCGCGTCGTCGCCGCCGACCACCCGCGCGCCGGGCACCGGACCCTGCGCCACCCGCACGGTCCGGCACACGCCGGCACCGGCGAGTTCGGCCGCCACCCGCACCGCGGCCTCACCGTCGGAGCACAGGAACGCGCACGTGGGGCCGGAGCCGCTGACCAGCCCGGCCAGCGCACCGGCGGCCACCCCGGCACGCAGCGTGCGCCGCAGGGTCGGCCGCAGTGACACGGCAGCGGCCTGGAGGTCGTTGCCCAGCAGCAGGGCCAGCTGCCTCGGGTCACCGGATGCCAGCGCCTCCAGTACCGGCTCGACGTCACCGGTCCGCTGCGGACGGCCGTCGTCGCGCAGCCGGTCCAGTTCGCCGAACACGTCCGGCGTGCTGAGGCCACGGTCGTCCAGCGCGATGACCCAGTGGAACGTGTGCCTGGTCAGCACCGGCACCAGCCGCTCACCCCGACCCGTGCCCAGTGCGGTGCCGCCGTGCAGCAGGAACGGCACGTCGCTGCCCAGCCGGGCGGCCACCATCGTCAGTTCGTCGCGGCCGACATCCAGCTTCCACAGCGCGGCCAGGCCGACCAGCGTGGCGGCCGCGTCGGCGCTGCCGCCCGCCATCCCACCGGCCACCGGGATGGCCTTGCGGATCAGCACCCGGACGGTGTTGTCGTCCAGATCGCGGCCGACGTGCTCGGCCAGCGCCTCAACCGCCCGCCAGGCCAGGTTGTCCAACCCGGACGGCACCGATGTGGCGCCCTCGCCGGTCACCTCGACACCGGGATCCTCGGCGGCGGCGACCACCACCTCGTCGGTCAGTGACAGAGCCTGAAACACCGTGGTCAGGTCGTGGTAACCGTCCTCGCGAAGATCACCTACGGCTAGATGCAGGTTGACCTTGGCCGGCACGCGGACCGTGACAGGTGGTGGGACGACGGCAAGCACACCACGAGCCTACGGAAGGTCGCGACGGGCCCGTCAGGCCGCTACGCCCTGCGGGCCGGCAGGCGCGCGGTGTACGACCGCGCCCCGATCGGAGATCCAGGCCAGCGCGCTGTCCGCCCGCTCGCCACGCAGCCCCACCTGGAACCTGGCCACCGGGGTGTCCCCGAGCCGGGTCAGGCCACCGCCGATCACCGAGATGTCCGCGCCGAACCGGCTCGCGGCCTCCGGCAGCAGCGCGCCGACCGTGGCGAACCCGACCAGCACGACGTCGGCGACCCGGTCGTAGGACGCGGTCAGCGCGGCCCGGGCGCTCGGGCTCAGGTCGGCGTGCACGGGCGGCAGCACCGCGGCGGCCGTCCAGCTGTCCAGGTCGGTGGCCAGTTCGAGCAGCTTGCCGTGCTCAACCAGCCGGCCGCCGTCCAGCACCGCGACACCGTCACACACCCGGCGCACGACGCTCGCGTCCCTGGTCACGACGAGCACGGTCACGCCGAGTTCGGCCCGTGCCCGGTCCAGCACCGTCAGCACGGCACCGGCGTCGGTGGCGTCTAGGTCACCGGTCGGCTCGTCGGCGAGCAGCAGGGAGGCGCCACCGGCCAGGGCTCGCGCCAGGCCGATCCGCCTGCGCTGGCCCGGCGTCAGCTGGTCGAGCCGGCTGCCGGCCCGGTCGGTGAGGCCGACCAGGTCGAGCAGTTCGGCCACCTTCGTCCTGCGCTGCGGTCCGGGCAGGCCGGCCTGCTCCAGCGGCACGGCGATGTTGCCGGCCGCGGTGCGCTGCGCCAGCAGGCTCTGTTCGGCCGGCAGCAGTGCGATCTGGCGGCGGGCCTGCCGCAACTGGCTGGTGCCCAGCGCCATCAGATTGGTGCCGCCGAGGCGGATGGCACCCCGGTCCGGGCGCTCCTGCAGCGCGACGCACCTGGCCAGCGTGGACTTGCCGGCTCCGGTGGGGCCGACGACGCCGAACAGGGAGCCGTCCGGCACGTCCAGGGTGATGTCGTCCAGGGCGATGCGCCCGGCAAAGGACTTGGTGACGTTTTCGACTGTGATCATTGCTACTCCCGGGCAGCACTCGACGCGCCGGATCCTCGGCGTCGTCGGAAATGGGTTCGAACTACGGGCTGGGCAGGGCTGTTCTCGCGTGCTGGTGTTACGCGTCAGCCACGACAGCCCGTTGCGGTCCGGCGGCATTGATCGACCGTCCGGCGGCGTGTCAGGTCCACGAGTCCTCCATCGGTCCTGGCGTTAGCACCTGCCCGGTGACGGGTGGTTGCTGCGGCTTCTGCGGGCCAGGTCCCTCAGCCGCTCTGGATGGTCCGACCAGTACAGCCGATGGGCCACCCGAATGGCAAGCCCGCAACCGGGTGCAACGGCCTACGTCACACCCTTACGCCGGCCCTTACTGCCGTTCGGGCCAGTCGCGCGAAGTCCACGACGCCCAGTTGCTCACCCCTGGCACCGGGCGGCAGGCCGGCCTCGGCCAGCAGCGCGCCGGCGGCGTCCGCCGAGCCGGCCCAGCCGGCCAGCGCGGCACGCAGGGTCTTGCGGCGTTGCGCGAATGCCGCGTCCACCAGGGAGAACAGCACTGATCGGGACACGTCGGACGGAGCGGGCCTGCGGGTGAAGGACACCAGCGCGGAGTCCACGTTCGGCACCGGCCAGAACACGGCCCTCGGCACCGTGCCGGCCCTGCGCACGTCGGCGTACCAGGCGGCTTTCACGCTGGGCACACCGTAGGTCCGGCTGCCGGGTGGCGCCGCCAGTCGGTCGGCCACCTCGGCCTGCACCATGACCAGGCCGTGCGCCAGACCGGGCAGGTCGGCGAGCAGCCGCAGCACCACCGGCACCGCGATGTTGTAGGGCAGATTGGCCACCAGCGCGGTCGGTGCCATCGGCAGGTCGGCGGCCGGCACGGTGAGCGCGTCGGCGGCCACCACATGCAGCCGGTCGGCCAGTTCGGGTGCCCGTTCGGCCGCGGTCAGCGGCAGCCGACCGGCCAGCACCGGATCGATCTCCACGGCCACCACGGCCCGCGCGGCCGGCAACAGGGCCAGGGTCAGCGAACCGAGTCCCGGCCCGACCTCCAGCACCACATCGTCGGCGGTGAGACCGGCAGCGGCCACGATACGACGCACGGTATTGGCGTCGTGCACGAAGTTCTGGCCGAGCCGCTTGGTCGGCCGGACGTCGAGCGAGGCGGCGAGTGAGCGGACATCCGCGGGGCCGAGCAGGTGGACGTCCATCCGGGAAAGGCTACCGGTCAGCTGATGCCGAGCTCACCAGCGCACTGCCACGGCTCGTAGCCACGGGCCGCACGGACCTTGTCGGCGATCGCGATCTGCTGGGCCTTGGTGGCCAGGTCGGCACGCGGGGCGTAGGCCCCACCACCGTTGGACAGCCAGGTGGCCGAGTTGAACTGGAGGCCACCGTAGTAACCGTTGCCGGTGTTGATGCTCCAGTTGCCACCGGACTCGCACTGCGCGATCTCGTCCCAGATGGCGTCGCCGGGCAGAGCCTTGGTGCCCTCGTGGATGACCTTGGTGACCGGCTTCTTGGTGACCTGCACCGACAACTGGGTGCGGCCGACCTCCCTGCCGTTGTGCTTGGTGACCCGGTAGGTGACGATCTCCGACCCGGCGGCACCGGCGGTGGTCACCTTCTCGGTGCCCTCGTTCATCGTCGAGTCCTGGATCTTCTGGACCGGCGGATCGATGGACTGGGTCACCGTGATGATCGACGTACCGTTGCGGCTGATCGAGATCTGCATGCCGGCCTTGATCGGCAGGCTCAGGCTCTGGCTGACCGCGTCGTTCGGGCCGATCGAGATCTTCAGGTCGCGCAGCAGGTCGCCGACGGTCGCGTCGGTGGTGGTCACCTTGCGCGGGACACTGGCGCCGTCCATCAGCATGATGGCCTTCGGGGTGCGGATCTGCACCGCGATGCCGGACAGCGGAATCTGGCTGCTGGGGCCGGTGGACACCCAGGCGCCCTCGGTGTCCACGTTCAGCGCCCGCAGTGCGTCGCCGACGTTCTGCGCGCGGGTCCACTGGTCCTGCGCGACACCGTCCACGGTCAGCCGCACCAGCCGGCCGCGCTCCAGCATGATCTTGCCGCCGTCGGTGACGGGGGCGTTGGGCGACGGGCTGAGTGCGTCGTGCGGCCCGGGCCGGTAGCCCTGGTCGGCCAGCACGGCACCGACGGTCTCGTCGTAGGTGCGGATGTGCGCCTCGTGGCCGTCGATGTCGACGGTCACGTCCTTGTCCATCGCCACGGCCATCGCGGCGCCACCGGTGGCGCTCAGCAGGATGGCCATGATGGTGGCCTTGAGGAACCGCTTCTTCCAGCGTCTGCCGATGCTCTCTTGCCGCGGTTCCTCGGCCTGGGTCCGGCGGAAGTAGTCCGGTTCGGCCGCCGATTCGGCGGCGAACATGGCTTCGAGTTCCTCGTCGATGCGCGGCAACAGCATCGTCTCGGCGTTGATCATCGAGATCAGGCCGTCGACATCGAGGTTCGCGGTGGCGAGCAGATCGTCGGCGTCCGGCCCGAGCACGTCCATGACGTCCTCAGTGGTCACCTGGAACGACGAGGTGATGGCGCTGGTCTCCACCGGACGCTCACGCACCGCCAGAGTTGGTGCGCCATAACCGAAACCAGGCTGCACCGGCTGGTTGTACGCCGTGCTGGCGTCGTAGCCAGGCGGGTAACCGCCGCCGAACCAGTCAACAGTGTCTGCCGTGCCGCTTCGCACTCCGGACATGGTCCGGCTGCGATAGTCACCGCTCGCGATCACAGGGCCTTAACCTCCATACGCGTTCCGCACGTGGTCGGATCGAATCCATCAGCGTCGATGTGCTCGGTCCAACCTCCTGTTCCGTGCGGTACTCGGTGTGGTGCTCTGGCTCCCGTAGTAAGCGCGTGTTCCATTCCACTCTGGCGAGCGGTCCGGCCCCGACACAACGCCGCCTCGACTGCGGGGCGCCCGTCACGGTCCGCGGCAACTGCCTTGGGCCGTTAGTGGCATCGGTCACGGGACCGTAACGGGTTCTGGCGGGTTGCGCAAACATCCCGGCGAAAATACGTGCCGTTGATCACACTACGGAGGGAAACGTCGGCCGCACGCGTGGTCATCACTAGGCCAAGCGGTCCAACCCGAACACCCGTTCGGCGTTGTTCCGCAGTGTCGTACCAAGTTCGGCGTCACTCACCCCACGTAGCCGGGCCATCGCCCGGACGGTGTATGCGGTGCAGTAGGGCTCGTTCGGCCGACCACGGAACGGATGTGGCGTCAGGAAGGGCGCGTCGGTCTCCACCAACAGTTGACCGTCGGGCACCAGCGTCGCCGACTCCTGGAGTACGGGCGCGTTGCGGAAGGTCACCGTGCCGGAGAAGGACAGGATGTAGCCCGCCGCGACGCACCGCTCGGTCATCGCGACATCACCCGAGTAGCTGTGGAAGACCACCGTGTCGGGTGGTCCTTCGTCGTCCAGGATGGACAGCACGTCGTCGTGCGCGTCCCGGTCGTGGATCATCAGCGGCTTGTGCAACTCCTTGGCAAGCCTGATGTGCCAACGGAAAGCGGCCTGCTGGGCGGCGGGCGGCGAGTAGTCCCAGTAGTAGTCCAAACCGGTCTCACCGACAGCGACCACCCTCGGTCGGGCGGCCAACTCGGCAATGACTTTTCGGTCGTCGTCGGTGAGCTGAGCGGTCCGCGTCGGGTGCACGGCGACGGCGGCGAACACCCGCTCGTCCCACGTGGACGCATCGACCACCCAGCGGGCCGACGCCAGATCGTCGGCCACGGTGACCACCCTGTCGATGCCCGCCGCTGCCGCCCGGTCCACCATCGCGCGCACGCCCGGCGCGTCGGTGGCGCCACAGGCCTCCAGGTGCGTGTGGGCGTCCACCACCGGCACCGGAAGAGGATCCGGCACCGGTGGCAGCTCGCCGTTGCGCTTGCTCACCTCACGATGGGAGCGAACTCAGGCCCGGTCTCGCCGAGCTCCGGGTCGACCTTGCTGAACAGCGGTGACGGCTTGGCCAGCGGTTTGCCGACCTCGATCGGTACCGACTCCCAGCGGGCCAGCTCCGTGTCGTAGTCGCCGGTGATGACGGGGAAGGACCGACCCTCGATGTCCAGGTCGTCGACCTCCCGCAGCTCCGGCAGGGCCGCCCAGATGCCTTCGCCGCCCAGTGCCTGGTAGACCTGCTGGGACGCGTGCGGCAGGAACGGCGTGAACAGCGTGTTCACGTCCGACACGACCTGCAGCGCGGTGTGCAGGATCGTGTCCCGCCGCTCCGGGTCGTCCTTGCGCTTCCACGGCTCCTGGTCGGACAGGTACTTGTTGGCCGACTGGGCCACCCGCATCGTCTCGGCGATCGCCGCCCGGAAGCGGTTGCGCCGCAGGTTGTCGCCCACCACGTCGAACGCCTTGCGGGCCAGCGCCTTCAGGTCCTCGTCGGCCTGCGTCGGCGCGGTCGGCACCGGCACCGCGCCCACGTTCTTGTGGGCCATCGAGATGGACCGGTTGACCAGGTTGCCCCACTCGTTGTTCAGCTCGAAGTTCGTCCTGCGCACGAACTCGTCCCAGGTGAAGTCCACGTCCTGGGTCTCGGGGCCGGCCGCCGTGATGAAGTAGCGCAGGCTGTCCGGGCCGAACTCCTGCAGGAAGTCCCGCACGTAGATCACGGTGCCCCGGGACGTGGAGAACTTCGAACCGCTCATGGTGAGGAACTCGCTGGACGCGATCTCCGTTGGCAGGTCCAGCGTCCCGTACGGCCCCGGCTCGCCACCGTGGTCACCGGCGCCGTTGTGGCCGAGCAGCAGCGCGGGCCAGATCTGGGCGTGGAACGTGATGTTGTCCTTGCCCATGAAGTTCACGATCCGGGCGTCCGGGTTGGTCCACCACTTCTGCCACGCATCCGGATCGCCGGACCGGCGGGCCCACTCCACGCTGGCCGAGAAGTAGCCGATCACCGCGTCGAACCAGACGTAGAACCGCTTCAGCGGCTGGTCGCGCCAGCCGTCCAGCGGGATCGGCACGCCCCAGTCCAGGTCCCTGGTGATCGGCCGGGGGCGCATGTCGTCCAGCAGGTTCTGGGTGAACTTGAGGACGTTGGGGCGCCAGTCGGTCTTCGTGGACAGCCACTTGCCCAGCGTCTGGGTGAACGCCGGCAGGTCGAGGAACAGGTGCTCGGTGTCGATGAACTTCGGTGTCTCACCGTTGATCCGCGACTTCGGGTTGATCAGGTCGATGGCGTCGAGCTGGTTGCCGCAGTTGTCGCACTGGTCGCCGCGGGCGCCGTCGTAGCCGCAGATCGGGCAGGTGCCCTCGATGTAGCGGTCCGGCAGGGTGCGGCCGGTGCTCGGGCTGATCGCGCCCTTGGTCGTCTTGGGCAGGATGTAGCCGTTGCGGTGCAGGGCAAGGAAGATCTGCTGCGTGACCTCGTAGTGGTTGCCCGTCGTGGTGCGGGTATAGAGGTCGTAGGTCACCCCGAGATCGCGCATGTCCTCCGCGATCACCCGGTGGTACTTGTCCGCGGTCTGCTGCGGGGTGAGGCCTTCCTTGTCCGCCTGCACGAGGATCGGCGTGCCGTGCTCGTCACTGCCGGACACCATGAGCACGTCGTTGCCCGACATCCGCATGTACCGGGCGAAGAGGTCGCTGGGAACTCCGATGCCGGACACATGACCGATGTGACGGGGGCCGTTGGCATAGGGCCAGGCCACCGCCGTCAAGACGGGGGTACTCATGGCGTCAAGCCTACGGACGGCGTGCGGTGGCCCGCGCGTGGGTTTGACCAGCCCGATCGACCGGGCCGAGGTTGACCCGGCCGGTGGCGACCGTGGCCGAGCCGATCGACGGACTTCGGTCCACCCCGCGGGCCATCAACACAGGTCGGCAGGCCCTGCGCGCCGGTGGTGACCGCCCGACATCGGTGGTCTGGCGGCCGTCGCCCTGGTGAGATTCAGCCGCGCGCGGCCAGGACCGCGTCGTACAGCGCCTTCCGGCCGACCCCGGTGCCGGATGCCACGTCGGCCACCGCGTCCTTGAGCCGCAGGCCGCCTGCGACCAGTGCCTCCACCTGGCCGGTCAGCGCGGTCACGTCGGCAACGGCCACCGGCGCCGCCCCGGCCAACACCACGGTCACCTCACCACGGACCCCGTCGACGGCCCATTCGGCCAGCTCACCGAGGCCACCCCGGCGGACCTCCTCGTACTGTTTGGTCAACTCCCGGCACACGGCGGCCCGTCGGTCGGCACCCAGCACGTCGGCGGCATCGGCCAGCGTGGCGGCCAGCCGGTGCGGTGACTCGAAGAACACGCACGTGCGCTGCTCGGCGGCCAGCCCGTCCAGCCACGTCCGCCGCTCCCCCTGCTTACGCGGCGGAAAACCCTCGAAGCAGAACCGGTCGCTGGCCAGCCCGGACAACGCCAGCGCCGTGGTCACCGCGGACGGGCCCGGCACGCAAGTTACGTCCAACCCGGCGGCGACACACGCGTCCACCAACCGGTAGCCGGGGTCGGACACGCTCGGCATCCCGGCGTCGGTCACCAGCAGCACCGTCTCGCCGTCCTGGATGGCCGCGACGAGACCGGGCAGCCTGGCCGTTTCCACAGCGTCATAAAAGCTGACCACACGCCCTGCCGGGGTCACCCCGAGGACCGCGGCCAGCGACCGCAGCCGTCTGGTGTCCTCGGCGGCGATCACGTCCGCCGTGCCCAGTGCGTCGACCAGCTTCGGCGACGCGTCACCCGCGTCACCGAGTGGTGTGCCCGCCAGGACGAGTCGGCCCGGTCCAGATTCCTGCTTCACGACGCTCACCCTACGATCGGCCCGGTGAGCACGACGGACACCGAGCCGGCCGACGCGGATCAGCTGGTTGACGACGATCTGCTGGACGAGGACGAGTTCGTCTCGTTCGGCGAGTTGCCGCCCGCCGACCCGCCGCCGGACGCCATGCTCACCGACCCTGCCGACCGACTCGGCAGGCCGATGCCGACCGACCGTCTGCGCGGCTGGCTGGTCACCATCACGTTGACGCTGATCGGCGCCGTGATCCGGTTCCAGAACCTCGGTACGCCGACCGACAACGGCACCCCGATCTTCGACGAGAAGCACTACGTGCCGCAGGCGCTGCAGATGCTGCGCAACGGCGGCTTCGAGGACAACCCCGGCTACGAGCTCACCGTGCACCCGCCGCTGGGCAAGTACCTGATCGCGATCGGCGAGTGGCTGTTCGGCTACAACGGCGTCGGCTGGCGGTTCTCCTCGGCGCTGGCCGGCA
>DASUJK010000356.1:0-7647 GCA_036279295.1 Pseudonocardiaceae bacterium | reverse complement strand
AACCGAACATGCGCTGGCGCAAGTTCTGCGCCGAGCTGCTCGACCACGTCGAGCAGCTCGGTGTGACCACCGTCTTCACCCTCGGCGCGCTGCTCGCCGACACGCCGCACACCCGACCGGTGCCGGTGACCGGTACCGCGTACGACTCCGAGTCGGCCACCAAGTACGGCCTGGAGCACTCCCGGTACGAGGGGCCGACCGGGATCGTCGGTGTGTTCCAGGACACCTGTGTGCAGGCCGGCATCCCGGCCGTCTCGATCTGGGCCGCCGTGCCGCACTACGTGTCGCAGCCGCCGTCGCCCAAGGCCACGCTCGCGCTGCTGCACCGGGTCGAGGAACTGCTCGACGTCGAGGTGCCGCTCGGCGCGCTGCCGGCGCAGGCCGAGGAGTGGGAGCGCACCGTCAGCGAGATGGCCGACGAGGACGAGGACGTCCGCAACTACGTCCGTGCGCTGGAGGAACGGGGCGACGAGATCGGCCTGACCGAGACCAGCGGCGACGCGATCGCGGCCGAGTTCGAGCGGTACCTGCGGCGCCGTGGCCGTGGTTCCGGACGGAGCGGCCCCAGCCACGGTTCGTGACCAGGTCTTCGGCCCTGGACGGCTCGCTGGCCGGTGGACGGCGCCCGGGTGGTCGCTGGGACCGACTGGCGGTCGGCGCGCTGTACGCGGGTGGCTTCCTCGGCCCGTTCGGCGCCGGCATGGTCACCCCGGTGCTGCCCGAGATCGGCGCCGACTTCCACACGTCGGCCGGCAACGCCGCGCTGTCGGTGACCGCGTACCTGTTGCCGTTCGCGGTGTTCATGCTGGTCTCCGGCACGCTGGGCCAGCGGTGGGGCGCGGTGCGGACGACCAGGATCGCGTTCGTCGGCTACCTCGTGGTGTCACTGGTGTGTGTGCTGCCGGGGCCGTTCTGGTTGTTCCTGCTGGCCAGAGCCGGGCAAGGTATCGCCAACTCGTTCACCACTCCCCTGCTGCTGGCCGCGCTCGCCGACGTCGTGCCACGGGAGCGGCTGGGCCGGGCGCTGGGCCTGTTCGGCTCGCTCCAGGCGGCAGGCCAGACCACGGCACCACTGATCGCCGGTCTACTGGCCGCGGCGAGCTGGCGCTACGCGTTCATCGCGTCGGCCGTGGTGGCCGGGCTGCTGGCCGTGGTCGGGTTGCCGGCCGTGGTCAAGAACCGGCCTCGCTCGGCGAGCGCGCGGACGTTGCGCAGCGTGTTCCGGCCTGCCGTGTTGCGAATAGGGCTGGCCGGCTTCCTCGGCTGGGGGTGTCTGGGCGGCCTGGCGTTCCTGGTGTCGTTCCGGGCCGCTGACGCGTTCGGCCTGTCCGCAGGTGGCCGGGGTGTGCTGCTCACCGTGTTCGGTGTGGCCGGCATCCTCACGGCCCGACCGGTCGGGCATCTGGTGGACCGCTGGGGTGGTCCCCGATCGGTGGCGGTCGGCATGACCACCGGTGCCGTGCTGCTGGCCGGGGTCGGTGTGGTGCCGTCCTCGATCGTGGTCGGGGTGCTGTGGGCCCTGTGCGGTGTGTCCAGCCAGTTCGTGCTGGTCGGCGTGAACGCGATGGCGCTGTCCGGCGAGGGCAACCGGGGCGGCACGGTGTCGGTCGTGCAGGCCTGCCGGTTCCTCGGGGCGGCAGCGACGCCTGCCGTGTTCACCCCGACCTACCACGCCAGCCCACTGGCGTCCTTCCTGGTGCCCGTGGGTCTGCTGATCATCGGTACACCCGCTGCGCTGCTGCGCCGGAGGCGGCCGCTCAGCTGAGTTTGAGCCGCCGTAGGTGCGGCTTGTCCACCTGTACGTCCTGCGGGGCCAACCACCTACGGTCTTCGTCGTCCAGATGATCCAGGTCCTCAGCTCGCCAGCCATCCGGTGGCGGGACGAGCCAGCGCGGCAGCGGACCGTCCCCACTGTCCATGGACAACGCCTCCGCGGTCATATCGGAACTTCAACGTGATCGTGCCGGCGTCACAGGGCTACCCCCAGTAGCGCATCGACCGCGGTTCGTATCTGATCGGGCGCGTCCGTGTCCGAGCCATGCCCTGTGCGCGCCTCCGCTGCCCACGCGTCCACCGCGGCCAGCGCGTTGGGTGTGTCCAGGTCGTCGGACAGGTGGTCGCGCAACCGGGTGATCGTGTCGGCGGCGGCCGGGCCGGTCGGGCCGGTCACCGCGTGCCGCCAGCGGTCCACCCTGGCCTGCCCGACGGCCAGCAGGTCGTCGGTCCACGCCCGATCCGTCCGGTAGTGGCCGGACAGCAGGGCCAGCCGCACCGCCATCGGGTCCACACCGTCGGCCCGCAGCCGGGACACGAACACCAGGTTGCCGCGTGACTTGGACATCTTCTCGCCGTCCAGGCCGATCATGCCGGCGTGGCTGTAGTGCCTGGCGAACGGGTAGTCGCCGGTCAGCGCCTCGGCGTGGGCCGCGCTGAACTCGTGGTGCGGGAAGGCCAGGTCCGAACCGCCGCCCTGGACGTCGATGCCGGTGCCCAGCCGGTTGAGTGCGATCGCGCAGCACTCGATGTGCCAGCCGGGGCGGCCGGGGCCGAGGTCGGTGTCCCAGGACGGCTCACCGTCGCGCGCCGTGCGCCACAGCACGGCGTCCAGCGGATGGCGCTTGCCCGGCCGATCCGGGTCGCCGCCGCGTTCACCGAACAGCGCCAGCATCGTGGCCTCGTCGTAGTTCGACTCGTAACCGAACCGGCCGGTCACGGAGTGGTCGAAGTAGATGTCCGGGTGCGCCGGGTCGTCGACTCGATAGGCGGCTCCGGTGGCGAGCAGCTTGGCCACCTGCTCGGCCACCTCGGGGATCGACTCGACGGCACCGATGTAGTCCCTCGGCGGCAGCACCCGCAGCGCGACCATGTCCTCCCGGAACAGCGCGATCTCCCGCATGCCGAGCACGACCCAGTCGTCCTGGTCCCGCTCGGCCCGCTCCAGCAGCGGGTCGTCGATGTCGGTGACGTTCTGCACGTAGTGCACGTCGTGCCGGTTGTCCAACCACTGGCGGTGGATCAGGTCGAACGCCAGGTAGGTGGCGGCGTGCCCGAGGTGGGTGGCGTCGTAGGGCGTGATGCCGCAGACGTACATGGTGGCGGTGGGTCCTGGCGCGGTCGGTCGCACCTCACGCGTCGCGGTGTCGTAGAGCCGCAACGGCCTCGGTTCGCCGGCCACCCGGGGCACCGGTTGGGACAACCAGCTCTTCATGACCACGACACTAGCTGCCCGCGCCGTGATCACCCGGCGCGTCTCCCCATGTGGGCGAGCCGGGACGGGCCGAGTGGCACGATGGCAGGAGACCGGCGAGCACGCGGAGGAGCACGGTGGACATCCACACCATCGACCAGAACTACGAGCAGCTGCAGCAGCAGAGCCAGCAGACGGTGGCCGCGATCACCGCACTGGCGCAGAAACTCCAGGCGGCGGCGAGCGCGGGTGATCAGAACGCGCGGGAGTGGCTGCTGGACCTCAAGGAGGTCACGCTCGGCTTCCAGCAGGAGCAGAACCAGGTAACCCTGTTGCTGCAAGCCATTCACAGCTTCGTGGCCAACCAGCCACCCCAGCGGCCGATCTACCAACAGCAGCAGCCGCAGTACCAGCAGTACCCGCCGCAGTACCAGCAGCCGCCGATCTACCAGCAGCAGCCGCAGTACTACAACCAGGGCGGCTACGGCGGTTTCATGGGTAGCTCGTTCGGCCAGGCCATCGCGGCGGGCGCCGGATTCGCCATCGGCGAGGAAATCATCGACGACATCTTCTAAGCCGGCCGTGTCTCGGCGGTCAGCCACCGCAGGTAGTCGGGGCTGCCGTCGACGATCGGCAGGACGATGATCTCGGGCACGTCGTAGGAGTGGTGCGCGGCGATGTGGTCCCGCAGCGCCGCCACCCGGTCGGCGCTGGTCTTCGCCCAGCACTGCCATTCCCGCTCGTCGTGCACGCTGCCCTGCCAGTGGTAGAAGCTGCGGATCGGGCCGACGACCTGCACGCACGCGGCCAACCTTGCCCCGACAATGCTGCGGGCCAGTTCGGCCGCCGCATCCTCGGTGTCGGTCGTCGTGATCACCGTCGAGTGCTCCGCCATGTTGCCTCCTTTGGTTGCGGGCCAACCCTGTCGGCATGGTAGGTTTTCGACGTGACTGCCGGGTCGGTTCAGCGCTGCGCGCTCATGAGCCACGAGCAGACGGGTTTCCCGGCTGTGCGCTGATCACCCCGCGGGCTCGCGGCCCGCCGCTCCCCCTCGCGATTCGCTGCATGCGGAACACGCGAGCGAAGGGAGGTGATCATCGCATGTCGCAAACACATGAACCGGTTGCTCTGCCGGTCTGGCAACGCTTTCTCGCCGAACACGCGGACGGCGGCGTCGTGACGGGTGTTGTTGTCGACGTCAAGCCGTTCGG
Source organism: Pseudonocardiaceae bacterium (assembly GCA_036279295.1). Lineage (GTDB taxonomy): Bacteria > Actinomycetota > Actinomycetes > Mycobacteriales > Pseudonocardiaceae > DATEPR01. The sequence continues at coordinate 3,249 of DASUJK010000356.1, read as the reverse complement.
CGCGTTCGTGGAACTGGCGGCCGGCATTCACGGCCTGCTACCCAGCGCTGCCTACTCGACGGCTCCGGCCACCGGCTCGACTGTCTCGGTACGCATCGAGAACGTCGATCTGGCCGGCCGTCGGATGAGTCTGACACCGGCGTAGGAAGCCGGGGCGGATCCGGATCGGACCCGGATCCGCCCCGGTTCAGCGTTGCCGCCGACCCCGAAGATAGTCGCTCACCACCGCGGCACCCAGGCCGTCCAGGTCGGGGGCCACCACTCGCCCGCCGCTGCGCCGGGCCACCAGGTCGACGAACTGTGCCAGCTTGGGATCCTCGCCCAGCATGAACACGGTGATCGAGGCGCCGAGCTTGGCCAGCGTGTCGACCTGGACCATGGTGGCGGCCAGAGTCCTTGGCAGGGGCGGATAGTTGAACACCGCCTCGCCGTCGGGCTCCAGGTGTGCCGTCGGCTCGCCGTCGGTCACCACGAGCACGACCGGCACCGCGTCGGGGTGGCGGCGCAGGTGCCGGGCGGCCAGCAGCAGCGCGTGGTGCAGGTTGGTGCCCTGCTCCCACACGTTCTCCAAGGACGTCAGCTCACCAATGTCCACAGTGGTCGCATTCCGACCGAAGGTGATGACCTCCAACGCATCCGACCGGAACCGGGTGGCGATCAGCTGGTGCAGCGCGAGCGCGGTGCGCTTCATCGGCACCCACCGGCCGTCCTGCACCATCGACCACGACGTGTCCACGCACAACGCGACCGCTGCCCTGGACCGCTGTTCGGTCTCCATCACCTCGACGTCGGACACGTCGAGCTTGACCCGACGACTACCGACCGACGCCGAACGCAGCACCGCGTTGCGCACGGTCCTGGGCACGTCCCACGGCTCGGTGTCGCCGAACTGCCACTCCCGGGTGGCGCCGGTCGGCTCACCGGCGGCGCCGGCCAACGCCGTGTCCCGTTCGCCGCGCCGCGATCTCAGCTGCCCGACGACGTTGCGCAGCGCGGTCTCCCCCAGCCGGCGCAATGCCTTGGGCGACAACCGGAGCGACCCGTCCGGCGCACGCTCGAACAGGCCCTGCCGACGCAGTTCCCGCTCCAGTTCGGCCAACCGCGCCGCGTCCACCCTTGCCTCGTCGCCCAGCTGCCTGGCCAGCGCGTCCAGATCGATGTCCTCCAGCGAGGCACCGGGATAGGACTGGCTGAGCTGCTCGGCCAGCGCGTCCAGCTCACCGAGGTCCTGCATGGCCTGCGCGCCCTCACCCATGCCCAGCGGGTCCTTGCCGCGGAACCGCTGGCCGGAGTCCCAGTCCTCACCTGGGCGCAGCGCACGCAGGTTGGCATCCAGCGCGGCGACCTGCTGCGCCAGGCTCGGATCACCGAACGCCTGGTTGATCAGCTCGGACAGCTCGGCCCGCTGCTGCGCGGACATCGAGTTCATCATCCGCTGGGCAGCCGCGGCCCGAGCCGCGAGCGCGTCGATCAGTTCGTCGGTGTTCTGCGGGTTCTCCGGGAAGAACTCGCCGTGCTGGTCCATGAACTCGCCGAACTGCTGGGCCGTGTCCTCGCCCCGGGCGTGCGCCGCGAGCAGGTCGTTCAGGTCCGACATCATCCGCCGGACCCGCTCGACGTCCTCCGGGCTGGTGTTCTGCAGGGCCTGCTTCATGCCCTGGAACCGGGACTCCAGCAGTTCCTGACCGAGCAGGTCACGGATCTTCTGGTAGTTCTCACGGCCCTTCGCCGACCGCCATTCGTACTCGGCCAGCTCGGTCACCGCGGCAGCCGTGCTCGGCGGCAGCGCGTCCAGCTGGGCCTCGGCGAACCGGGCGTCGTCGGACGGGTCGGGGAACAACGCGCCCCGCTCGGCCTCCAGGGCCTCGTCCAGCAGTTCCCGGACCTGTTGCAGGGTGCCGTCCAGCCGGTGCCGACGGGAGATCTCCGAACGGCGGCGCCACAGGTCGCGGGTCAGGTCGTCCAACCCGTTGCGGCCCCGCATGCCCCGGCGCAGCAGCTCCTCCAGCGCGGTGCGCGGCGAGCTGCCCTCCATCACGTCGCGGCCGATCTCGTCCAGCGCCTCGCGCAGGTCCAGCGGCGGCGCCAGCGGGTCCGGCCCGTCGTGGTACGGGCCGTAGGAGTACTTGTCCGGGTTGCTCACGGCCCGTACACCGCTGTGTCGTCATCGGAGTCCTTGGCCACCTGCCGGGCCAGGAACAGCGCCTCCAGGGCGAATTCGACAGCCGCCGCGATCCGAGCAGGCGGTTCGGTCGCCTGCACACCGAGCCGGCCGGCCACCTCGTGCAGCACGGGCAGTTCGGGCAGTGCGGCCAGCACGTCCTTGCCGGGTACCCGCTCGCCGGTGGTGACCAGGTGGCCGTCGCCGACCGCCTCGGCCAGCGGCCGCAGGTCCAGGCCACCCAGCAGCACCCTGGCCGTCTCGGCGAACGCCTTGCGCAGCAGGTGGGCCAGGTGTTCCTGCTCGCGGCCCTCCTCGCCGGACTCGAACTCCAGCTTGCCGCGCAGCACCGCGGGCACCGACTCCAGGTCGACCGGCCGGGCCACGGCCGGCTTCTCCCCGGTCAGCGCGGACCGGCGCAACGCGGCGGCGGCCACGGTCTCGGCCGCTGCCACCGCGAACCGGGCGGACACACCGGAGCGCTGGTCGATCGCGGTCGACTCACGCAGCTGCCGGACGAACCGGGCCAGCACCTGGATCAGCGGGTCGCCGACCTCGGCGACCAGGTCGGCCTCCTGCTTCACCAGGGCGACCTCGGCCGGCACGTTCAGCGGGTAGTGCGTGCGGATCTCGGCGCCGAAGCGGTCCTTCAGGGGTGTGATGATCCGGCCTCGGTTGGTGTAGTCCTCGGGGTTGGCCGTGGCCACCAGCAGCACGTCCAGCGGCAGCCGCAGCGTGTACCCGCGGACCTGGATGTCGCGCTCCTCCATCACGTTGAGCAGCGCCACCTGGATGCGCTCGGCAAGGTCGGGCAGCTCGTTGACGGCCACGATGCCCCGGTGCGCCCTGGGCACCAGGCCGAAGTGGATCGTCTCCGGATCGCCCAGGCTGCGGCCCTCGGCCACCTTCACCGGGTCCACGTCGCCGATCAGGTCACCGACCGACGTGTCCGGGGTGGCCAGCTTCTCGGCGTACCGCTCGGAGCGGTGTCGCCAGGCGACCGGCAGGTCGTCGCCGAGTTCGGCGGCCATTCTGCGGCCGGCCGGGCTGATCGGGTCCAGCGGGTGTTCGCCGAGCTCGGCGCCCGC
>DASUJK010000355.1:0-5785 GCA_036279295.1 Pseudonocardiaceae bacterium | reverse complement strand
AGGGCGCTGGCCGACCGGCTGGCCGCGCGCGGCGGCCGGATCCAGTGCGGGCAGACCGTCACCAGGGTGCTCACCGCGGCAGGCCAGGCCGTCGGCGTGCGCACCGAGGACGGCACTCGCATCCGGGCCCGGCACGCCGTGCTGGCCACCGTGCCGGCACCGACACTGTTCCTCCGTCTGGTCGGTGCGGACCTGCTGCCCACCCGACTGGTCGACGACCTGCGTGGCTTCCGGTGGGACCACGGCACGGTGAAGGTCGACTGGGCGCTCTCTGGCCGCATCCCGTGGCCCAATCCAGCGGCACAAGGCGCCGGTACCGTGCACCTTGGCGCCGACCTGGCCGGCCTCGGCGACCACAGCGCCGACATCACGGCCGGTCGGGTGCCGGAGCGGCCGTTCCTGCTGCTCGGCCAGATGACGACGGCCGATCCGGCCCGCTCGCCCGCCGGCACCGAATCGGCGTGGGCGTACACACACGTGCCGCACGGCCACTGCTGGACCGACGGTGAACTGGCCGCGTTCGCCGACCGTGTCCAGGACGTGGTGGAGCGGCACGCGCCCGGCTTCACCAGCCGGATCGTCGGGCGCCGCGTGCAGGGCCCCGCCGAATTGAACCAGGCCGACGCGAACCTGGACGGCGGGGCGGTCAACGGTGGTACGGCAGCCATCGACCAGCAGTTGTTCTTCCGGCCGGTGCCCGGTCTCGGCCGCGCCGACACGCCGATCGACCGGCTGTTCCTGGCCGGCGCCTCGGCACATCCCGGTGGTGCCGTGCACGGTGCGCCGGGGGCCAACGCGGCCCGAGCCGCGCTGGCCAGGGCCGGGGTCGGCGGCGCCATGTACCGGGCCGTGGTGCGCAGGGCGCTGGCCGCCGCCTACGGATAGCCGGTTTGTGTGACTGGTCAGCGGGCAACCCACTTCAGATCCGAAGCAGCGTCCAGGACGTGGGGCGGGAGACCATGAACGAACAGGAACTGCTGCGCATCGCGATCGCAGGGGCAGTCGGTGCCGTCCGCCGGGGTGACGAGGACGACGCCGTGGTCCGGTTCGGCAGACTGGCCGCGTCGTCCGGGCTGACGCTGCGGGACAGCGTCCTCGAACTGGCGGGCGCGAACGTGGAGATGTTGCTCACGCTGACCGATCACGAACCCGACGACAACCTGTTGATCACCCTCTCCGACGAGGACGTCGACGGGGTGCCGACCTCGATCGACGACACCGAGCCTGCCCAGCGGGCCACCGCCCGGGTGCTGTTGGCACTGGCCAACGGCCACGAGGAAGACGCGGAGGCCCAGCTGGACATCGTCGACGCCGCACCCGACCCGGAGGAGACCGGTCGGGTGTTCGCGCACACCATGAGCTGGACCCTTGAGCTGCTGGACGTCTGCGTGGACACCGGGCATCCGGTGCCACCGTGGCTGCGTCCCGTGCTGGCCGGCAGGTGAATCCGTCACCAACGTCCACAGCGGACTCATGGCATGAGCCGGGTGGTGACGTGCCTGGCCAGGTAGAGTCACCGGCCATGGCAGGCGCGCACCGGTCCTCGGGTCGCCAGGACGACGACGTGGCGACGAGGACCGCGATCCTGGACGCGGCCAGCGCCTTGTTCGTGGAGCGCGGCTACCTCGCCACCACCATCGACGACATCGCGGTCGCGGCCAGGGTGGAGGCCGGCACGGTCTACAGCATCGTCGGCGGCAAGCCCCAACTGCTGGAGGCGGTTGTCGAGCGGTTCGCCGACGACCCCCGCCTGGGCCGTGCCGTCGACGAGTACACCGAGCTGATCGACCCGTACGCCATCGTGCGGAACGCGGTGCGAACCAACAGGTTCGCCACCGAGGCGTTCGCCGACTTCTACGATCTCATCCACCGGACCGTGCAGCTGGACACCGCCGTGGCCAGTGGCGCGGAGGCCGCCGAGCAGCGGTTGCGGCGCTCACTGCACCTGGTGGCGCTGCGGCTGAGCGAACTGGAGTCGCTGCGCGTTCCGGTGGCCGAAGCGGTCGACATGTTCGCCTACTTTCTCGGCCACCTGTCCTGGCGGCGGCTGGTGGTCGACTTCGGTTGGTCCTACGACGATGCCGAGGCGTGGCTGGCCGACCGGATCGGCGAGGCCATGCTGGTCAGAGGAGGAGCACACAGGTGAGTGAGCGCGGGTTGCGGCTGCCCGACCACGTGCAGGCATGTTTGTTCGACCTCGATGGAGTGCTCACCCAGACCGCCAAGGTGCATGCCGCCGCCTGGCAGGAGATGTTCGACGACTACCTGCGGGCACGGGCGAAACGCACCGGTGAGAAGTTCGTGCCGTTCGACCCGGTCCAGGACTACGACGAGTACGTCGACGGCCTGCCCCGCGAGGACGGCACCCGCGGTTTCCTGCATTCGCGGGGCATCGACCTGCCCGAGGGCGACGACAACGATGCCGAGGATGCCGAGACGATCCACGCGCTCAGCGAACGCAAGAACAAGCTGGTGCTGGAACGCATCAAACAGGGCGGGGTGGACGCGTATCCCGGCTCGGTGAAGTTCCTGAAGGCGGTTCGCGCCGCAGGCCTGCCGACCGCCGTGGTGTCCTCCAGCGCGAACTGCGAGGACGTGATCGTCGCCGTCGGCATCGACACGATGCTGGACGTGCGGGTGGACGGTGTGGTCGCCAAACAGCAGCACCTGGCCGGCAAGCCCGCGCCGGACACGTTCCTGGCCGCGGCCAGGATGCTGGACGTACCGGCATCGGCGGCGGCCGTGTTCGAGGACGCGCTGGCCGGTGTCGCCGCCGGTCGGGCCGGCAAGTTCGGCTACGTGATCGGCGTGGACCGGGTCGGTCAGGCCGACGAACTGCGCGCCCACGGCGCCGACGTCGTGGTGGACGATCTCGCCGACCTGTTGGAGGACCGTTGATCGACCACGCCGCCTTCGCCGCGGAACCGTGGTGCCTGCGGGAGAGCACGCTGGATCTGGACGTGCTGGCACAGACCGAGTCGGTGTTCGCGCTGGCCAACGGGCACATCGGCTGGCGAGGCAACCTGGACGAGGGGGAGCCGCACGGCCTGCCGGGCAGCTACCTCAACGGCGTGTACGAGACCAGGACGCTGCCCTACGCGGAGAGCGGCTACGGCTACCCGGAGCAGGGCCAGTCGGTGATCGACGTGACCGACGGCAAACTGATCCGGCTGCTGGTCGAGGACGAGCCGTTCGATGTGCGGTACGGCGAACTGCGGTCGCACCAGCGGGAACTGAACTTCCGCACCGGCCTGCTGACCCGCGAAGCCGAGTGGACCGCGCCGACCGGTCGGACCGTGCGGATGTCCTCCACCCGGCTGGTGTCGTTCACCCAGCGGGCGATCGCCGCGATCAGCTACGAGGTCACCCCGGTGGACGGACCGGCGTGGCTGGTCGTGCAGTCCGAACTGCTGGCCAACGAGCCACTGCCGGCCTCCGGCAGTGACCCGCGGGCGGCAGCAGGGCCGGAGGCACCGCTGGCCCCGGTGCGGCACTCGGCGCACGGCACCCGCGTGAACCTGACCCACCGGACCCGGCACAGCGGCCTGCGGATCGCGTGCGCGATGGACCACGAACTGGACGCACCTGGCGATCTGGACGTGCGGTCGGAGAGCATGGACGACCTGGGCAGGCTGACCGTGTCGGTGCTGCTGGAACCGGGGCAGACGCTGCGGGTGGTCAAGTTCGTCGCCTACGGCTGGTCCCGGCAGCGGTCGGCCAATGGCCTGCGGGCGCAGGTGGACGGCGCGCTGGCCGCGGCCCGCAAGGCGGGCTGGGACCATCTGGTGGCCGGGCAGAAGACGTTCCTGGACGAGTACTGGGCGCGGGCCGACGTGGAACTGGACGGTGAACCGGAGATCCAGCAGGCCGTCCGGTTCGGGTTGTTCCACGTCGCCCAGGCTGGCGCGCGGGCCGAGCGGCGGGCCATGCCGGCCAAGGGGCTGACCGGGCCGGGCTACGACGGGCATTGCTTCTGGGACAGCGAGGTCTACGCCCTGCCGGTGCTCACCTACACGCTGCCCGACTCGGCAGCCGACGCGCTGCGCTGGCGGCACGACATCCTGCCGCTGGCCAAGAAACGGGCCAGTGAACTCGGGTTGGCCGGTGCGGCCTTCCCGTGGCGCACCATCAACGGCGCCGAGGCGTCCGCGTACTGGCCGGCCGGCACCGCGGCCTTCCACGTCAACGGCGACATCGCGGCCGCCGTCGTCCGGTATGTCGACGCGACCGGGGACGAGGACTTCCACCGCACCGACGGCATCGACCTGCTGGTGAACACCGCCCGGCTGTGGTGCACGATCGGCCACTTCGACCACGCGGGCCGGTTCCGCATCGACGGCGTGACCGGGCCGGACGAGTACAGCGCCATCGCCGACAACAACGTCTACACGAACCTGACGGCTCGACTGAACCTGCGGGCCGCGGCCGACGCGGCGGAGCGGTTCGCCGACCGGGCGAGGGAACTGGAGATCGGCGCCGACGAGGTCGAGCGGTGGCGGGCCGCCGCCGACGCGATGACGGTGCCCTACGACGAGCGGCTCGGCGTGCACCCCCAGTCCGAGCGCTTCACCGACCACGAGGTGTGGGATTTCGAGCACACGCCCGCCGACCACTATCCGCTGCTGCTGCGCTATCCGTACTTCGACCTGTACCGCAAGCAGGTGGTCAAGCAGGCGGACCTGGTGCTCGCGATGTACCTGTTCCCGGACGACTTCACCGCGGCGCAGAAGGCACGCAACTTCGCCTACTACGAGCCGCTGACCGTGCGGGACTCTTCGTTGTCCGCGTGTGTGCAGGCCGTGCTGGCGGCCGAGGTCGGGCACGTCGAACTGGCGCGGGACTATCTCGGCGAGGCCGCCAGGATGGATCTGGACGACCTGGAGCACAACACGAAGGACGGTGTGCACATCGCGTCGCTGGCCGGTGCGTGGCTGGCGCTGGTGGCCGGGTTCGGCGGCATGCGGCAGCGGGTGGGCCAGCCGCTGCGGTTCGCACCCCGCCTGCCACCCGGCTCGGTCCGGCTGGCGTTCCGCGTGTTCTTCCGGGGCAGGCTGCTGAAGGTCGAGGTGACCGACGGGCACGCCCGGTACACCCTGCTGGAGGGCGAACCGGTGGAACTGGCGCACCACGGCACCCGGTTCACGCTGACCGGCGACGAGCCGGCCACCCACGACGTGCCGGGACTGCCGGAGCTGACCGCGCCGAAACAGCCGCCGGGCCGGGAACCGCAGCCGCGCCGACGTTCCTAGGAACCTACGGGATCAGGACGTGCTTGCCTCGGGCCTGCCCGGAGCGGCTGACGGCCAGCGGTTCGCGCCAGTCCTCCAGGGGGTAGGTCGCTGCGACCGGGACGGTGAAACGGCCCTGTGCGGCCAGTTCGGCGTAGTCGCCGAGCACGTCGTGGCGCATGTCCATGCCGGTGCTGCGCACTCCCAGGTTCTGGAGTGCGGCGAAGTCGGTTGCCGTGACGATGTGGCTGGGTTCGGTGACCGTGGTCAACAGTTCCGGCATGACGCCGGCCGGTGCGGTGTCGAAGACCAGGTCGACCGGGCCGCCGGCCAGCGTCGTCACCCGCTCGCCGAGGCCTTCGCCGTACGCGACGACCTCGGCTCCCGCATCACGCAGCGCACCGGCGTAGGTCTTGCCGGCGCTGGCGATGACGCGGGCGCCGTGCAGCTTTGCTACCTGGATGGCGGCGACGCCGACGCCGCTGCCGGCGGCATTCACCAGCACGGTCTCTCCGTACTGGAGGTGCGCGCGCGTGAGGATCATGTGCAGCGCGGTC
>DASUJK010000354.1:0-2768 GCA_036279295.1 Pseudonocardiaceae bacterium | reverse complement strand
CCCCACGACCAGATCCCCCGCCTCGCGGCAGTAGTCGACCATCGCAGGCTCACGGGCCCAGAATCGGGCGCGCTTGGACGCCAGGACCGCAGTGGTGGTGCGTCGCTGCAACGTGTCGATCACCACAACGGGGATGTCCAGACTCGGCGCGATCCGCTCCACCGTGGGAACGTCGCCAGCGTTGATCCGGTTGACGCCACCGTGGGCGCAGCCGAGAAAGTCCATCCATCCCGCCCCGGAGGCCAGATCGCCCGCTTCGGCCCGCCGCGCCACCCGACAGGCTCGGGTGATGTCGGGTCGGCCGCCGTCAAGGCCGTCAAGAGCGGTGACCGCCGCCAGGCACAGGGCCGCGCTCGACGACAATCCAGCGGCGACCGGCAGCTCGGTGGAGGCGGTCAGCACCACACCGGCGATCCGCTCGGGGAGTTCGAGTGCGACGCGCGTGGCCGCTTGCATGTGATCCAGGACGTGACTATCGTAGTGGCCTTCTGCCACACGAGCGATCGGCACCATGCGGCTGGTGAACAACGGCGATCCCGAAGCCAACGCGAGTGCACTGGAACCGGCGGCCCGCCATGCGGTCACCCTCGTACGCAGTGGCACCGCAACCACGACGGAAGAGCCGCCGGTCATCCAGTCCAGTGACTCCCCGGCCAGGCACAACCGGCCAGGCACCGAGGCGGTCACCGCTTTGGCAGCAGTCCGCGGTGTCATCGGCGGGTCTCGGGCAGGGCCTGCGCACAACTGACACACGCTGGCGAACGGGTCCAGTCCGCCCGGGCGTGGCGTTCTCGCCACTCCACCATCTTCGAGTGGTCCCACAGGGCGGCGAGACTGTGCTCTGCGACGTTGCCGACCACGTACTCACGATGTTGAACACCCTCGGGTACCACGTTGCAGCACATCTTCATGTCTCCGCGCCAGTCCACGCTCAGCGATGTCGCGGTCATCTTGCACGGCACCGTCCGCGGTGACCATGTCTGTTGCACTGTGGCGGTGCCACCACGGTCGTTGTAGGTGGCGATCGACGGACGGATAACCTCGATCGTCATACCAGTGTTCGGATCAGTCCAGATCGCCGCAAGACCCTGGCGAACCGCGTCGAATCGCCAGGTGAAGCAGTCGCGGAGCCGAGCCCTGACGAGCCACTGGTCGAGGGCCGCGAACGTAGGCTGTACATCCGCCCGGTGCGGATATCGGGTCACACGTAGGTACTTCACGCCGACTTCCGATATCCAGGCCACGACATCACGGGTAAGCAGGTCGCCGTTAGTGTAGATCGCCGGCTTTGCCGCAGGAATCCCGGCACGGACGTGAGTGATCTCCGCACGCAGCCGAGGATTGGCCAGCGGCTCGTTGTAGTTGTGGAAGGCGAAGAACCCATCGAAGCCGACGGCCCCGAGTTCGGCGGTGACCTTCGTGAAGATCACCCAATCCATCAACTGCTGAGTATTTCGCACATCCGTATGTCCGTTGGGGCACCACGCGCAGGCACGGTTGCAGTACCGGGACGTCTCAATCTCGACATACCGCAACCCCGCCAATGGTCCACTCCCGACTGTGGAAGGGGATCCCGACATTGCCACTGGCAGCAGTGTCGCGCCGGGATCACTTGGTTCAGGCATGAGTCCACAGCTCCGATCTGGCTGACGAGCATGGGCCGGGAGGTCCCGCCGAAGAACTGGCTCGCTGCCCAGGCTCGCTCAGGGCAGTTCGAGGCGGGTTGGGGCAGCGGAGAGGAAGTCCTCGATGCCGTCGCGAGTGTCGATGGCGAGTGGGGAGGTGCGGATTTCCGCATTGCGGAGTTGCTGGTGCAGTCGCTTGGCGGTCTTGTCGACCCGTGCGTCTCGGTGTTCTGGTGCGATGGCGAATGCAGCCTGCGCGAGGTGAACGGATGCGTCCAGATCGCCGGCCCGTGCTTGCGATGTAGCGGCCTGGAACCACGCGATGGTCATGTTGTCGTAGGCTCGCTCCAACTCCAAGCCTGACTGGTACGCTTCCACCGCTGCTTGGGCTTCGGTAACCACGGCAGTGTCGTCACCGATGCCGAGGAATGCGCTTGCAGCCCACATGTGTTGCTTGGCAGGGTTCAGTCCGAGCAGACCGCCGAACTGGTCCAGCGTGCCAGGCTGCACTGTCTCACGGACCTCGGCGGCCCGCCGAACCGCCGACCGGGCGGCCTCGGCATCTCCGAGTTCTCCGGACACCCCGCCCTCGATCGCCGGCAGCCACACGCCCACAGTGCCGGCCGGATGCAGTGCCGCACCTCGGCGAGCGTAGTCACGGGCCTTGCCCGGCTGGCCATTCCAGTAGCAGATGGTGGCTTGTTGAGCGTACAGCCACCCGGTGAGCGCAGGGTCGTCGGCCTCGGCGGCGAACACGTGGGCCACCCGAGCCTGAGACATGGCCGCAGCAGAATAACCAAGGTCGTCTGACACTGCGGCGAGCATGCCACAGGCGGCTGCGGCCAAAAAATACAGATCGCGGCGTTCGCGGATTGGTTGGCCGCCGTCCAGAAAGGAGAAGATCCGGTCACGCAGCATCCGAACGGTACCGAACAACTCCAGCCGTGGCGCGTTGGCGAATCGGCGTGCCTGTTCTGCGGTATCGTCCCGCAGCCCGTCCAGGGTTGCCGGACCGACATTGCCGGCCTGGTCGGCGTAGCGGGTGGATTCATCGTTCGTCATGGTTATGAGCCTTTCGGTCGGGTTGCCCGACCTGATCGTCTCCGGCGCGGTCCACCAGTTCGGTGGGGTCCGTGGTGTGGT
>DASUJK010000353.1:0-19194 GCA_036279295.1 Pseudonocardiaceae bacterium | reverse complement strand
ATCTCCTCGATCAGATCCGCCGTCGAGCGATGTATTGGTCATCTCAAGAACTGGAAGATCCTTGCGACTGGGTATCGTGGCCGACTCGCCGAGCTTCCAGCTCTCCTCCAGATCGTCACGGCGCTTGAGTTCTATCGACTCGGTTGGTAACCGGCTGTGAATAACGTTCACGGGCTGCGGGAGCATCTGATCGGCACGGGCAGCTTGGCTGCGGATTTCGCCCGACCCTGGGGTGGCGCTGCGCTGGCAGCCGCCCTGGGATTGTTCCACGACGCGGGTAAGGCGTCCTGTGCATGGCAGGAGCGGCTGGAGGCCGTCGGCTCGACCAACGCCACCATCGGTATTGATCACAAGACGGTGGGGGCGCGCCTGCTGGCCCCGGTCGTGGATTACACCGCGATGGCGGTGTGGGCCACCACGGTGGCCTGGACACCCTGGCTGGTCTGCGGGCGCTGTTGCGGTCCCCGCAGGCACCCGAGGACGCCGAGACAGTCGAGCGTTTCTACGCCGAACTGCCCGAGGCCCGTGCGATCGCCGAGTCGCCGCGGTCGCTGGTGCCTCCCGCGTGGTTGGCCGATCGGCTGGTGGGCGAGTTGGGGCTGCGGCTGACCTTCAGCGCCCTGGTCGACGCCGACTGCCCTGGACACCGCGGCGGACACAGCGAGTGTTCCGGGAACTCGCGCCGGCGGAGTCCGTGCACCAGGCGGCTGGGCGCGCGAACCGGGAGCGGACACGATCGAGGGGGATGGTGGTGGTGTTCGCGCTACGCGATGGGACCCCTTGCCCCGCGCTCGTACGCGGTGCCCGTTGATCGGACCGTCGAGCACTTTCGCGGGTGAGGCGATCGAGGGCATCGAGGATCCCGACCGGTTCACCCGGTACTGCGCCGAGGTGTACGACAGGCTGGGCCTCAACCGCGCCGCATCCGTCCGGGAGCACTCCGAACTGGCGGCGGTACTGATTGTCGCGACCAGTCGGTCGGATCGATCGTGTCGCTGGATCAATGTTCGGGGCGAGTCGAATTTGTGCAGTAGCTTGATCGCTCACTGGTGATCAAAGGGTCAGTGTCCATGATTTGTCCTTGTTTTGGCTATGTCGGCCTGGCTCCATGACGGGTGACCTGTTTGTCGGCGTCCCGTGCGTATGGAACCTGAAACACACTCCTCGTGGCACTCGATTATTCTTTCAGATATCTTAGAGGAGGCGGGTGGAGTACGTGGTGGCTGGGAGTGCTCGCCAGCTGGTGTTTGTGCATGGCATCGGCGGAGTCCGCGACGCCGCGACCGAACGTGATTCGTGGATGGCGGCGCTGGCACTTGGCACCGGTCTGCCCGCAGTTGAGGTGCGCTTCGTCGACTACAGCTCCGAGTTCATCGTGAGTGAGGCGCAGGGTGGCGCCGAGATCGAGACCGCTTTGTTGCCGGAGCTCGTCGACGAATTAGTCGCCGAGCTGTCCGAAGACGCAGACCCAACGTCCGCCCGTGTGCTCGCGGACGCGCGCATGCAGCTCTCCGGCGTCGCCGCGCAGGGTCCCGGCCAGGTGGTGCGGACGCTGGCCAACGTGTTGACCACTGTGCTCGCCCTGCCCGGGTTGCGAGGAGCGGGGCAATGGGCCAGCGGCCGTGCGTTGCTCGGGCACCTCTCGCAGGTGGCCTGCTATTTGCAGCGGGGCGGTCTGGACGTGCGAGTCCGTGCCCGGGTGCACGAGGCACTGGCGGACGAGCCCTCGGTTGTTGTCGGGCACTCGCTCGGTTCGGTGGTCGCGTTCGAGGCGTTGCACGAGCACTCCGGTCCGGTGCCATTGCTGGTGACTCTGGGATCTCCACTGGCGATGAGCACGGTCGTGTGGCATCGGCTGACGCCGAAGCCGCCAAGGACACCGGCGTGCGTGGGCCGCTGGCTGAACTTCTGGGACCGTGACGACATAGTGGTCGCCCGGCCTCGGCTCGACCGGCGTGTGCTGCCAAGCGAGCATGGCGTCGGCCCGGAGACAACACGCGTCGACTCAACAGGGATGTGGACCCATACGGCCACGAAGTATCTGGCGCAGCCGGTCATTGCCAAAGCAATCGCGGACGCGCTGGGATGAACCGGGTCAGCCTGGTGGTGGCGGCCCAGAACGACTCGGCCGGTCACCTCTCTCACCTGGGCCCGGCCGCCGCCGAGCTACGCGCGCGACTTGCCGACCCGGAGATCGGAGCCTGCGCGCCGATCGACGCGCAGCCCACCACGAAAGCGGAGATCGAGCAGGCGGTGATCGCAGCTATCCGCACCGCTGGTGGGCACGAAGCGGTACTCGTACTCGCGTTTCTCGGTCACGGGTTCACCACGGATCAGGACAGCCACCTGTACTACATGGCCGCCGACACCGGCGTCGCCAGCCCGGCCAGCGGGGTCGACGTTGCCAGGCTGGTCGCCGAAGCTGCCGGCGAACCTGGGGTGGCCGGGGTCATTGTGCTGATCGACACCTGCCACGCTGCGGGCGGCGTACCCGACGCGCACCGCATCACCGGCGGCGCCGGCGGTGGCCGCACCCAAGTCGCGGTGCTGTTCGCATCGACAGCCGACCAACCCGCGTACAGCATGCAGTTCACCACCGCACTCAACGTCGTACTCCGCGACGGGATAGCCGGCGCAGGGCCCTGGCTACACCTGGGGCACGACCTGGTCACTCAGCTGCGCGCCATGACTGTCGGTCAGGCCGTCGGCACCCTCAAATACGACGCCAACCCGTACGCGATGGGCGAGTTGTGGCTCGCGCGCAACATCGCCCACCTTGCCGGGCTGGTGACCGAGGTCGTCGGTTCGACCGGCCAGAACCAGTTGCGTGCGGCGGTCTCGACGTGGCAGCCGGACTACGCCTTCCCCGAGCGCTGGACTGAATCAGCGTTAAACGAGCTCGCTGATTATCTGGATGGGACCTCAGCACCAGCCGAGCAGGTGATTCTACGGCAGGTCAGGACCATTCTCGACTGCGTGCGCACAGCAGCCATGTTGGACAAGGTCGTGGGATCGACGATGACGACCGCGCACCTGCGCACCGCCGCAGGCCTCTCCAGGATCGAGCCGGACCGCACGTTGTCCGGCACGGCATTGCTGCACGATCTCCTAGAACGCGCCGCATTGCGGAACGCCAGGATCCGGGGGCACCGGCTGGAGGCAGTCGTCCGATACGTCGCTGCGCTCACGTTCGTCATCAGCATTAAGGCGGACAACAGTGCGCTGCGCATATGGGCCGCCGAGCGTCAGGTGCAGACCGAGCTCAACGATGCGGTCTCCGAACTGACCGCGGCACGCCAGGTCGCGGACACACGGCTGGTAGTCAGCCTCGCCAACGCGCTCACCGACTGGCCCGAGGAGGTCGAGGCGTGGCTACGGCAAGGGCCGCAGTTACCGAAGTACCACAGGCAGATGTGTACTCGGCCCGACCGCCCCAATGTCGAGGCGACGATCGGCGCAGTGATCCGGTGGGCACGCGACATGTTGACCGACGCGGAGACGCTTGAGCACATTGATGTGGTCGCGACCGCGCACCTGCTCGCGTCGTGGTACCCAGAGGAGGCGGACATCGGCGCCCACCTGCTTGGAGTACACCATCTGGTCACGCCACGGTGGAGTGGACGACTGGGGCCCGCGCCGGCCCACAGCGATATCAACCACGCCGCCCGCACGGTCCTCGCACGAATGGCGGCCGCCGAGCACACCCCCATTGACTGGATCACTCCGGCCGACCTCGCCGATCCGGACACGCTGAAGTTGCGGCTCAAAACCGGCGGGTTTAGCGGCGCGATCGGCGTGAACCACGTGCCAGACGACCTGCCCAGCGTGCTGGACCTGCTGCTGCCGCACTCGCCGGTGCTGCTCTGGCCCTGCCAGGACGGCCAGGGCACCAGGCTTCCCGCCGCAGTCGACAAGCATTGGCGCACATGGCCGGATGACCTGCTGCTCGCCTACCGGCACCGATTGCGCGACGCCACGACCGACCCCGATTCCTGCCCGCGCACAGCGTGGCACGACGACCGGTGGCTGGACTTCTGCCACTGGTTCGAAACCCGCACCATCGGCCCACTCGACGAGGAGAACCCGTGACCTGGACGCCGTACTACCGCGGCGATGGCGAGGCCCGAGAGGTGACCCTCGCTGCACCACCGCCATGGCGGACGTTCCCCCCGGAAGCGCAACACACACAGTTCCAGCCGCCACCCGGCCTCACAGAGGCCGTGAACGCGGCGCTGCACTTGCGCCGACCACTATTGATCACCGGCCCAGCCGGATTCGGTAAGTCGACTGTGATCGACCAAGTAGCACACGAGCTGAAACTGGGTGACGTGCTACGGTGGCATGTCACGTCCCACAGCACCCTGCGGGACGCGCTCTACCGCTACGACGCGCTGGCACGCATCCACGCACAGAACACCGGCGACTCGACCGACGATATCGGCCCGTTCCTAGAACTCGGGCCCCTCGGCAGCGCACTGCTCCCAACGGACCGGCCGCGTGCTCTGCTCATCGACGAGATCGACAAGAGTGAGCTCGATCTGCCGAGCGACCTGCTGAACGCGCTGGAACGCGGCGAGTTCGAAATCCCAGAGCTCACTCGCTACCACGCCAGCACGGTGGCGGTGCGCGGTTGGCAGAGCAGGTACACCCACGACATCGTTGACGGCGTGGTGCGCTGCACCAACTTCCCGTTCATCGTGATGACCAGCAACGGCGAACGCGATTTCCCACCCGCGTTCCTGCGCCGCTGCGTCCGCTTCACCATGCCCGCACCCACACCCACTGAACTAACCCACATCCTGCGCGCCCACCTCGGCGACGCCGCCGACGGCGCGAGAGACCTCGTCGAGACGTTTGTCACGCGAGTCGCGGGCGGCGACTTGCTCGCAATCGATCAGCTCCTCAACACAGTCCTCGTTCTCAGCGGCGATCACGCCCCAACCTCCGACGAGCGGGAACGCCTCACAAGCCTTCTACTGCGGCAGCTCTCGCGTGCCTAACAGCCTCGACCGGATCTCCGCCGCGCTTGTTGCGATAGCGGAGGACATGGATGCCATAACGGTGGCCGACATCGTCTGGCTGGCAGCGACCGCCCCGCTCCCGTCCCCGCGCCATTCCGATCCCACACACAGGCCGTCGCGCGGCACTCACAATCGTGACGAGACCCCACGCCAGGCGTCTGCGGCTTCGCGGCCGACCGCCGGCCTGCCGCTGTCGGAACAGCAGATCGCTGGTGCGCCAATGCGTGGCATTCCCGTGCGCGTGCCGGTTCCACCGCCCTTGCCACAAGCCGTCGCCATCGCCCGCGCCCTACGCCCCTTTACCCGCCCCTGGCTACTGGGCTCCTCGACCAAGCTCGACATCGACGCGACCGTCGATCGCTACGCCGAGCACCGCGTGCTCACCCCGGTCTTACGTCCCGCACCCGAACGCTGGTTCGACGTGGTGGTCGTCATCGACGACGCACCAACCATGGCCGTCTGGCACGACACCACCGCCGAATTCACTCGGGTCCTCGCCCGCACCGGCTTCTTCCGCGCCGTGCACCGCTGGATCCTCACCGGCACCGACGTAAAAGACCACTTCGGCCGCACCACCCCCATTGCGGACGCCGCTGCTATGGCACGCGTCCCCAACGCCCGTCGTCTCATGCTGATCATCTCTGACTTCGTGAGTACGGCATGGCGAGATCCGGCATTGTGGGAGCTGCTCACGACCTGGGCTCGCACCACTCCAGCCGCCCTGATCGATCCACTGCCTATCCGTTTCTGGGCTCACTCCTGCCTGGACCTTCCAGCCGTCCGCGTCACGGCCACCCGCGCCCCCGGCCCGACATCGACATTGCACTTTCGTATGCCGCTCCGCGCCCGCATGGCTGGCGGTTCGTGGCTCCCGGTGCCGGCACTCGCACTGACCCCTGCTGCGTTGGGCCGCTGGGCCCGCACCGTTATCCGAGCCAACCCCGCCGGATGCGACGCTGTCCTCATACCCACCCCCCGGGTCTCGCCGCCTCCCGCGCCCGCTATCCCAGGCCTGGCCGCAGAAGCCTTCCTGCGCACGGCGACCGCCCCGGCGGTCCGCCTCGCGCTGCTCTCGGCGCCATTCGAGCACTTCAGCTTGCCCCTGCTGCGGCTACTGCACGCCAACGCCGTCCCCGACGCCAAACCAGCAGACCTCGCCGAACTCCTGATCAGCGGCCTAGCCACCGTGGACGACCCTCACGCCACCAACCCGGTGCTGACCTACCACCCGGCCGCCCGCGATCACCTGCTCGACCATGTCACCACGGAGGATGTGTGGACCGCCCACCAAGCGCTGACCTCATTCATCGCCACGCACCCAGACGTGACCGCGTCGATGCTGGCGCTGGCCCACACGCCTCATGGCCGCGCAGCTATTCCCGCAGAACTACTCCCTTTTGCCGCCGCGACCACAGAAACCCTGCGTCTGCTCGGATTCCTCTCCGAGGAACCAGCCGCCCCGACAGGCACGTCGATTGGGGCAGACACTCCAGTCCAGGTCCCTCTCAGCGTCGCTGGCGAAGAAGAGCACGAGCGCATCGCGACCCCTTCCGCAACCAGCATTGAGTTCGGTGGAGTGTTCATCAGCTACCGGGCCACGGACAGCCAGAGTTACCACCGATTGCTGTACCACAATCTCGTTCGCCGGTTCGGCGCGGACCTGGTGCTTATGGACGGCGAAACGATTCCGGCCCGTGAAGCCTACGCCCAGACGTGGTTGTCGCGGGCGCGGTCGGCTGGCGCGGTACTGGCATTGATCGGTCCGAGCTGGCTGACCGGTAGTGGTGGGACGACTGGGCGGGCTATCGATGAACCCGAGGATTGGGTTCGCAGAGAGCTGAGGGAAGCGTTCTCCGCTGGAGTGCCGGTCATCCCGGTCCTGGTCGACGGCGCAGCCCTTCCAGTAAGTGACGATCTGCCACCCGATATCGAAAGATTGAGCCGCTGTCAGGCTTGGACTTTGCGCCATGCAGACAGCGTCAAGGATCTAAACCGTATCGCCTCACACCTGGCTGTGTGGGTTCCGACTCTTGCTAACAGCGCACTGGCCGCGGCTGAGAGCGGTACGGACTCTCGGGAGGTACTAAGCCAGGCCGAAGGAGATGCGTCTGGAGTTGCAGCGCTGGAGCGTGCCGCGACCGATGTGCTACCCACTTATCTGCGGCCTGACTCCGCCCCGTCCGCACACCAGATTCGACACTTGCCGGACGAAGAACAGCACCGCAGCGAAACGGCGCCACAGAGGCCGACACGGGTGCTCATCTCCTACGCTCACGACCGGGACTCCTCGACCCACGCCGACGTAGTTCGGCAACTATGGGAATTCCTGCGGTCATGTGGGATCGACGCCCAACTCGATCTGTCCGCTGCCACTCATCGGCAGGACTGGTCTGTGTGGCTAGCCGAGCAGATCCGCCGCGCCGACTACATCCTGATCATCGCCTCAGCCGCCTACCGTGCCCGTGCCAAGGGGGACAACATGCCTGGCACGACGGGGGTGCGGTGGGAGGCTCGGTTGATCAGGGACGCCTTCTACAGCAACCAGAATTGGTCCGACCGATTCGTGCCCGTGGTCCTGCCCGGCCAATCGGTAGACGATGTGCCAGACTTTCTAGTCTCGGCAACGACGACCATGCACACGGTGCAGGACTTCTCCATCAGGGGCGCTGAATCGTTGCTGCGCCTGCTGGCAGATCAACCCGGCCAACCGCCGCCCGCAATCATTCCGGTCGACCCCACTGCACCTGTTGGGTTGCGCACGCACCTCGGCGAGATTGGTGTCAGTGAGCGTACAACAGAGCATCAATCGACCTCGGTGCTAGTGGTGGACGACCATTCCCTCTGGCGGGACGGCGTGGCGCGGGACTTGGCCGAGCGCGGGTTCCAGGTCGCGGCGACTGTGGGGGACGCTGAGTCCGCGGTGCGGATCGCCACAATGGTCCGGCCGGACGTGGTGCTGATGGAGCTGAACCTGGGCCCCAGTTCGGGGGTAGACGCGATTCTCGGCATCGTCATGCAGTCGCCCACCACCCGAGTGCTGGTGGTGTCGGCCAGCGGGGCGCACGAGGACGTACTGGAGGCGATGAAGGCGGGCGCGTCGGGTTACCTGGTCAAGTCGGCGTCGGTTGAGGAGCTAGTGGACGCTGTGCGCCGGACGGCCGCCGGGAACGCGGTGTTCACAGCTGGCCTGGCTGGGCTGGTGCTGGCCGAGTTCCGCTGGAAGTCCGCGGCGCCGGAGGACGGTGTCCGCACGCCCGCGCTGACCGAACGCGAGACCGACGTGCTGCGGCTGGTGGCGAAGGGGTTAACCGCACGCCAGATCGCCGACCGGCTGGTGATCGCGCACCGCACGGTGGAGAGCCACGTGCAGTCCACGCTGCGCAAGCTGCAAATGCACAACCGGGTCGAGTTGGCCCGGTACGCGATCGAGCACGGCCTCGACCGCGACTCCGAGGGGTAGAGACTCAATACCCGTGCACTATTAGCGCCGATCCTGGTGTAGACGAGCCCTTCCTGCGGTGCGCCGGCGAGCTGTCGCTCGGGCATGTAGGCTGCTGTTGACGCGATAACAGCAGCAGGAGTTCCAGCGAGCGCCTTATGAACGAAATCGAAGAATTGTTGTCGTTGCTCGATCGCTCCGATCTGCGCGGCGTCCTTGTCCTGGGCGGTGCGTGGAGTGGCAAGTCGACTCTGTTAGAGCGAGCCGCTGACACGGTTCGGCTCCGCGGCCGAGACGCATTCGTTGTCTGGATCCGCAGAATAAGTGAACCTGGCGACCTCGGCTCGCTCATCATCGATGAGATCGACCGGACTGGCCGATTTCATCGGACAACGCGCACTCTCCGGTCGTCGAAGGGCGCCCCGCTGCTGGGTGAGGCTGCGGACATTCTGGTGTCTATCGGTCGGGAGCTTACGGAGCCGGTACTGCTGTTGGACGGGATGGACGAGGCTCGACCTGCGGAACGGTTGGCGGGTGCGGTACAGCAACTCAGCTATGCGTTGCCTGATTGGCGCCTTGTCGTGGCATCTCGGCCCGGGCGGTTTGTGGACTCGATCGAACGCTCCGGCGACTTCGGGGTGCTGAGGTTGGAGGCGGTGAACTCTGAGGTCGCCGCCGAGTACGGCCTATCGCTCACAGGCTTAGACGACAGTGTGGACACGCTGACGGACCTGCTTGAGCGTCTTGCCGACGGAGTGGCCGGCGGAACAGACGCGTACACGTTCTTGGAAGAGATGGCCTTGGCGGGGGGCCGCGACAGTGTTACCCATGTGGCCGCGAAGCTGGGTTGGGTCGAGCCCGATGTGTGGACGCAGGTCAGCGAGCTGCCTGAACTGGTGTCGGCGAACTACGCCACAGGCACGATTGGACTCCGGATTCCGGATCTGCCTCATCTCGTTCTGTCCCAGCGGCTGCTGGCGGAGCCCTGGCGGTTGGCCGACCTGAAATTCGGTGCAGAGGAGGCGGAACGGGATGATCTGCTCGCCGATACCTTCGTCCGGCGCACGAGTGTGCGGGTCATCCTGGGGGATCAGCGGTCTATCGTGGTTGGTGACCGTGGATCAGGCAAGAGCGCTATATTTCGCCGACTGAATTCCGATGCCGACAAGTCGGTCACTGTCTGTCCGATCAGCGAGCCCGGTGACCTGCTGCATCAGATCGTCGCGCCCGACGCATGGCGGGACACGGACGCGCTTCGTGCTGCCTGGCTTGTCGTTGTTGCGGCAGCCATCGCCGGCGAACTGCCTGAGTCGGCATCGGCGAAGCTGCGCCGGACCGCCGCCGGCCTGCCTGGCCGATGTCGCCCGACTCGGCGAGTTCGCCCGCTCGCGACAGGAGTTGATCGCCTCTCGCGCGTAGGTTGGAAACTGCCGATTCCGGCTTCCGCTCGACGGATGGCCGCTCCGGGCCGTCGGGCCGGGAGGTGGCGGTGCGCAGGTGTTCGAGCATGTCCGTCGCCGGTGCGCTGCCGGCGGCGGCGCATGCGGTCAACCACGCCGTGGCGTCGGCGATCCGACCAGCGGCGATCAGATGTTCGGCGGCCATTCGTTGGGCGACCGCATCGCCTGCCGCACCGGCCCGGCGGTACCAGTCCAGGGCATCGTCGGCCCGACCGAGCTTGCCGAGGAGGATGCCGACCTGCCGCCCAGCGGCCGGATCGCCTGCTTCAGCGACCGGTAGGTGGTAGCGCACTGGGACGCCCTGCTCGCTCACGCCCCACAGGAGGACTGCGGCGCGCTGGGCACCGCGGCCGAAAAGCGCGGGCTCTACCAGTTGGCGTGCCGGTTCTACACCAGGGCCGGCACCGACGAGGCACGCCAGCGGTGCGGGCGTCTGCTGGAACGCTGCGAACGCTTCGAGGACGCGCTGCGCAGCCGGCGGCGGGATCGTCGCGCGCAGCCGGGTGCCGGTCTGCGCCAGGTAGTCCTCCAGCCGCAGGTGCACGCCGGGCGGCAGTGTCTGTCCCGGCCGCGGTCGCACCGGGACCAGCGGGCTCGAACCGCCTTGGCACAGTGCGCACGCGTCGGCCGGCGCGGTCGGCAGCCAGTCCTCGGGCAGGCGGGCCCACTGCGAGTCGGTCAGGTAGCCGGGCGCGGCAGCGGCCAGCAGGTCAGCGGACAGGAACAGACCGTGGCCCAGCCGGTAGGCGTCCATCGCGGCGGTGAGCAGCGCTTGGGCCGGTGCCGGCACGTGGCGGTAGCGCTCCAGCAACGCGGGTGCCCCGGCCAGGTATTGGGTGATCTGCCCGTCCTGTGCGTGTTCGACGGCATCCGCGATGCGTTGGTCGCCCTTGTCGGCCGCTGCCCGGAGGTCACCGCCGGTGAAGGCCTGCGGCACGGTGATGCTCATGCCGGTCAGCAGGTCACGCGCCTGGGCGTGCGGGTCCTCGGTGTCGCCGGACGGCGCGCGCAGCAGGATGTTCCAGTACTCCGGCCACAGTGTGCCGAGCACGAGTATCGGACCGCGCCTCGGGTTGCGGAGCAGTTCGCGTAGCCCGGCGGCGACCTGTTCGCCGCGTGCGCTGCCGGGAGTCAGCAGGTAGTGCTGGCTTTCGTTGAGCCACAACACGGTGCGCGGCGCGATCCGGGGCAGGTCGGAGAGCACGGCATCGGGACGGCCTGGATTGATCGGGTGCCACAGGCGCCAGTCCGACGGCAGCCCACCCGCTGCTCCTGGTCGCACCGCCTCCCAGCAGGCCCGCGTCTTGCCTGTGGACGATCCGCCGACCAACACCAGTAGCGCGTTGTGTCCGGCGACGGCGGTGGCCACGGCCGTGCGCAGTCGGGCGTCGTGCGCGCGTTCGACGTAGGTCGGTAACGACACGTCCGACTGATCGGGTTCGCCGGTGTCGGCGGCCTGGTGCACTTCAAGGTCGTAGGGGGAGCATTCGGTCAGCGGAATGCCCGGAGGAGCTGTGTCGGCAGGCGGCTGCGGTGGTGTGCTGTGGATCGTGACGTGATCGGCGTGGCCGACCTGCACGGCGTTCTCGGCGTGACCGGACAACACGTTGCGCACCTGAGCCGTCGGCACCTCGGCTGGGCCTTCCGTCACCGTCGCTACCCTGCTCCCACTAGCTGTGCCGCCGGCGAACACATAGCGTATCCGTCGGCACGGATCGTCGAGGGCATCGCGTGGCCTTCGGGCGAGTCCCATCAACCAATGCCGCCGTGGCGTGGACATCGGTGCACGGCGTTGCTGGTCTGGCAGCCGGTGCTCGCAATGATGAGCACGACAGCGCGGGTGTGGCGCCGGCGCATTCGACTCGGCCAGTGAGTAACCATCGATCCGGCCACAATTCTCGCCCACGTACAGCTGTCGCCCCTCGCTGCAGACGGTGACCGCAGTCGCGGCTCCAACGGAGTTTCCTTCCCGCTGCAGGACGCACCGGAGCAGCTGTTTAGCCGTCGTTGGTCCCGCCGTTCCTTCGCGGCAGCGATGTCTGGTTTGGCGTGGTCGCCTCGTCGCGCCCGACAGCAGCCACCACTATTCGCGAGTGTCCATCGTGGCTACAGATGACTACCGGTCCAGCGGAACGCACACTCCAGCCTCCAAAGCGCCTCCCAGGGGGCATACGAACTCCCGACCATTTGACAGGCAAGCTGAGTCACCGAATTGGATCTGCTCTTCTGTACACTCTCGTTCCCATTGTGGAGTCTTTCTCGTCAAACCTAATTCCAAGGAACGTAGCCCAGTGATTGGCTGTCGCTGAATCCCGAAGTCCTTCCATGTCGGGATCTATGAGCACCCACGCTGGATCGAGTTCGTTAAGCGGATCGCGTAGAATTGTACCCAACTCTTTAAGGGCACAATCTATCTGATGTTGCTTCCATTCGTCGTCTGTTAAATCCGACGAGAAGCAGTTAGGGTTCAGCTGGCTGCATAATGAATAGAAGCAGGCTCCATTATAGTGCGCAAGCCAACCTATTCTCTTATGCGAAAGAAGTCGCTGAACTGCTGTCAAATGATGTTGGAGCGAGATTGACCTAGTGTCGGGCAATTTACCCTGGTTCGGGAGCTTCTTCGCCTGTGTATGCTCGACTATGGCAACAACATGGACTGCGACGTCGATAGCGTAGCTGAAGTCGCGCCGCTTAGTCCTCCGCGTGAACGGTCCGATATGCTCAAACCTCCAGGGGCGCAGCCAAGATAGCCAATAAGCGCGTTCGCCAGAATTTCGTCGATTAGGGAGCCACGTGCGGAGGTATAGACCAGTCAAAGCGTGCCTTCTGAGCCGCTGTCGAATTTCTTCCAGTGAGCGGTTCGCTTCGACATATGATTGCAGGGTAGGATCCCGCAAGTTGGAGCAGGCTGCGGCATACCTATAGGTACTTTCGATACTTTCAGGCCAAAGGATTTGCGTGTAGTGGTAAACCTGTATCGCTTCAACATGACGTTTCTGTTGTTCGAGAATACTTGCTCGGCGTAGTGCAATCGTGACGTTTCCCAGAGATAGCGATCCGGCCATGCGGTACTTCTCAAGCGCCTTTTTCTGGTCTCCGGTTCGTTCGAGTACTAGGGCTTCTCTAAAATGAGCGTATCCTCCCCTATTTGCCCATTGCTCCCATCGCGGCGTTCGCCGCAGGATCCGGCGCTGCTGCTGTACTTGCTCTACGCAGTAGCCACCTACTTTAGTGACGAGTTCATCGGTAGTGATCGCCTGAAACGTTGCGGCCGCGATGACTCCGTTTCCGGGCTTCTTGAGTACCTGGACGGCGACACGAAGCGGCTCCGATTCCAATCGCGTGACTACGATTCGGTAAGTCCTAGGCGGAACGAAGATAATGGAACGGATGCTTGTTAGCCAGTTTCCTGTTGACCCCGGAGACTCGGCGGGAATCTCCGGGGTCGAAAGCCGAGGTGCACCAGGAACCAGTGTCCACACATACTGTATGTCCTCCGCGATATATGCCCTCATCATTCCAATAAATATGTCGCTGAAAGATTGTTGATCCTCTTCACCTTGCAATACGTTGCTGGGGGGATCGATAGCTTCGACCACGATTGCATAAGGGGCTCCTGGTCGAACTATCTGCCATACGACTATCAGGCATCGCAGAAGATATGCTGGGCCTATGACGAATGCCGCGACTATTAGAGTTTGAATGGCTGTCTCGATGGAGTTGCTGACGATATTCATCGGCGTGGGCCCCGATTCGCTCGATAGCCTGTCCCATTGTAATGACGTCTCAGTACCCTCTCGGTCGGTCGTTGCTAGTTATTTTGTCGATCGCGTCACCCCTAATTAATGCTACGTTGTTGCCTCGGATTCCTGTGTGCGCGGCCGCACACGCATCTTAGCCTCTCTTTGTGAGGCAGACGCATGCTGGAAGTTGTCAAGATGTGCCTTCACGGGCCAAACAAGTGTCAATTACTGGACATACTGGTCACATAGCTGGAACTTCCAACGGAGTTCCTGGTTGATCACTCGTCTGAAGTAGGCGATGGCGCATCCCAGTCGCATGAACGCCTGGTGCATGTAGTCGCGGGTCTCCAACGGTTGCACAGTCGCGGGGAATCAGTGTCGCAGAGCGAAGTTTGCTCGACCGCTCAGCGGTACCTGTCCAGCCCGGAGTCGGCTTGCTGGGCGAGTGCCGTGTTGGCGGGGAGAAATGGCTGGCTATTGTGGATCACTGCTGCAACGTCCGACGTGGCGATCTTGCACGCTCTGAGTGAATTGCCGGGCCGGGTTGGCGAACACGCCGGATCCGCGCCCAATCGACTGACTGCGAGCGGCATGTTCGGCACGAGAGCCCAGGGACGCGGCATTGGCGAGGCGGTTGGCGTCCAGCCCCAACAGCTTGCCGATTGCCAGCGCTACTGTCGGCGCCATGAACGATCCCTGGTCGAAACTGCCGCGCGGGCACTCGGCGCCGATGCCGCCCAGCAACTCGTGGCCAGGGTCATCGCGACGGGTAGTAGCTCGCCCGAGCAGTGGGGGCGTTTCGGCGATCGGGGACGAGCAGTGGCTCGATTGCCCGATCGACGTTCCGGTGTAACCTCGACCGAACCGGCTCAGTCGTGAATGGGAGATCTCCAAGGTGGACATGGCAGTAGATAGGCTGGACGCGGCGATCGGTCGCGCTAACGCACTGACACGCCAGATGATCGAAGCTTATGAAGCCTGGGGCTCACGTATCCAAGTCGGTGAAGTACAACAGTACATGTACAACGAGCTGATCGACTTCGTCAATTTCCGAGTTGAGACCGCCCAGACCTGCCTACTGTTGGTTGAGGGTGACCGGATCGCCGACGCACTTGGCCTTTGTCGATCACTGCTCGAAAACTGCCTTCTCCATATGCTGCGTTGTCGCGGTTACCGATACTTCAGGCTGTTGGACAGAACCGACCTGACTGAGTCGGAATTCAAAGCCTACCTGGCGGACGAGCAACGCAAGAATCAAGAGGCGCAAGCCCGAGGCGACGAGAAGGCATGGATATCTGTCCAGAAGTACGCTCGCGCCAAGCGGCATGTCATGTATGTCAGCGAAGGGCTTCTTGATCCGGATGACGCAGGCTTCAGGGTGCCGGTTCATTACTTTTACTTTCAACAGTTCAAGCCAGAGTTCATGCGCCTGAAGCGGGACGACTACTTCGAGTACCTGCCGATCCTTGGCGATGAGAAAAAACCGTTGGACGAGATTCGCCAGAATGTGACCCTGATGTACAGGTTCTACCTATCATATGATGCACTCCTCCAGTGTTTGGAGCTGAATGACCTGGCCGATGATCAGGCAATCAAACGAATTGAAGCTCACTACACATTTCTCGGCAAGTTTATCCACCCTACCCACAACGCCGCCCGTGAACTCCATGAGCAGCACAACTGGCACGGCGGCGCGCCGATTATCGGCATGGATCGGCCCTACGCGAAGACGGCGAAGTTCCTGGCGTCGCTGTATGTGTGCTACCTGATTGCCGGTCTGCTCGATGAGACTGCACTCCTGCACGAGTCGGCTCCGGAGCGCTATATACAGGATCCCGGCACGACAGAGCTTCGTCAGCTGACGGCAATGGTGCCGCAGGTGTTTCCATACTTCTGGTTCCTGTACAACAAGCCACCGCTTTATGATAAGTATCAGCACGCCACGAATTACCTGACGGAGGAGCAGTGGCAAACCCTTGGCGGCTACCAGAATGTCCCAGATGACGATGTGGTGTTCAACCAAGATATCTATCGCCACCTGCAGGATGCGCTCGACGGGTGGTGGAATGCTAGGTGTGGCCAGTACACGTCTCCGCTGGCCTAATCCTGAGCTCAGGTTGGCAGTTCTTCCAAGGTTCACCAGTCAGCCACTACGCGGACAATGGTCGCGTCGGAGGTCTGTGATGTCTCCCAATTGAAGAGACGGTAGTGGTCGCGGGCCTCTCCGTACGGGTGATGAGATCTAAGGTCACAGACGATGAGGTCACTCTTATCCAAGTGACTTGGCCAGCCTTCGGGTCGCGACTCCCGATCCATGAAGGGATTCTTTGCCACGATACCCGTCACCCAATCTGCCTCGTCATCGATAAGCTTCGGCCAGACGAGGTATCCAACATGTTCGAGTGGTGTCGCCTCACGCTCAGTGCGCCGGTGGCGCCCGACTGATTGTTCAGATCGTGGCCGGAAGTAGCACGGGTCAGAGACGTCGAGGACTTCATGGAGATGCGAGATAGGATTGGGGTCGAGCGGTACCCCGGTCAACTGAAATGACAGGTGGCATGAGTAGACAAGTCGCGTCTCATGAGCCGCCACTCCGGCCGTGAGCGAGAAGTAGCCGCCGACGCAAGTGTCGACATACGCTAGCTCCTCGGTGTGATGGGCATGCTGGACTCTTCGCGTCCGCTTTTCCAATCGCGCAGCGCGGTGATGAAGTCCTGAACCCCCACCCCATGCCAGTTCGCCGTGCTCTGCTGGATGCTCCGTCTCGGTTTGACGGTGACCCAACCGATGCGGTCGAGCTCGGACAGGACGTCGACGATGCCGTCGGCAGTGTACGGAGACAGTGACATGTCAAGGGAAACACCGTTCCCGCTCCCAGGTACCCAGTCGATGTCAACGAGATCTTGCGCGTACACAAACTGGCCGAACCCGCCAGCGGTGGTCAAATACGGAAGGCAGCTACCGTTGCGGCCCATGAGTTGGACGTCAGCGCCGGTCAGACTAGTTATTGTTCGCGGATCCGTCGGCCTGGTCGGCTTCGCCAACGCAAGATGGGCCCGTGCATGGACTACCAAATCCTGCCGCTTCTTGCGAAGTAGCCGAACCAACTCGTCCGGATGCTCCAATACGCGGAGTAGTTCTGCTTCAGCAAACAGCAAGATCGGCCGTCCTCGATGGCCCTCCACCTCCTCTATGGCGTTGAGTCCGAACCCGGCCACGCTGAAGACGACGCCCATGACGGTGGCATCCGTACGATCCAGCCGATCGCGGACGTCAGCAACGACCCCGATGTCGACCGGCTGTTTTGTCCACTTAACCTCGATCAGGTATCGATCTGTGCCGTACACAGCGAAAAGGTCGGTCTGCCGAGGCGTGGCAGCCCTCGGGTTGTGCTCCACACGAAAATGAGACGCGCGGAACACATCTACGAGGAGTAGTTCGAACGCTTGCCCGCGGCCATGTGGATCAGGGCTCGCCTTCAGGTGATTGAACCGCCCTACCAGCGGAGCTTCGAACATCATCCTCGCCTCCTTACCTGCTTGATCGGCAGCGCCGGTGGCTCAGCGTAGCGGTCAGCCGGGTGCGTTCGTGCCTTGATCAACCGTTCCGCACAACGCGAAGATTCCAAGGAGCGCGGGCCGCATCTAGCCCACCAGTCATGTGAGGCCCGTCGAATCCGGCCCGGCTCGCGGTCGTGGGCCCGGCCGTCTTCGTGGGAAGGGTTGCACGCCGTCGGTCAGTGACCAGGCATCCGGTGTGATGAGAAAGTGGAATTTCTTCGCGTGGCCAGTCCACGTACTTACCTGTCGTGGTCGGCCGGCTATGGCAGGATCTCGTCTACCGGGCCGTCAGCGAGGCCGTCCCGCTCGGTGGTATCCCACCATCGAGGTAGATCGATGTCGGCCCGCTCGGGCTGGGTGAAGTGGAACGGTACACCGAGCGCTTCGGCGACGGCCCGCGCTGTGGCGATGTCGTCGGTGTCCGCTTGCCCCAGCAGACCGAGGTGGACTTCGTCGAAGCGTGAGTGCTGTTGGCTGGGCCGTTCGATGATGGCGACGAGGGCGGCATGCCAACCGAAGCTGTCTCCGTCCCAGTAGGCCTCTATGGCGACGATCCGTTCGGCGAGAGCACGTGCGGGTGCCAGCAATGATTCGATGGTGATTTCTGGCAGCGGTTCGATCTCGCCTCGGTCGTGCAGCGTAGTGAAGCGCATGCCGGAGATCTGCTGGGCGTCGGAGAGGCTGAGTGCCTGTTGTTGAACCAGTACACGGATGGCCTGGAGGTGGCTTCGGCGGCGTAGTAGATCATCGATCCGGTCTCGCACTTCAGACGGAATCAGTTCCCATCCGGCTGCTGCGTCGTTCACGGTAGGAGTCTGTCAGACATTCGTGGTGACTGGGTCGTCGCGGGTGTTCGTCTCATGCGCGACCGACGTTCTCGAACTGAGGCGAACGGGTGATAGTGGACTGCGTCGTGCGCAGTGCTCGACGCAGTGAATTCCCTCCTCCGAGGACAACCTCACCGTCGGTGGGGTCCACCTGGATATGGCTGGACACCTGCTGGATCCCTTCCCTACTTGCCCCGTGGTTCTGACCATCCGCACTTGGGGTCAAACGGTCACCGCGCCATCCCGCTGTCGTGGCCAGCGCGAGTCAACCCGCAGACCGAAGATCTTCCTCGGAGCTGCTGTCGAGTGAAGTTCCGTACGAACACCATCCATTGCTCGACAAGAACTGTTCTACAGTGGACAATCGCGGAATGCATATGCGTGGTACGGCTGCCGGATTGCGGTTCGGCCCTGACTTCGTTCAGCGGCAGCACGCCAGGTTCGGCCACCGTCCGCCCGAGCAGCGTCAGTTGACCTACGACATCGCAGTCGACCCGGAGTATGACCCATGGCGCGCCTGGCTCGATGACCAACTGGCATTGCTGGAGCCTGCGCAAGCCGACGCCCAGGCCAATCGACTATGGCTGGACGAGGGCTTCTGGACCGTCATCTATGAGTTGGCCGTTGGTGCGCACCTGCGAGCATCTGGCTGGACCATCAGCTACGAACGTCCTCTGGACGGGTTAACCCCCGACTGGACGATCTTGACGCCTTCGGGCGATCCGGCCGGCATCGTCGAGGTACACACCGACAACCCACCCCGAGAGACCTTTGGCCAGATGCGTGCCTGGCATGGCCTGGTGCAGCGGATCAAGACGATTCCGGTGTCCGTAGTGCTGATGCTCGCACCGTCTGATCGGCCGCTGGCCGCGCCAGACCCACGCACGGCGAAAACGATCGCGCGGGAGCTGCGCTCGCAACTACTCGCACCCCACTGGCCAGCACCGCCAGCGTTCACCAGCTGTGGCTACACCTTCCACGCCATCGGTGACCGACGCCGCAGTGGGCAGCTGACAGGGCAGCGACAAGATCACTTGACGTAGCAGGCGACTGCGGAGCGTAGCTGTCGTGTACGTCTGCGGGTCGGGATAGGGATGGCCTCCCGACCGGGAATAATGGAGATCGCGAAACCAACCATTTCCCA
>DASUJK010000352.1:0-7367 GCA_036279295.1 Pseudonocardiaceae bacterium | reverse complement strand
AGGGCAGCAGACCGAACCGCATGATCGCCAGCGTGACGCCGGTCGCGACGGCACCGCCGACCAGCTGTTGAAAGAAGAACGGCAGGCCACGGCGATTCAACAGCCTGCCGACGCGGTCGATCAGCGCAGTCGTGCAGCCGGCGATGACGGCGACCCGGAAGTCACCGCCGATCAGCACGGCGATCGACGCGGCCATCAGCGCCCAGGCCAACGTGGCCAGCCAGCGCGGGTAAGGGTGTGGCGCCTCCGTGATCTCCCGGAGGCGGGCACTGGCTTCCTGTGCGGGCGTGCGGCCTGCGGTGATCTCGCGGACCAGGTGCTCCACGTCGGCCAGTCGCGTGTAGTCCAAGGCTCGCGAGCGGACCACACGGTGCGTGGTCACCGGGGCGAGGTCGGAGCCGCGCTGACAGCAGATGCTGATCGAGGTGAAGATCACATCGACTTCACAGTGCGGCAGTCCACAGGCCGACGTGACGGCGATGACGGTGGCGGTCACGTCCGACGCACCGGCCCCGCTGGACATCAGCACCTCGCCGATCCGTAGCGCCAGGTCCAGTACGAGGTTGACGGTCGTGTCGTCCGGCAGAGCAGGCCCGATGATCTGCCGTCGATCGTGGTTGGTGGTCCTGCGTTTGCGGTCGATTCGGTCGAACCGCACAGATCCGTTCCCCCTTCGGAAAGTGGCGTGCGCCACGTTGGCTGACGTTAGCCGTTCCAGTGGATCACGACATCGGGCGCACGTCAGCCCAAACCGGTGTCGGACAGGGCTTACGACACCACAAAGTGCACGTCCGCTCGGTGGGTCACCTGTTCGGGACGCCTGCCCGGTCGGCGATGATGTGTTGCTCACACCCGAGTAGCGGGATAGCCGCAGGTAACCAAAGGTACAGGCGCTTACCATGTTCCAGGGGCCGCGAGGGCCCCATGCCGGCGTAGCTCAATTGGCAGAGCATCCGCCTTGTAAGCGGAAGGTTAGGGGTTCAAGTCCCCTCGCCGGCTCCATCCCCCTCCTGACCAGGTGATTCGCCGCCAGAATCGGCCTCCGCGGGCTCGGCGAACGCGTGCACAGCGCTCAGTGACACTCCGCTTGGAGGCTCTGAGCATGACGAAACGACTGGTCTACCCACCAGACGTCTGGGATCTGTACGCCCGCTCCTGGGAGTTGGCCCTACGCGCGGACAACAAGTCCGACAACACCCTCTACACCTACATCCAGTCCGTGCGACTCCTCGGCGAGTGGGCGCACCGCCAGTCGCCGGTGGTCGCGCCGGACGGCGTCAAGCCGATGCACATCCGGGCGTACATCGTCGAACTGGTAGACCGCACGTCAGCCGGCAACGCGCACACCAACTATCGGGCGTTGCGCACCTTCTTCAACTGGCTCGTGCTGGAAGAGGAAATCGACCGCACCCCGATGGACCGCACGAAACCACCGATCGTCCCGGAGAAACCGGTGCCGGTAGTCACGGATGCGGGCATCAAGATGCTGTTCACCTCGTGCCAGGGCAAGGACTTCATCTCGCTCCGCGACACCGCGATCATCCGGGTGTTGTTCGACACGGGCGCACGACTGTCCGAAATCGCGAATCTCACCATCGATGACATCGACTTCGACCTGCGTCTGATCCACGTATTCGGCAAGGGTCGACGTTCCCGCACCATCCCGTTCAGCCCCAAGACGGGCTTGGCTCTCCTGCGTTATCTGCGGGCGCGGGCGCAACATCAACAAGCCGACAGCCCGAAACTGTGGCTCGGCTTGCGAGGCCTGCTGACCGGCGAGGGCATCAAGCAGATGCTCAAGCGTCGAGGAGACGCAGCCGGTATTCGCGGCCTGCACGCGCACCGGTTCCGCCACACCCTGGCGCACGTATGGCAGCTCAACGAAGGCAACGAGACCGACCTCATGCGGATCATGGGCTGGAAGTCCCGCCAGATGCTGGACCGCTACGGCGCCAGCGCAGCAGACCAGCGTGCGCACGCATCGGCTCGCGCTCTCAAACTCGGCGACCGAGTGTGAGGCCAGCGATGAACGAGAACTCGACATGGGACCTGTGGTCCCGCCGCCTGGGCGCCTTCGCGGTAGCCGTTGTGGCGGCGTACGCCTCCTACCAACACCAACGCGCCTTCGCCCTGGCCGGCGGCGCCGACCTGACCGCAGCCAGACTGTGGCCCTTATCGGTAGACGGCCTGCTCCGCGATCGTCGCCAAACCACTATCCGCGCCCGGTACGCCCTCCGGGCCGCGTTCGCCGCGGGCATCATCGTGTCCCTGGCGGCCAACATCGCCACGGCGCCGTCCATGGCCTGGGCGCCGATCCTGGTAGCCGGCTGGCCACCGGTAGCGCTGCTCCTAGCCGTCGAGCTCGTCGGCCAAGAAACGCAAGCGAGAGACCACGCCGACCAGGCGGAACGAGACTCCAGCGAGACGAACACTTGACCCGAGAATGCGGTCACTCTCGCAGAGCCCCACCGTCTCGCCGCACGGCGGAACAGGTCATGTGGGACCACTACCAACGCAAGATCGATGCCGGCCAGTCGCCGCCAACCGGCGCCGAACTAGACGAGGTGGCCCACACGAACAACTACGGCCGGGCGGTCCTGCGGAAATGGCGCCGCAGGGCCGAACCGCGCCGCCCATGATGTCGGTAGTCAAGTAGCGCCGCACGCGGTGCGCCGTGCTGAGCACATGACCAAACCACTGACCCCAGCACAGCGCACCCTCCGCGCTAAGGCCGCCGCCGACGCCAGTTGGGCCAACACCAGCGACCGCGCAGCCCGCACCCAATCAGCCCGTCAGGCAGCCCTCGCCCGCTTCGAACGCCAGGTCGACCCAAACGGAGAACTGCCCGACGAAGAACGACAACGTCGAGCGGCCTCAGCCCGCCGCTCGTACTTCCGTCTCCTGGCCTTGCGCAGCGCTCGCTTGCGGGGGAAGACGCTGAGGCGGTGTGTGCGGGTCATCGCTGCTCGAGTTCGGGGAAGTAGTGGCCTGATCACGCCCAACCAGCTGGCCGACCAGCCGCGCGAGCTAGCACC
This sequence comes from Pseudonocardiaceae bacterium, assembly GCA_036279295.1. Taxonomy (GTDB): domain Bacteria; phylum Actinomycetota; class Actinomycetes; order Mycobacteriales; family Pseudonocardiaceae; genus DATEPR01. The sequence goes on along the minus strand of DASUJK010000352.1, from coordinate 4,332 downwards.
TGCGAACCGGCCAAGCGCCAACTCGGTAGCGATCTCGGACATAGGCCAAGGTCGCCGACGTCACGTTGGCGGCTGGTGGCATCCAACAGCCGATAGGTGTCGGTAGCCCACGTCGTTTCGTCGCTGTTGGCCAGGCCAGGCCGCGTGAACACTGAATCGGAGGAGGCGATCACAGCTGCGCAAGGGGACCCGGTGTCACCCGATAGAGGTAGTGATCCTCGCTACTGACTTCAGGCAGTGACAAATGACTGCTTCCATTGCCGTGAGGGAAATAGGCTATGAGCCAGGTTTCGTCGCGGGGCAGGCATGCCTTCGCTGCCGGTGATCGGCTGTCGGAAAGTAGCTGGTCAGCCTCGGTGTTCTAGGCGGGTCGCGTGCTGTGCGATGACGTATACCAGCTGCCTAACGTCTACCCGAATAGGCGTGGTGGTCGCCTACATGCGGTTATACCATCGAGTCATGGCCTGCGACGAACAGGCGGGGTGTCATGATCCGATCGGGTTTCTTTGTCAGCATCGACGGGCCAAGTGGCGTGGGTAAAACGTCAGTTAGTGCCTTGCTGACCAAAAAGCTGACAAGTCTCGGACAGCGTGTGGTTCTTACAGCGACTCCATCGACCGCCGAGTTAGGCAAATTGGCACGGCACGGCACCTACGACTACCAGGCGGAGACATTGACGTGTCTGGTAGCAGCCGATCGCTATCACCACGACCGGACCACGGTTGGGCCGGCCATGAGCACGGGAGCGACCGTCGTCTGCGACCGATACGTGCCGTCATCCCTTGTGCTCGATCCTCTCGATGGCGTCGACAGCGGGTTCGTGATGGATCTCTACCGGCGCATCACCGTCCCGGACATCGCCTTCATCCTGGTCGGCGAGCCCATTCTGTGTGTTCAGCGGGCCGCCGAGCGCGGGCGGTACAGCCGCCTGCAGCCGGCTGACAATGACGGAGGCCGACGCGAGCTGCAGTCATTCGAGGCTGTCGCCGAACTACTACAACGCACCGGCTATCCGGCACAGGTACACGATATCGGCGCAGAGAGTGCCGAACAGGTGGCAGACGCGCTGGCCGGCGTCATCCTCGCGAAGGAGGGGGAGCGCTTGTGAAAGTGGCTCTCTTGTATCCCGAAGTCTATGACATGGCCCGCTTCAAGGAACATCGTAAGGAGTTCCCACCGTTTGGCGTTCTCTACCTGGCCGCGGTCATGGAGCAGGCAGGACACGCGGTCGCGATCTGCAAGGTCACGCCTGGTAGTGCCGGGCTCGACCTGGGCGACTGTGATGCTGTTGGCTTCAGCCTCGCCTCGTCGGCCACATACGGGATCATGCGTAGTGCACGGGAGCACGCGAACATCCGTGATGACGCCCTGGTGATGGTCGGTGGTGTGCACTGCAACTTCTACCCGGAGCAGAGTTTGCGCGACTTCGATGCTCATGTGGCGACGGACAGCGAGTCGGAAGAAACCATCCTGGAGATCCTGGCCCATGCCTCTTCCAGGCGGTTTGACAATGTCGCTGGTGCTTTGTGGTGGGACGGGGCCATGCTGTGTCGTGGCCAGGCGCGGCCGTTGCTGCGCGACATCGACAAGCTACCGCTCCCTGCGCGCCACCTCCTGCCGACGGATGACTTCGTTATCTCTGATCGACTCGCCGGGACCGATCTACGGATGGCTCATGTCATGTTCAGCCGCGGCTGCCCGTTCCCGTGTAGTTTCTGCGCGGCTGGGCAAACGCGTATCCAGTATCGCAGTGGCATCAGTGCGCGTACCGAACTCACTCACCTGATTGATGCATATGACATTGAGGGCTTTGCGATTGTTGACGATAATTTCATCGTCAACAAGAACAAAGTCGCGGATATCTGTGATCACATCGTTGATCTGGGCCTCAAGTGGTCGGCTCTCTCGCGTGTTGACACGGTTGACGAGTTGTTGCTAGGCAAGATGGCCCGTTCTGGCTGTATCGAGGTTAAATACGGCATGGAGTCGGGCAGTGAAAGCCTCCTCAAGGCCATGCGTAAGAACACCAAACAGGACCAAATTATCAGGGCGGTTCACGCTGCGGTGAACGTGGGTATACAGGCCAAGGTGTTCATCATCCACGGTTATCCCGGTGAAAATATGGTTACGACTGAGGAGACGATTGCACTGTTGGACACGCTGAGGGACGCCATCTCCCGTGTATCACTGTTCCGGTTTGTTCCTCTTCCCGGTACGCAGGTATATGAACAGGCCGCCACGCACGGCATCCGGGGCACTCACCTGCAGTCAGACTGGGATGGTGACTGGTCGAAGTTTCACATACACCATAATCAGCACCAATGGTGGGGAACTGATCGTGATTGGGAGGAGACTGAGCGGTCCTATGGAGTTCTTAAGGAATTCGTTGAAGCGAACTGGAGCCCGCAAGGGTGACCTATGATGCAGTCTGTCGATTCAACATTGAGCGTGTTAACATACTCGCATGGGTTATTCGCCGCCGAATACCGTCGACGCGCACGTTCTTGACAGCAACGATGCTCGGCGACTCTGGAACTGGCAGCTCGGACGTCAAGGCCTGGCCGCTGGCTCCAGGCTTGGTTCGGTCCAGGAGATCGCTCATGCGTCGTTCGGATTGCACGCCGCCCGACTCCCGTCCCCATTCGCGACAGTGTTGGCCAGGGGAGCCACTTCGTCGGTCGCGACAAGTCTGTTTTCGTCGGAGACCCGCGCTTCGGTAGTCACGGTTCGTTGTATGCGTAAGACTTTGCATGCATTGCCGCTACCGCTGGCTGCGGCGGCTCATGCTGCTACTTTGCATTTTCGTGAGCGCGACGCATTGCGGACTATCACGAATTCGGCGCTGAGTGCACGACTGATGACCCGTGTTACGGCTGCGATCGTTGAGCTGCTTTCGCAGACAGGACCGCTGTTTCATCGTGACATCGAAACCTTGCTCGTTGGACCAAGAGTCACAGTACAGGCGGTACGTTTGGCCTTGAAACTCGCGTGGGAACGAGGCATTCTTACGTATCTGAACGAGACACGAGCATGGAACCGTGAGCACCGCAAATTTGGAATTACGACGATGGTCTATCCCGGACTTGATATGGCGATGGAGCGCCGGGAGGCAACCAGTGAGCTGGTCCGGGAATACTTCGATCGCTACGGTCCGGCATCGATTGTCGACGTCATGTGGTGGTCGGGGTTGTCACGCGGGGCTGTCACTGAGGCCATGAACGAGTCACTCCGTCAGTGGTCTGTTGTCCGTACGCCCTGGACCGACTCACCGATGTATATGTACAGCGACCGGATGGACGAGTACGCGGCCACTACCATCGACGAACGGCAGACGGGCCTGAATCTGTTGGCACACGAGGACGTGGCACTCAAAGCGTATTTTGAGACCAGAAAGCGCTATCTCGGAGATCTGCCAGCTGAGCGCGCTTTCAACCAGATCGGTGAGGTCCTGCCGACCCTCGCTCACAACGGCCAGATCGTTGGGACCTGGGCATGGGACATCCGGTCACGACAGGTCGTCTGTACAGTGGCGTCTGGGTATGGATCGGCAGAACTGCGGCGATCGTTGAAGCGGCAGGCGCCAGTAACGACCGAAGCACTTCGAGCAGGCTGGACAACGGGTGCGGTTGCCAGGGAAGATAAAGATCAATTGACGCTGACCTCGTAGTGGTCGCATGTATAACCACTCATGATACCGCTCGAGCTTCTGTTGTCTTCGATTGGGCGCTTGTTTCGGTGTGTCGTCCCCAATGTCGTGAACTTCGGCCAAGATAGTCTTGCCATTGGAACTGACGGTGCTAGTCTGCCTCGCATCCACCAGCGTTCACCGGGACGAGGCCATCTCAATGCAGCCGCTGAAGCAAGCGTCGGCGCTTGAAGACGTGCAGCGCTATGTCGCTGACATGGAAGTGGAACGTGGCTTCACTGACAGCACCGTGCTGGAGCAAAGTCTCAAGCTCGGTGAAGAAGTGGGCGAGCTCTTCAAAGCTGTTCGTAAACATGCAAACATGTCAATCGACGCCAAGTCGGTCGTTGGCACCGTTGATGAAGAGCTGGCCGATGTCCTGATTTACCTGTGCGCTATCGCCAACCGTCTAGGCATTAGTTTGGATGAAGCGCTGCGGAGAAAAGAAGCGGTCAACGAGACACGAAGCTGGGTATCCTAGCGTCTCGGACGCGCTGTGAACGCCGTGATCATTCTCGCCACGAACCTGATGGTTTCGGATCCCTAGGGCCGCCGACGGCTCTGGCTGATCGCATCCGGAGCAGGGGAACGTTCCGGAGCGCCCGCAACGGTGCGTTGGGTAGTGACCGGCTCGAGGTGCGGGGTAT
>DASUJK010000351.1:0-11065 GCA_036279295.1 Pseudonocardiaceae bacterium | reverse complement strand
CGTAACCAGAACCGCACGACGGCGAAGGGGCCAGGTCCAACCGGACCTGGCCCCTTCGCCGTGAGATGTGACTAGGAGAGCGCCAGGAACAACAGGCCGTTCGGCGAACCGAGTCCGGTCACGTTGTCGTAGCCCCTCGCGGTCTGGATGACCTGGTCGGCGTCGCCGAACGTGCGGACCGACGTGATCAGACCGCCGGACGCGTCCACGCCGTTCGCGAAGTCCACCCGGACCACACCGGTGTTCACCGGGCGCACGTCGCGGATCGCGTTCGTGTGGGCGGTGAAGTGGTACAGCAGCGGGTTGATGAACCCGTGGTGGAAGTGGTCCAGCTGGTCCGCGTCGGCCATCATGCCGGCCAGCAGCGGGGACGCCACGCTGGTGCCGCCGATCCGGAACTGGTCGTACTGCACACCGGTCGGGAAGGTCTGCGTCTCGCCCATCAGGAAGCCGGTGTTCGGGTCGGCCAGCATCGAGATGTCCGGCACGACACGACCGCGGTTGTTGCCGGTCTGGTTCTGCCGCGCGAGCGCGTCCGGAACGACGCCCCGCTGGTAGGCGGGCTCGGCGAACACGCGGCTGGTGCCACCGCCGGAACCGCCGTTGAACGTCAACGGCCCGAAGACGCCGTCGGTCAGCACCGACTTGCCGGTCTCCCAGCCGGTCTCCAGGCTGATCCTGTTGTGCTTGTCGATGCCGAGGCTGGTGCCACCGACCGCGGTCACGAACGGGTCGGACGCGGAGAAGTCCGGCTCGGGCTGACCCAGGTTGGCGACCTCGTCGCCCGCGTCACCGCTGGAGAAGTACAGGCCGATGCCCTCCAGGGCGGCCTGCACGGCGATCTGGTGGAACGCCTGGATCTCGTCCGCGGGCAGGTCCTCACCGAGGTCGCCGTAGGAGTTGGACACCAGGTTGGCGCTGTGCGCGGCGACGATGCTGTTCAGCGAGTCGTCCAGGGTCAGGTCCTGGCAGTCGGCGCCGCCGACGAACAGGATGTGCGCTCCGGGAGCCATGGCGTGCACGGCCTCGACGTCCAGCGTCTGCTCGCCGTACCAGCCGGCAGCGTCACACTGGTTCGGGTCTTCCAGGCCGGGCGTCGGCGGTGCGACCTGCTGGGTGAACTGCGCCGCGCGCAGCGGGTGCGCAGGGTCGTTGATGCTGGCGTACTGGGCGGCGTCCTGGAACAGGGTCGGCGAGCCGAACGCGTCCACGATGGCGACGGTCGTGCCACGGCCGTCGTTGCCCGCTGCCACGGCACCGGCGATGCCGTAGGCACCGCGCAGCTGGCCGGGCGTGTAGCCACACGGCGCGTAGGACAGGCGCTGACCGTCGAACTTCGGGTCGGTCCTGTCGACCTGCTGGCCGAAGAAGGCGCTGCACGGCCGTGCGTTGCGGAATCCGTCCGGCGGCGGCACGACGTTCGGCTGGCTGCCGACGATCATCGGCTTCATCAGGTTCTCGGCCTGGTCGACACCGAGGACGCCGACCACGTTGGGCGCGATGGAGGCCGGGACCGACAGGTCGGTGTTGGGCGCGCGCAGCGTGCTGCCCCGCACCGAGTAGTTGCCCAGCTGCACGTCGAAGGCCTTGTCGACCTGGGCCGCCGTGCCAGTGGCTTCGACGAACGCGTTGTTGGACGGCACGCTGTCGATGCCGAAGCCTGCCGAGCCGAGCCAGCCGCGGACCGAGTCGACCTGGGCCTGGGTGGGCGCGAACCGCGACCTGACCTGGGCGGTGGACAGGTAGTGGCCGTAGGCGGCGTTGGTGGGGCTGGACACCGAGAGCGCGAGGGCTTCGGCACCGGCCTCGTCGCGGGTGCGGAGGTAGACCCGGAAGGTGACCGGGGAGCCGGCCGCCACGTCGGCGACCTTGGTGTTCGGGGTTGCCCACTGCGGATGGGACTGCGGGATCGTCGCGGGTCCGTCCGCCGCGGCCGCTGGCATGGCAGCGGCCAGACCGCCCACCACCGCCAGAGCAACGACTATTGCGGGGGTTTTTCGCACTGCAGGGTGCCCCTTACTTCCGGCCGACGGGGGTGTCGGCGGCCAGGTGAGAATGTATGTCCAAAGTCACCCGTTAGTGAAGGCTCCGGGACGAATTCTGTAACCTTCTGTACATCATCAACATCCGAACGGAGTCACCCGATGAGCGACTTGGCGCACCGGCTGCGGACAATCCGGGTGTTTGCCGGAAACCTCCCCGAGTTCGACTCCGAGCAGGTTCCCGACCATCCGGCGACTCTGTTCACGACTTGGTTGACCGAGGCGATCGACGCCGGTCTTGCCGAACCACACGTCACCGTCCTGTCCACTGTGGATGGCGCTGGGCACCCGGATGCGCGGGCGTTGATCCTCAAGGACGTGGATGAGGACGGCTGGTGGTTCGCGAGCAGCTCGACGGGGCCGAAAGGTGCGCAGTTGGCCGGCAATCCGTGGGCCGCGCTCACGTGGTACTGGCCGGGCCTCGGTCGGCAGGTGCGGATGCGCGGCGAGGTGCGCAGGGGCAGCCAGGCGGACAGCGCGCAGGACTTCCTGGCCAGGGCGCCCGGTGGCCGGGCGGAGGCGCTGGTCGGCCGGCAGAGCCAGCACCTAGCCAACCGTGGCGATCTTACCGCCGCGGTGGGGAAGGCGGCGGCGAAGATCGACGAGGACCCCGACCTGGTCGCCGACGACTGGACGCGCTACGTCCTGCGGGCCAGGGAGGTGCAGTTCTTCCAGGGCGACCCGAGCCGCCAGCACATCCGCGTGCGCTACCAGGCCTTGGCGCGGCAGCGGCGCGGGAAGGCCAGGAGCGAAGCGACACATCAACACCCAGGCGGAGAGCCCACCACGTGGACGCACCACCTGCTGTGGCCCTGACATTTGGGCGTCGCAAACTTGCCATGAGCAACATTACGCTACGGCAATGCTGCGTACGCGTCGCCCGCTGGCCGGGCTCCTGATCGCCACGGCCACCCTCGCCCTCGCCGGCTGCACCAGCCTCGAACTGGACCCGGCGAACCTGCCGGCCGGCACCGAGCTGATCGCCACCGCCGGCACCGCACTGCGGTCGGTGACCAGCGCGCACCTCACGTTCACGGTGCACGGCGCCCTGCCCGGTGTGCCGATGCGCAGCGCCCAGATCGACCTGGACTCGCACGGCACGGCCAAGGGATCGGTCAAGATCGCCGATGCGGGCGCGGCGTCGGAGATCGATTTCGTGGCGGTGAAGGGTGCCTATTACGTGCGCAGGCAGGCCGGCGGTTATCAGCGGGTCGCGTCGGCAGCCGCCATCAACCTGTTCGACCCGGCCGTGGTCCTCAACCCGAACATCGGCCTGGCCAAGGTGACGGACAACCTGGAGAATCCGACGACGACGGCAAAGGAGACGGTGGACGGCGTCCAGTGCTACAAGCTCACCGGCACGATCACCGTCAACATCGTCTCGGCGCTGGTGCCGGGGATCAGGTCGAACGTCGACGCGACGGTGTGGCTGGCGCAGGACGGAGCGCACCTGCCGGTCCGCGAGGAGTTCACGGTGCCCGGCAAGCAGCCGGCCACGGTCGACATGGACATCTCGAACGTGGACGCCTCGATCAGCGTGACCGCACCGAACACCGCCGCCGCCGGGTGACTCAGAGCCCGAGCTGCCTGGCGATCAGCATGCGCTGGACCTCGCTGGTGCCCTCACCGATCTCCAGGATCTTGGCGTCCCGGTAGAAGCGGCCGACCGGGTACTCGTTCATGAAGCCGTAGCCGCCGAACACCTGCGTGGCATCCCTGGCGTTGTCCATCGCGGCGTTGGACGCCACCAGTTTCGCGATCGCGGCCTCCTGCTTGAACCGCTCGCCGCGCAGCATCTTGGCCGCCGCCGCGTAGTACGCCAGCCGCGCGGTGTGCGCCCGCACCTCCATGTCGGCGATCTTGAACTGGATCGCCTGGTACTCGCCGATCTTGTGGCCGAACGCCTCCCGCTCCCGCGCGTACCGCACACACTCGTCGACGCAGCCCTGCGCCAGGCCGACCGACAGTGCCGCGATGGCGATCCGGCCCTCGTCCAGGATCGACAGGAACTGGGCGTAGCCACGGCCGCGCTCGCCGAGCAGGTTCTCCTCGGGCACCCGGCAGTCCACAAACGACAGTTCTCTCGTGTCGGATGCGCACCAGCCGACCTTGGAGTACTTCTTCGACACGCTGAATCCCGGTGTGCCCGCCGGCACGATGATCGCCGAGATCTCCTTGCGGCCGTCCGCCCTGATGCCGGTGACCGCGGTGACGGTGACCAGTGCCGTGATGTCCGTGCCGGAATTGGTGATGAACGCCTTGGAGCCGTTGATCACCCAGCTGTCGCCGTCCAGCTTGGCCGTGGTCGTGGTGGCTCCGGCATCCGAGCCGCCACCCGGCTCGGTCAGGCCGAACGCACCCAGTTGCTCGCCGGCGCACAACGACGGCAGCCACCGCTGCTTCTGTTCCTCGGTGCCGAACCGGTACAGCGGCATCGCGCCGAGCGACACGCCCGCCTCCAGGGTGATCGCGACCGACGAGTCGACCCGGCCCAGTTCCTCCAGCGCGATGCACAGCGCGAAGTAGTCACCGCCCATACCGCCGTACTCCTCGGCGAACGGCAGCCCGAACAGGCCCATTCGGCCCATGCCGGCGACGATGTCGTACGGAAAGTCACCACGTTCGTAGAACTCGCCGATCACGGGCGCGACCTCGTGCCTGGCGAAATCCTCAACTGTTTTGCGGAGTGTCTCCTGTTCGGGATCCAACCTGTTGTCGATCATCGCTAGTCCTCCGGGCTGGTAACCACGGCCAACGGCTCGTCCAGCGCGACCTGTTGGCCTGCCCGGACGTACAACTCGGCGACCACGCCATCCACCTGTGCGGTGATGGTGTGTTCCATCTTCATCGCCTCGACCACCAACAGCGGCGTCCCCGCCGCGACGTGCTCCCCCACCGCGACGCGCACGGCAAGCACCGTGCCCGGCATCGGGCTGGTCAACGGGCCACCGGCAGCACCGGCGGCGGCACCGGCCACGGCCAGCCGGGACGTCTCGGTCAGCGGCCACGCCCGGCCGTCGATGCCCAGCCACAGCACGGCGCCGTCCCGCGCACAGCCGTAACGGCGGGTCGTGCCGTCGTGGTCGAGCACCAGGTCCGACCCGTCCCAGCGGGCGGCGGCGGTCACCGGTTCGCCGTCGCCGACGACCACCTCGGCGGCGGCCGCCCGGCCACGCAGCCGCACCGGCACGGACTCCCGGCCGGGCAGCCCGATCGACCACCGGGTCCACGCCGGTTCACCCAGCCGCCAGCCACCCGGCGTGTCCCACGGGTCGTCACCAACGGTTTCCAGGCTCAGCGCCCGCTCCAGCGCTGCCGCGACGAGCACGTGTCCAGGGATGTCGTCGGCCACCAGCCGGTCCATGGACCGCTCGACCAGTCCGGTGTCCAGCCGGCCGGCCACCACATCGGGATCGGCCAACAACTGTTGCAGGAAGCCAAGATTCGTCGTCACACCGAGGATCTCGCATGCCCGCAGCCCGGCACCCAGCTGCCGCAGCGCCTCGTCCCGCGTGTCCGCGTGCGCGATGTACTTGGCCAGCATCGGGTCGTAGTCGCTGCTCACCACCAGGCCCGGCGCCAGGGCGGAGTCCACCCGCAGCCCGGCCGGTTCGCGCAGCGCGAGCACCCGGCCGCCGGTGGGCAGGAAACCACGGGCCGGGTCCTCGGCGTAGACGCGCACCTCGATCGCGTGGCCGACGGGCGGGCCGGGGGTCACGGTCAGGCGCTCGCCCGCGGCCACCCGCAGCTGCTGCTCCACCAGGTCGATGCCGGTCACCAGTTCGGTCACCGGGTGCTCCACCTGGAGCCGGGTGTTCATCTCCATGAAGAAGAACTCGTCGGGCCGGTCCGCCGACACGATGAACTCGACGGTGCCGGCGCCGGTGTAGCCGACCACCTTGGCCGCGTCCACGGCCGCCTGGCCCATCCGCTGCCTGGTCGGCTCGTCCAGGAACGGCGACGGCGCCTCCTCGACGATCTTCTGGTGCCGACGTTGCAGGCTGCACTCCCGCTCACCGAGATGCAGCACGGTGCCGTGCGAGTCGGCAAGCACCTGGATCTCGATGTGCCTCGGCTGGGTGACGAACCGCTCGACCAGCAGGGTGCCGTCGCCGAACGACGACATCGCCTCCCGCCGTGCCGACGCGATCGCCTCGGCGAGGTCGCCCGCCGCGGTCACCAGGTGCATGCCCTTGCCGCCGCCACCCGCGGATGGCTTGAGCAGCACGGGAAACCCGACTTCGGTCGCCGCGTCGGCCAGCTGCTCGTCGGTCATGTCCGGCTCGGTCCGGCCGGGCACCACCGGCACCCCGGCCTGCGCCACGGTGAGCTTCGCCCGGATCTTGTCGCCCATCGCCTCGATCGCGGCCACGGGCGGCCCGACGAACACCAGCCCGGCCCGCTCGCACGCGGCCGCGAACGCGGCGTTCTCGGACAGGAAGCCGTAACCCGGGTGCACGGCCCGGGCACCGGTCCGCAGGGCGGCCTCGACGATCCGCTCGATCGACAGGTAGCTCTCGCTGGCCTTCGCCGGCCCGAGCCGCACGGCGACGTCGGCGGCCAACACGTGCCGGGCGCCGGCATCCGGGTCGCTGTACACGGCGACCGACCGGATGCCGAGGCGCCGCAGCGTGGTGATCACCCGGACGGCGATCTCGCCCCGGTTGGCGACGAGGACGGTATCGAACATTGCCTGCCTCACATCCGGAAGACGCCGTAGCCGACCGGGGCCAGCGGCGCGTTGGCGGCGGCGGACAGCGCGAGACCGAGCACCATCCTGGTGTCCATCGGGTCGATCACACCGTCGTCCCACAGCCGGGCGGTGGCGTAGTAGGGGTTGCCCTGGTCCTCGTACTGCTGGCGGATCGGCTCCTTGAACGCGGTCTCGTCCTCGGTCGACCACGGTTCGCCACGCGCTTCGAGTTGGTCGGCCCGAACTGTCGCCAGCACGGCAGCGGCCTGCTCGCCGCCCATCACCGAGATCCTGGCGTTGGGCCACATCCACAGGAACCGGGGCGAGTAGGCCCGGCCGCACATGGAGTAGTTGCCGGCACCGAACGAGCCGCCGATGATCACGGTGAACTTCGGCACCCGCGCGCACGCCACCGCGGTGACCATCTTGGCGCCGTGCTTGGCGATGCCACCGGCCTCGTACTCCCGGCCGACCATGAAGCCGGTGATGTTCTGCAGGAACACCAACGGGATCGAGCGCCGGTCGCACAGTTCGATGAAGTGCGCGCCCTTCATGGCCGACTCACTGAACAGCACACCGTTGTTGGCCACGATGCCGACCGGGTGGCCGTGGATGCTGGCGAACCCGGTGACCAGGGTGGCGCCGTACTCCTTCTTGAACTCGGCGAACCGGCTGCCGTCCACGATCCGAGCGATCACCTCGCGGACGTCGTAGGGCGTGCGCGAATCGGTCGGCACGACGCCGTACAGGGCACCGGGGTCCACGACGGGCTCGTCCACCGGCCCGACCTGCCACGGCGGGTCGGCGCGTGGACCGACGGTGTCGATGATCGAGCGCACGATCCGCAGCGCGTGCGCGTCGTCGTCGGCCAGGTGGTCGGTCACGCCGGACACCCGCGAGTGCAGGTCACCGCCGCCCAGTTCCTCGGCTGTGACGACCTCGCCGGTCGCCGCCTTCACCAGCGGCGGCCCGCCGAGGAAGATCGTGCCCTGACCGCGCACGATGACGGCCTCGTCGCTCATCGCGGGCACATAGGCGCCACCCGCGGTGCACGAGCCGAGCACGGCGGCGACCTGCGGGATGCCCTGGCCGGACATGGTGGCCTGGTTGTAGAAGATCCGGCCGAAGTGTTCACGGTCCGGGAACACGTCGTCCTGCCGGGGCAGGAACGCGCCGCCGGAGTCCACCAGATAGACGCACGGCAGCCGGTTGTGCAGTGCGACTTCCTGCGCCCGCAGGTGTTTCTTGACTGTCATCGGGTAATAAGTGCCGCCCTTGACGGTGGCGTCATTGGCGACGATCACACATTCACGGCCGGAAATTCGGCCGACGCCGGTGATGATGCCGGCGGATGGTGCCTCGTCGCCGTACATCCCGGTGGCCGCGAGCGCGGACAGTTCGAGGAACGGCGAGCCGGGGTCGAGCAGGGTGTCCACCCGGTCCCTCGGCAGCAGCTTGCCGCGTTCGACGTGCCGCTGCCTCGCTCGTTCGGGGCCACCTCGGGCCGCCTCGGCGAGTCGGGCGCGTAGCTCGTCGGCCAGCGCGGTATGCGTTTTGACGTTGCGGCGGTGGGTTTCCGCGGTTGGATCGGCAGCAGTGCGCAGGACGGGCGCGTCCATCTTCCCCTCGCCTCACCGAATGCAGTGCGTTAGTGGCCGTTAACATGGCCCTGTCGCCATGTTAGCGGCCACTAACCACACCGTCCAGTCGAGTCGGCACGGGAGAAGAAGCGGCAGGTCAGCCCGTGATCGCGTGCAGCACCGGCTCGTAGCCACCGGAGTAACCGGACGCGGTCGGGTGGTACGAGTCGGTGATGTGGGTGACGTCCACGCTGTGCAACCAGGACGTGCCGGACGAACAGATCTCGTGCGTGCTGAACGCGCTGCGCACGTCACCGAAGCGGTCGCCGAACTTGGCCGCCTCGGTCGAGATGGTGGCGTCGAGCTGGTCGGCACCGCCGTTGATGGCGGTCCGCTTGGTGTTGGACAGGCCGAAGATGCACGAGCCGGGCACCTGGTAGAAGCGGGGGTAGCCCAGCACGATCACCGTCGCGTTCGGCGCGTGCGACCGGATGGCGCTGTACACGCTGTCCAACCGCCCGGGCAGCGTGGTCTTCACGAAGTTCTCCGCGCTGGTCACCTCACTGGTGCAGCCCGAGTCACTGTCCAGGATGCAGTCCTCCAGCACCGTCGTGAAGCCGGCGTCGTTGCCGCCGATGGTGACCGTGACCAGGTTGGTGGCCGCGCTCAGGCCGCCGAGCTGGTTGTTCAGCACGTCCGCGGTGACGGCGCCGGAACACGCGGCCAGGTCGAAGGAAGCGGTGGCGTGCGCCGCCGCCCACAGCCCCGGGTAGCCCTCCGGGCTGCGGTCACAGCTCGTGCCGTCGCTGATGTAGTCGTCGGTGCCGACACCGGACGCGTACGAATCGCCGAGCGCTACGTAATTCGTGCCGGTGGCGGCCGTCGCCGGCACCACAACTCCCAGCATCGTGGCGACGGTCACTACCGCCGCGCCAGCCAGAATCCGGACCAGACGCATGGCACCTCCTTGGGCCGCAACATGTCCACCAATCAATACCAAGGCCTGACCAAATACAGAAGGAGACGGTCAACGGTTAACCAACTGCCACGGAATTACCGCCGTCGGTGCGTCATGCCGTCGCCGATCCGTTGCCGTACGGTCACTTCCGGCTGGGCGCAGCCGAACCACTGCCGAACCAGGTGGTTAACATGCGCTAACCTCGTGATGTGCCGAACTCAGCCAGCCAGGGCGTGACCAGCGGAAAGCCGAGCCGTCGCGACCAGATCCTGGCCGCGGCGGCCGAGCTGTTCGCGCGCAGCGGATTCCACGGTGTCGGCATCGACGACATCGGCGCGGCGGTGGGCATCTCCGGTCCCGCGCTGTACCGGCACTTCCGCAGCAAGGACGCGATGCTCGGCGAGATGCTGACGTCGATCAGCGAGTACCTGCTCGCCGGCGGCCAGCGCACGGTCGACGCCAACGCCGACGCCGAGCGGGCCCTGACCGAGCTGATCCGGTTCCACGTCGACTTCGCGTTGGACAATCCCGCGCTGATCACCGTGCAGGAGCGGAGCCTGGGCAACCTCGCCGAGCCCGACCGCAGGCGCGTGCGCGGGATGCAGCGCCGCTACGTCGAGGTGTGGGTCCGCACGATCACCGCCACGGTGCCCGGCGTCGGCGAACCCGGGGCCAGGGCGGCGGCACACGCGGTGTTCGGGTTGATCAACTCCACCCCGCACAGTGCCCACCTCGGCCGTGACCAGATGGCGGGCCTGCTCTACCGGATGGCCAGGTCCGCACTGGTCAGCCCGGGAAGTCTGGTCAGTTCCGCCGCCCGGTCTGCGACTATGAGCGGTAGCGGTGTGGACACTGCGACAAACCGGCAACCAGGGGCCGAAGCGGAGGAATCGGATCGTGAGGTCAGTGCCTGACGGCTCGGCACCCGTACTCGGGCTGCGGGAACGCAAGAAGGCGAAGACGCGCGCCGCCATCCGGGAACACGCGATGCGGCTGTTCCGCGAGCAGGGCTACGCGGAGACCACCGTGGACCAGATCGCGGACGCGGCCGAGGTGTCGCCGAGCACGTTCTTCCGCTACTTCCCCACCAAGGAAGACGTCGTCCTGCACGACGAGTTCGACCTGCTGCTGATGGCCGCGTTCCGGGGCCAACCGGTGGAACTGACCCCGATCGAGGCGGTCCGGGCCGCGCTGCGGGCGGTGTTCGCCGCCATGCCGGAGGCCGACAAGGAACGCGACCGGGAGCGGCGCCAGTTGGTCCGGGACGTGCCGGAACTGCGGATGGCCGTGCTGGACGAGTACACGCGATCGCTGCGGCTGCTCGCCGGCCTGATCGCCGAACGGTACGGGCTGGCCGAGAACGAGCTGCGGGTCCGGGTGTTCGCGGGCGCGATGGTCGGCGTGGCACTGGCGACTTTGGACATCGAGGAGGAGCAGTCCCTACCGGACGTGCTCGACGTGCTGGACAAGGGTTTCGCGCTGTTGGACGCCGGTCTGCCGCTCTAGTGTTCGCGGCTGGCGCTGCCGTACTCGCGCATCAGTTCGGTCACCTTCGCCAGTTCCTCGGCCGGCAGCAGCCGTGGCTCGCCCGCCGACCGGGCCGCCAGCCACACCTGGCACAGCCATTCCAGTTGCAGCGCCCGGTCATAGGCGGCGTCCAGGTTGCCGCCGACGGTGATCGCGCCGTGGTTGGCCAGCAGGCAGCCGTGCCTCTCCCCCAGTGCGGTGGCGGCCGAGCGGGCAAGTTCCGGTGTGCCGAACGTGGCGTACTCGGCCACCCGCACGGCACCGC
>DASUJK010000350.1:0-2992 GCA_036279295.1 Pseudonocardiaceae bacterium | reverse complement strand
GGCCCCGAATCAGGTTATGCGCCAGCGGAATACGCCTTCATGCAGCTGCGAGCCACGATGTCGGCGACCGACGCGCGCAATGTCATGTCCATGGCGGCCCAGGACTACTGCCCCAATCACATCATCGACCTACCGGCCAGCTGGCGGTAACACCCAGCCAGTCCGCGCAGATTCAGGCGCCGCGGGCGTTTTCCAGCAGCGTCAGGTGGGCAACGCACAGGTCCGGTTCGACGAACGGGTCCAACCGGTCGACGCCGACCGGCGCCGCCTGGCTTTCCAGGACCCCTTGCATGATCCCCAGATGGATTGGGCACACGATCTTGGTTCGGGTCTCGGCAAGCTCGAGAAATGGGCAATGGCGCAAGTCAATCCACTGCTGCCCATCGGATTTCCGGCGTTCGGGGGCAAAGCCGAACTCGTCGAGCACGCCGACGAGGTGGTCGATCGATTCTTTGCCGCTCGTCTTTTTCCGCTGTCGCCCAGACGCTTTGAACTGTCGCCCCCAGGCACGACCCGCGGCCTGAGCCTTGGCGCTCGGATCGCGGGCGGAGGCCAGGCCTGTCGCGAGGATTTCGGCGAGCAACCGAAAATGGCGCGGTCCACTGCGGTCCATCTGCGGGATCGCGCGAAACATCAGCGGTGGGCGCCCCGGTCGTTTGCGGTACGGTGCAATATGCTCCACCCGTCCGTCGCTGAGCAACGCATTCAGGTGGAAGCGGACGGTGTTGGGATGCACGCCAAGGACTTTGGCGATCGCGGTGGTGCTCATGGGGTTGGACGCGGCCTTCAACACCCGCAGCACATCACGACGGCGGCCTGATGGCTCCCCGTGTGACATGGCGACCGCACTCACGCTTGCTGCGCATCTTGCCTGGGCAGGCCGGCCACCAGCGGTGTGTCGACGCCCAGCGGGCCCACCTTGGCCGCCCCGCCCGGTGACCCCAGGGGTTCGTCCCGGCCGGCCAGGGTGTCGAAGAAGAACGCGGCGTTGTCCGCTAGATAGGGCTGCAACTCTTCGGGCAAATCGTCCTCGTAGTAGATCGCCTCGACAGGGCAGACCGGTTCACACGCGCCGCAGTCCACACACTCGTCGGGGTGGATGTAGAGCGCCCGGCCGCCCTCGTAGATGCAGTCCACCGGGCACTCCTCCACGCAGGCCCGGTCCATCACGTCAACACACGGCTTTCCGATCACGTACGTCATCGCGTAGAGTTTACACAAGGGTGCTTGTATAAACCAGAGGGAGTACGCGCTTCCATGACCGACAACGAAACCGGCACCCGGCACTCCCATGGCACAGGCCGGCGCGCTGACCGACACGTCGATCCGTCGGCAAGCCCAGCGTTCAACGGGCATCAGGTCACCGACTATCGGGCGGAGCTGCGCCTCGCCGAGAACATCGTCAACCCGCGGACCTGGGCCGGCGGGATGGAGGACAAGCGGGCGATCGCGCCGCAACTACGTATCGGTCGTGACAAGTGGCTAAATCCGTTGTGGCTGGCGCCCATTGGGTTCGCCCTGCTGATCGCGGCGGTGGCAGTGGGCAAAGGCCTGCACAACATGCCTGCGGTCCAGGCGTTCATCCAGCGGTATCCCGGCGCCGACGTGCCTTCCGGCATCAGCCCGGGCATCCCCGCATGGGTGGACTGGACGCATTTCTTCAACCTGTTCTTGATGACATTCATCGTCCGCTCCGGGCTGCAGATCCTGTGCGACCATCCGCGGCTCTATTTCAGCCGCAACTCGACGCCCGGCAGGGACGAGTGGCTGCGCCTGACGACGCCGGTGCCGGACGACCCGCTGTGGACGGCCAAGGACGATTCGGTTTCGCTGCCACGTCAACTGGGGTTACCGGGAATTCGCCATTCGATCGGGCTGGCGCGGTGGTGGCACCTTGGCACAGACGTCCTGTGGCTGCTCAACGGCGCGGTCTTCTACGTGCTGCTGTTCGTCACCGGCCAATGGCGACACCTCGTGCCGACCAGCTGGGACGTCTTTCCCAACGCGGCCTCGGTTGCGATCCAATACCTTTCGCTGGACTGGCCGACTGACCACACCTGGGTGGCCTACAACGCACTGCAGTTGCTGGCGTATTTCACCACCGTCTTCATCGCCGCGCCACTGGCGCTGATCACCGGGCTGGGGATGTCGCCGGCCCTCTCGATGCGCTTCACCGTGATCAGTAAGCGGTTCAGCATCCAGGCCGCACGCTCGCTGCATTTCCTGGTGCTGTGCTACTTCTTGTCGTTCATCGTCGTCCACGTCACGCTCGTCTTCGCCACCGACGCCTTGCGCAACCTCAACCACATGTTCGCTGCCCGCGACGACGGCGGCTGGGTGGGATTCGCAATGTTCACCGTCGCCATGGCGGTGGTTGCCGCCGGCTGGCTGGCCGCGACGCCGTTCACCTATCGCCACCCCCGCGTGGTGCAACGCGTCGGGTACGCGCTCGTCGGGCCGCTGCAGCGGCTGTTCGAGCGCACCAACCCGAAACCCGGCGCGTTCACCGACGAGGACATCTCACCGTACCTGTGGCACAACGGCACCTACCCGGAAACCGTTGAGTACAAAGAGCTCGAGAAGAACGACTTCGTGGACTGGCGGCTGCGCGTCTACGGCCTCGTCGAGCATCCCACCGATTTCTCCTTGGCCGACTTGCATGGCCTGCCCTACCACGAGCAAATCACCCAACACTTCTGCATCCAGGGCTGGTCGGGTGTCGCCAAATGGGGCGGCGTGTCGATGCAGACGATCATCGACATCGTCAAGCCGCTGCCCGAGGCCAAATGGGTGGTGTTCTACTCGCTGGGCCCCGGCGCCGACGGCGGCGTCTACTACGTCGCGCACCCGATCGAGCAGATGAGCAACCACCTGACCATGCTGGCGTACGACATGAACGGCGAGCCGGTGAGCTACGGCCACGGGGCGCCGCTGCGGCTGCGCAATGAATTGCAGCACGGCTTCCGGCATGTGAAGTGGCTCAAGGGCATTG
>DASUJK010000349.1:0-8875 GCA_036279295.1 Pseudonocardiaceae bacterium | reverse complement strand
CACCACGACCATGCCTTCTGGCACTGCCTGGCCGAACTGTTCCGGTGTGCCCAGCAACAGCAGTTGGGCCTTGCCCTGCGCGATCACGCGCGCCGCTTCCCGGATCACGACCGGTTCGGCGCAGGCGCCACCGATCCAGCCGAACAGCTGGCCACCCGCTGTGATGATGGCCCGTGCGCCCTGCTGTCCCGACGACGGACCCTGCCGCCACACGACCGTGGCCAGCGCGAACGCCTGACCGCGGCGGGACAGTTCCGCCGCCTGGTCGATCACGTCCCAACTGTCCATGCTGTGACCGGTCATCGCGTCTCCTAGTCGTTGCGGACCGGCGGTGCCCCGGACACGTCGTGGCGCTGGTTGATCGCCTCGTAGACCCGGTCGGGCAGCAACGGCATGTCGATGTTGCGCACCCGCGTGTCCCCGACGGCGTTGATCACCGCGTTGACGAAGGCAGCCGGTCCACCGACTGTCGCACACTCGCCGACACCCTTGGCGCCGATCGGGTGGTGCGGGCACGGGGTGACGACCTCGTGCAGCTCCCAGCCGGGTGTCTCCCACGCGGTGGGCAGCAGGTAGTCCATGAAGTTCGACCCGACGCAGTTGCCCTCCGCGTCGAACGTGATGAACTGCATGTTCGCCATCGCGTAGGCCTCGGTGAGGCCGCCCATGATCTGGCCCTCGACGATCATCGGGTTGATCCGCACACCGCAGTCGTCGACGGCCACGAAGTTGAGCACGTCCCAGACGCCGGTCTCCGGGTCGATCTCGACCGTGCAGACGTAGGCGGCGAACGGCCAGGTCAGGTTGGGCGGGTCGTAGTAGGCGTTCGCCTCAAGGCCGGGTTCCAGACCGTCGGGCATGTTGCTGTACGCGGCCATCGCGCATTCCTGGATCGTGACACCGAGTTCGGGCGCGCTGCGCACGTAGAACCTGCCCAGCTCCCACTCGACGTCCTCCTCGGACACCTCCAGCAGGTGCGCGGCCAGTTTGCGGGACTTCGCCCGCACCTTGCGGGCGACCATCGCGACCGCCGCACCGGCCACCGGTGTGCTGCGGGACGCGTAGGTGCCCATGCCGAACGGTGCCGTGTCGGTGTCACCCTCCTCGACGACAACGTCGTCGGCCGGCAACCCCAGTTCGTGCGCGACGATCTGCGCCCACGTCGTCTCGTGGCCCTGGCCCTGGGTCTTGGCCCCGGTGCGCAGGATCGCCTTGCCGGTCATGTGCACGCGCAACTCGGCGGAGTCGAACATCTTGATGCCGAGGATGTCGTACTCACGGCTGTTGCCGGCACCGAGCGGCTCGGTCATGGTCGAGATGCCGATGCCGAGCAGTCGGCCCTCCTTGCGCGCTTCTGCCTGCTGCACAAGGAAGTCCTCGTAGCCGATGGCTTCCATGGCGACGTCGAGGCACTTGGTGTACTGGCCGGAGTCGGTCAGGAAGCCATAGGGCGTGCGGTGTGGGAAGTCGTCGTCCCGGACGAAGTTGATCCGGCGGAACTCGGCCTGGTCGATGCCGGCGTCCAGGGCGGCGGTCCGAACCATGCGCTCCTGGAAGAACATGGCCTCGGTGACCCGGAACGAGCACCGGTACGCGACACCGCCGGGCGCCTTGTTCGTGTAGACACCGCGGGCGACGAGGTGCGCGGCCGGGATGTCGTAACACGAGAACGCCGAGTGCATCAGGCCGATCTTGAACTTGCTCGGCTGCGCGTCGGCGAAGAACGCACCGTGGTCGGACACCGTCGCCATGCGGACGCCCAGCATGCGGCCGTCCTTGCGCATCGCGATCTCGCCGTGCAGGTACACGTCGCGGCCGAACCCGGTGGAGATGAGGTTGCCGGTCCGGTCCTCGATCCACTTGACCGGCCGTTCCAACAGGATCGACGCCAGGATCGCCATGACGTAACCCGGATACACCGGCACCTTGTTGCCGAACCCGCCGCCAAGGTCCGGCGAGACGATCCGGATCATGTGCTCGGGCAGTTCCGCGATCAGTGCGACAGCGGCGCGCACGATGTGCGGTGCCTGGGTCGTCATGTAGACGGTCAGTTTGGACGTCGCCCGGTTGAAGTCGGCGATCGATCCGCAGCACTCCAGCGGTGACGGGTGCGAACGCGGGTAGTGCAGGTCCACCGAGGAGATCACGTCGGCCTCGGCGAACGCCTTGTCCGTGCCAGCGCGGTCGCCGACCTCCCAGTCGAACGCCACGTTGTCGTGCTGGTTCTCCTTGTCGTCCCGGATCAGCGGCGCGTCGTCGGCCAGCGCCTGCTCCGGGTTGACGATCGGCGGCAGCGGCTCGTAGTCCACGACGATGGCCTCGCAGCCGTCCTTCGCGACGTACGGGTCGTCGGCGATGACACAGGCCACTTCCTGGCCCTGGAACCGCACCTTGTCGGTGGCCAGCACGGCCTGCGTGTCATAGGAGAGTGTCGGCATCCAGGCCAGGTTGCGGGTGGCCATCATCTCGCCGGTCAGCACCAGCCGGACGCCGGGGATCGCGTAGGCCCTGCTGGTGTCGATCGACCTGATGCGGGCGTGGGCCAGCGGGCTGCGCACGATCTCCATGTGCAGCATGCCCGGCAGGGCGATGTCGTCGATGTAGTTGCCCTTGCCGCGGATGAACCGGTCGTCCTCGACCCGGCGGCGGCTCGCGCCCATGCCGCCGATCTTGATCTCGTCCAGCGCGCGACTGTCCGTTGTGGTCATTCCGCACCGTCCTCGCGCATCTTGGCCGCCGCCCACTGCACGGCCTTGACGATGTTCTGGTAGCCGGTGCAGCGGCACAGGTTGCCCGACAGCGCCCACCGGACCTCGTCCTCGGTCGGGTCCGGGTTCTCGGCGAGCAGCGCCTTGGCGGCCAGCATCATGCCCGGCGTGCAGAATCCGCACTGGAGGCCGTGTTCGTCCTTGAAGCCCTCCTGCAGCGGGTGCAGCCTGCCGCTGGGCGACAGTCCCTCCACCGTGGTCACCTCGTGGCCGTCGGCCTGTACGGCGAGCATCGTGCAGCTCTTGACCGGCCTGCCGTCGAACAACACCGTGCAGGCACCGCAGTTGGTGGTGTCGCAACCGGTGTGGGTGCCGGTCAGCTTGAGTCCCTGCCGCAGCAGGTGGGCCAGTAGCAGGCGGGGCTCGATGTCGGCCGTACGCCGCTTGCCGTTGACCGTGATCGAGACCCGCCGGACCGGCACGTCGGCGCCCGGCTCGTCGCGGATCTCCTCGAACAGGCTGCTCATTCGCCCATCCCCGTTCCTGGTCGGCGCGTCACGCTGCCGCCACCGTGGTCAACTGTGCGTTCAGGATGCGCTGGACGAACACCCCGACGAGGTGCCGCTTGTAGGCCGCGCTGCCCCGGTGGTCGGACTTCGGCTGCGCGGCAGCGGAAGCCCGTTCGGCGGCAGCGGCGATCGACTCGGCGCCCAGTGGCCTGCCGACGAGTGCGGCCGCGGCTTCGGTGGCGTTCACGGTGGCGGCACCGACGCCCGTCAACGCGATGCCGGCCCGCCGCACGACGGTGCCGTCGGTGTCGATGGCGACCGCCACACCGGCGGTGGCGAAGTCGCCGATCCGCCGCTCCAGCTTGATGTACCCGCCGGCCGGAATCCCCTGCGGTGGCGGGATCACCGCCTCGACGGCGATTTCGTCGTAGGACAGCGCGTTCTGGAACGGTCCGAGGACGAACTCGGCGATCGGGATGGTCCGTCGGCCGGCCGGACCCTGGGCGACGACATGGCCACCCAGCGCGGTCACGGCGGCCGCCCAGTCGCCCTGCGGGTCGGCGTGACACAGCGAGCCGACGAGAGTGCCCCGGTTGCGCACGATGGGATCTGCGACCAGTGGGGCCACCGCTGCCATCGTCGGCTGCCGCTCCACCAGCAGGCTCGACTTCTCCAGATCGGCGTGCCGACACAGCGCGCCGATGTGGATGCTGCCGTCCGCGTCGACGCGGTGGTAGTCCAGACCGGGCAGCGCGTTGATGTCGACGAGCAGGTCCGGCCCGGCGAAGCGCAGCTTCAGCAGTGGCACCAGGCTCTGGCCGCCGGCCAGCACCTTCGCCTCCCCGTTGCCGGCGTGCAGCAACTCGATCGCTTCGCCGATCGAGCGGGGCGCTTCATAGCGGAAGCGCGAGGGGTACATCCCAACCTCCGGGGTGCCGGGCTACTAGGACTTGGGGTAGTAATCGAGGTCGGCCTCCGGATCGGGCACGGCGACCGGGGTGTCCTCCTCGGTGGGGTCGGGCCTCGGGATCTGGTGCGGTGGCCACGGTCCCTGGACCGGTTGCCCTGCGACCTTCAGGAAGTCGACGAACTCGGGAAACGCCCACACGGTCGGGCTTTTGCCGGTTTTCGGAGCGTTCTCGAACAGCTCGTACATCCGGGGTGTGCCCTGACTGTGGCCTTCGGACTCGATTCGCATGCCGCACGCCCGTTCAGGCAGAGGACGGAGCGCCGAGCGCCGTCACCGGTTGTCGTGGTGGTCATGGTTCTCCGGTGGTATCGCGGCGGCAACGGTGACTTAAGTGGATGCTTACGTCGGTCTCCCGCCAGGCCGCCGACCTGGGCACTCTGACCGAATGTCATCGGTCTGCCCGCTCACCGTGATCGGTGTCGTCCACTCTGAGCACCACGGTGCCGAACAGACACCCGTCCAGTCGGCGCTCAACCTGGACGAACAGGCCACGGTGGAGGTGCACGAGCCGTTCGTCGCCGGGTTGGCCGGTCTGGCCGAATTCGACCACGTGTGGCTGGTGACGTGGCTGGATCGCGCATCGCGGGACGAAGGGATGCGGCAGGTCCCGTTTCTGTTACGACCCAGCGGCCGGTCGGTGGGCATGTTCGCGATGCGTGGCCCGAACCGGGTCAACCCGCTGGGCCTGAGCCTGGTCCGGCTGGTCGGCATCGACGGTGCCATGCTGCGGTTCGCCGGGGTGGACCTGCTGGACGGCACGCCGGTGGTCGACATCAAGCCCTACGTCGACCGGTTCGACAGGCCGGCGGGCGGGCCGCGTTGTGGCTGGTACGACACGGTGCCGATGGCACAAGGTGTGCGGCCTGCCGACCTTGGCCCGACTCCGCGGATAGGCTGACGCCACCGGCGACGGCGAGGAGGAACCAGCGGTGACGCCGACACAACTGCGGGCGTTCGCGGCCGTCGTGCGGCTCGGCTCGGTCAAGGGTGCCGCAGCGGACCTGCACGTCTCGGAGGCCGCGGTGTCGCTGCACATCGGGCAGTTGCGCAAGGAACTGGGCGACAAGCTGTTCCTGCGCACCGCGGCCGGCCTCGCGTTCACCCCCGGCGGTCTGCGGCTGGCCAGCCGGTCCGCCGAACTGCTCGGTCTGCAGGACCAGACGATCCTTGAGGTGCGGCGGGCCGGCAGCGGGCGGCGGCTGTTGCGGGTCGCGGCGTCGAACCTGTTCGCCGAACACTCGGCGCCCGGCCTGATCGGGCTGTTCGCCGACCGGGCCAAGGACCTCGACGTCGAGCTGAGCATCCACAACTCGGCGCAGTTCGACAAACTGCTGCTCACCAGGTCCGTCGACGCGACCGTGGGGCCGAGGCCGGACGCCGCCGACGACGCGTTCACCTCACGGCATTTTCTCAACTACCAGATCATCGCCGTCGTCCATCCCGATCACCCGATGACCAGGACGCACCCGAGCGCCGGGGTGCTGCGTGACCAGACGTGGCTGCTCGGGCCGACGGCGGCGTCCAAAGTAGGTGTGGTGCCGGCGATGCTGCATCGGATGAAGGTGCCGGAAGAACACCAGCAGATCTTCCAGAGCCATGCCGCCGCATTGCAGGAAGCCAAGCGGGGCAAGGGAATCGCGCTGGTGGTGTCGTTCGCGGCAGCGCAGGACATCGCCAGCGGCGACCTGGCGCGGCTGCCCGGTCCGCTGTTGCAGGCCAACGGCGGCTGGCACATCACGACACTGGGCAACGGGAACGCGCCGTCATCGGCTGAGGAACTGACCCGCTTCGTCACCACTCCCCGGGCGGCACAGGCGATGCTGCGCGGCAGCGGCTCGACACCGGGCCACTTCAAGCCGTCGATCTACGTGACCCTGTGGAGCTGACCCGACCGGTTCGCGCATCCGCTGCGATCGTCTCGATGGCTGTGGCCAGCGCGGCGAACGTGTCCGCGGGCAGGAACCGGTCGCAGTAGGGCAACGCGGCCGCCATCGTCGCCACCTTCGGCACGAAACCGGGCGCCGCGACCCGCGGATTGAGCCAGCAGACCCGGAACGCCCGCCGCCGCAGGCGTTGCAGCACCGCTGCGAGGCGTTCCGGCGGATCGGTGTCCCAGCCGTCGGAAACGATCACCACGACCGAGCCGCGCACCACCGGCGCCCAGCGGGAGCGCAGCAGTTCCGCGACGTTGCCGGCGATGCGGGTACCGCCGAACCGGTCGGCCACCAGGTCACCCGCCCGGCGCACCACCTCGGCGGGTGTGCCGCCGCCGCGCAGCACCGGGGTGAGCCGGGTCAACGTGGTGGCGAACGCGAACGCCTCGGCGTCCAGCACCGTGGCGAGCGTGCGCATGAGGTGCAGGTAGGCGGTGCTCTGCGTCCGCATCGACTCGCTCACATCGGCCAGCACGACCAGTCGCCGACGCCTGGTCCGTGGCCCATGACGGGCCAGTTTGATCGGCTCCCAGCCGGTCCGCCGCGACCTGGCCAGCGTCGCCCGCACGTCGACCCGATGCCCACGCGGACCGGCGTGGCGCAGCACCCGGCGAGCCGGCCACGCCTGTGTCGCCGAGGTCAGCAGACCGGCCAACTCGGCCTGCCGCGCGGCGGACAGCTGCTCGAACGGCCGCTGCGCGTCGGTGACCAGCGCACTGGCCGCGGGCTCGGGCAGCGACGGGCCGTCGTCCCCGGGGGCGGAGTGCCCGAGCGCGGGGCGCGACGGTGTCACCCACGGCAGCGGGACCGCATCTCCCGAACCGGCACCGGGGGCACGGCCGGCCACCGGGGGCGCCGGTTCCGGCAAGCGGTCGAGCACCCGGTCCAGCACGTCGAGTTCGGCGCGCTCACGGACCAGCGTCAGCCGGGCCGCCCAGTACAGCTCCGCCCTGGTACGCGGCGGAAACTCGGTCAGCACCCGCACGAAGTCGGCCACCTCGGTCAGCCCGGTGCCAGCACCACCACGCCGCATGCGGCCGGCCAGCGCCACAGCGAACGCGGCCCGATCGACCGGGGCCAGCATCACGTCAGCCCGGGCAGCGCGGCCACGATGGCGTTGCGGTCATCCGGCGTCTTGGCCAACGCGGCCAACGAGCGCACCACGTCATCGCGGACCAGCTCGGCCACACCGAGACCGGCCAGCACACCGAGCCAGTCGATCGCCTCGGCAAGGCCGGGCGGCTTGTCCAGGTCCAACAGCCGCACCCGCCCGACGAACTGGCTTGTCGACGCGATCAGTGGCTCGGCAGCCGACGGCACAGCGCGCCGCAGGATCTCCGCCATCCGCCGCGGCGCCGGGAAGTCGATCCAGTGGTAGAGGCAGCGGCGGCGCAACGCGTCGTGCAGTTCCCGGCTGCGGTTGGAGGTGAGCACCACGAACGGCGGGCGCTCCGCGACGAACGTGCCCAACTCGGGGACGGTCACGGCCGACTCGCCGAGAAACTCCAGCAGCAGCGCCTCGAACTCGTCGTCAGCGCGGTCCAGCTCGTCGATCAGCAGCACCGGGGCGGTCGGACCAGGGTGGCGCACGGCGCGCAGGATCGGCCGCTCCACCAGGAACTCCGGGCCGAACAGGTCCGCGTCGGTCAACGCGGCCGACCGGGACTCGGCCAGCCGGACGGCCAACAGCTGCCGCTGGTAGTTCCACTCGTACAACGCTTCCGCCGCGGTCAGGCCCTCGTAGCACTGCAAGCGGATCAACTCGGTGCCCAGCACCGACGCGAGTGCCTTGGCCGCCGTGGTCTTGCCGACACCCGGCTCACCCTCCAGCAGCAGGGGCTTGCCCAGCATGGTGGCGAACAGCAGCGCGCTGGCCAGGCCGTCGTCCACCAGATAGCCGACCGCGTCCAGCCGCTCACGCACGTCGTCGGCGTCGGTGAACGTCATATCGGCGGGGTGGCGTGGCCGGACATCGCGTCCCACACCCGCGACGGCGTCAACGGCATGTCCGCGTGCCGGACACCGAACGGCTTGAGCGCGTCCACCACGGCGTTCACCACAGCGGGCGGCGAGCCGACGGTCGCCGACTCGCCGACCCCCTTGGCTCCGATCGGATGGTGCGGCGACGGCGTCACGGTGTAGCCGGTCTCCCAGTCCGGCACCTCAAGGGCGGTCGGAATCAGGTAGTCCATCAAGGAGGCGCCGAGGCAGTTGCCGCTCTCGTCGAACGAGATCATCTCCATCAGGGCCATGCCGACACCGTCGGTCAGCCCGCCGTGCACCTGGCCCTCGATGATCATCGGGTTGATCCGGGTACCGCAGTCGTCCACGGCGATGAACCGACGCACCTTCACCACCCCGGTACCGGGTGCCACGTCGACAACACAGATGTAGGCGCCGTTGGGGTAGGTGAGATTCACCGGGTCGTAGGTGACCTGGGCCTCCAGGCCGCCCTCGATGCCGTCCGGCAGCGCACCGCCGTACGCGCGCCGGGCGATCTCGGTGATGGTGACGGCCTTGGTCGGGTCGCCTGCCACCCGGAACGTGCCCTTCTCCCACTCCAGGTCGGCGACCGAGACCTCCAGCATCCCGGACGCGATGATCTTGGCCTTGTCGCGCACCTTGCGGGCGACCAGCGCCGCGGCCGCACCGGAGACCGGCGTCGACCGGCTGCCGTAGGTACCCAGGCCGAACGGGGTCTGATCGGTGTCGCCGTGCACCACCTCGATGTCGTCGGGCGGGATACCCAGTTCT
>DASUJK010000348.1:0-9300 GCA_036279295.1 Pseudonocardiaceae bacterium | reverse complement strand
GGGTTCGACCGGCGAGCCGGGGTTCCTGCGCGACGTGGACGCCGAGCGCGGGATCGGCGTGGTCACGTTGGACGGTGACACGCGCCGCTCGTCGGCCGCCACCCTGCACATCCCGCATCCGGTGCTGCTGGCCGATCTGGACGAACTGCGCCCGGACGCACGGGGCCACCGAGTTCGCGAACGGCCGCTTCGCCGCGCTCAACCACGTGCTCGGCCGCTGCCGCACGCTGGGCTATCCGGTGCGCGGCGGCAACGCGGTCTGCCGGGTGTTCGAGGCCGGGCGCACGGTCGAGGCGCGCTACTGGATCGGCTCGGAGGACCCGTCGGTCGAGACGTACACCGGTGAGCTGGTCCGGAGCCTCGCCGATGGCACGACCGTGCCGCCGGCCGACGTCGGACCGGTCACGTGGTTGGAGGGTCGGCCGCCTGACCAGCACCGATGACGACCGGTTCACGCTGGCGTGGCTCGCGGCGGCCCCCTACCTGCGAACGGTCCACAGGGCGACGGTCCGGCGCCGTTGGCCCACCGCGGGCTGACCAAACGAAATTCGCCTGCGTCGCGGACGGCAGCCGGACATGCTGGCGCCATGTCGTTCGAGGTGGTGACCGTGAGTTCCCGGCCCGACCTTTCTGACGAGGCCGGTGCGGCGTTCCGGGAGCGCTGGCCGGAGTTCATCTTCCACGACCCCGTGTCACGCCAGTACATCGACCGGGCGCAGGAGTACTTCCCGCACTACGACATCTACCTCCTGCACGAAGGCAAGGTCGCTGCCGGTGGCTGGGGTGTGCCGTTCGTCTGGCGGGGCGCACCACCGGAGGGCTACGACAGCGCACTGGTGGCCGCCGTCGAGGACCACGATGCCGAGACGCAGCCGACCGCGTTCAGTTTCATGGCCGCTGCCGTGCACCGTGACTTCGACAAACAGGGTCTGGCCACCCGGGTGCTCACGACGCTCACCGAGCGGGCGGCCGAACAGGGCATCGACGCCGTGCTGGCACCGATCCGGCCGACCTGGAAACACCGCTATCCGCAGTTCTCGATGGCCGAGTACCAGACGTGGGTCCGCGACGACGGCCTGTCGATCGACCCGTGGATCCGCACCCATCAGCGCATGGGCGCCGCGATCGTCGGTCCGGCGCCGAACTCGATGGTCATTCGGGGCACTGTGGCGGAATGGGAGAAATGGGCCGACATGCCGTTTCCGGTATCGGGTGACTATATGGTGCCCGACGCGTTGAACCTGGTCCATGTGGACCGGGAACACGACCAGGCCGTCTACCGCGAGGAAAATCTCTGGGTGCGGCACCGCTGACCACCTGAAATGAATGCGAAGCCAACAGATACCGGACGGCCGGTATCCGTTGGCCTACTTGACCAAACGCGTCGACCAGTCGATGCAGCCCATCATTAGTTCGTTGTCGGACGTACGGCGTCGATCAACTCGACCGCCGAGCCAAATGGGTGACGTGGCATCGGCAACGTTAACGTTTCCTGTGAATGGCTCGATGGTATGCCCAGCCGTCCCCGGAAGGCGCGAGTGCCCATGCCGGCGGCGAGGATCACGAACTGGGGCCGGCCGCCGTCGGCGGCCAGGCGATCGGCGAGCGGGTCGTCGAACAGTCGGTCCACCCGAGTGGACTCACGTGCGCGCAGCGCCGCGGTCAGGCGGCCGGTCAGGCCAACGGCATCCAACTATGGGACGACACGGTCATTTTCGGACATGGCCACAGTCTCACGCAGCCATGACGTTCTGGTCTCCTCGCCGGACGGATTCCGGCGAATTTCGAACCGAGGACGGGGCGCGCGGTGGATTCCCGCACCTGGAGTAAGTTGTTAGCACGGCTAACATCAGCGAAGGAGTCCGTGTGCGGTATCGAACGGTCGGTGACAGTGGCTTGCTCGTCTCGGTGGTTGGTCTTGGCTGCAACAACTTCGGCGGGCGGCTGGATGTCGACCGCACCCGCGCTGTCGTCGACGCGGCCATCGACGCCGGCATCACCCTGCTGGACACGGCCGATGTCTACGGCAACCACGGCGGCTCCGAGACGTTCCTCGGCCAGGTCCTCGAAGGCCGCCGCGACCAGGTCGTGCTGGCCACCAAGTGGGGCGCGCAGAGCGCCGACATGGGCTACGGAGCCGCGGCAGGCGCCAAGGGTGGCCGGGGCTACGTGCGGCGGGCCGTCGAGGAGTCGCTGCGCAGGCTGCGGACCGACTACATCGACCTCTACCAGCTGCACACGCCCGACCCGGCGACGCCGATCGCGGAGACCATCGCGGCGGTCAGCGAACTGGTCGCCGAGGGCAAGGTGCGGTACGTCGGGCACTCGAACTTCAGCGGCTGGCAGATCGCGGCGGCCGCGCACACCGCCCGTGAGATCGGTGGCGTGCCCTTCGTGTCGGCGCAGAACCACTGGTCGCTGCTGGAGCGCGCGGCCGAGCAGGAAGTGGTGCCGGCCGCCGTGCACTACGGCCTCGGCGTACTGCCCTACTTCCCGCTGGCCAACGGCATGCTCACCGGGAAGGTCCGCCGGGCCACCGGCATCCCCGAGGGTTCCCGACTGGCCGGCCGCCCGCAGTTCGTCACCGACGAGCGGCTGGACAAGGTCGAGCGCCTGGCCGAATGGGGCGAGAAGCACGACCGCGACCTGCTGGCGATCGGCATCGGCGCGCTGGCGGCCCGACCGGGCTGCGCGTCGGTGATCGCCGGCGCGACGTCACCGGAGCAGGTGATCGCGAATGCGGCGGCAGGCGAGTGGATCCCGACCGAGCAGGACCTGACCGAGATCGACGCCGCCCTGGCCGGCCCCACCCGGTAGCCCACCCCCACGATCAACAGCCGATCCGCGCTGCCACCGGAGTACGCCTGTCGGCGGGCCGGTGGTACGGCACGGTTTCCAGCACCGCACCGGTGGTGTCCAGTGCGGTGAGGTGCATCGTCGGCAGGTGCTCGTCGCGGACACCGTGCAGGGCCGGCCCGGTCAGGATGAAGGTGCCGGCCGTCAGCACGGCCTCGACATCGGGCGCGCCGGGCCGGGTCAGCGTGACCGCGGCGACCCGGTCGTCGTGCATGATGCCCAGGACCGCGATGCCGTCGCTGTCCATGCCCTGGCCGGGTCGGCGTCGGAAGCCGTGGTGCGCCTTGGTCGCGTCGATCGTCGTGCCGGCGATCGACGGGAAGTCCAGATCGGTCACGTGCAGTTCCTGGCCCAGGGTGGCCCCGATCATGCAGTAGGCCAGCAGATGTCCGTATCGGCCGAGCTGGCACTGCTCGGTGTCGGTCAGCCGCGCGTGAGCGCCGGGCAGCCACTGGTCGGGGTCGACCGCCGGCGGTGCGTCGGCCGCTGCGATGCACGCGACGAGCCGTCGGCCCGCTGGCGAGGTCTGGTCGACCGGTGGCCGTGGTCGGTCGGTCATGCCGATCGCCTGCGGTGGCAACGTGGCGATGGCCCGCTGGCCGAGTCGCAGTCCGTCGCCCGTGTCGGTGAACCCGTTCGGCACCACGAAGATCCCTTCGGCGACCACCGCGTGCCTGGTCGTGTCCGGCTGACCCGGTCGTGCCAGGGACAGGCGGGGTACGTCCGGTGCGACTCCCGCCCACGTGCCCAGCGCGGTGGGGACAGCGGGGCACCCGGCTGCGAGAGCGTGATGGTGGTGGGGGTCAGTTCGGAGAACACCGGACCGGCCGAGGTGCCGAAGGCGACCACACCATGGGCTGGACCAACCCGCTGGTCGACGTGCTGATCGTCGCCGGACTCGCCCTCCTGGCCACGTTCGTCGCCATCGAGCGGCGCGCGGCGGCACCGATGGTCCAGCCAGACCTGTTCCGGTTGCGGGCCTTCACCTTCGGCAACGTCGCGGGCCTTGCCATCTCGATCGGCCGCGGCGGTACGCAGTTCGTGCTGATCATCTGGTTGCAGGGCATCTGGCTGCCACCGCACGGTTACGACTTCAGCGCCACACCGCTGTGGGCCGGCATCTTCATGCTGCCGCTCACCGCGGGTTTCCTCGCCGCGGGCCCGGTGTCGGGATACCTGTCCGACCGAATCGGCTCGCGCGGTCTGGCGACCGGCGGCGCGCTGCTGTTCGGCGCCAGTTTCCTCGGCCTGATGTTGCCGATCGACTTCAGCTACTGGACCTTCGCGCTGCTGATCGCACTCAACGGGATCGCCAGCGGTATGTTCGCCTCCCCCAACTCGTCCTCCATCATGGGCAGCGTGCCCGGCCACCTCCGTGGGGTCGCCTCCGGGATGCGGGCCACGTTCCAGAACTCGGGGACCGCCGTGTCCATCGGCGTGTTCTTCTCCCTGATGATCGCCGGGCTGGCCCGTACCCTCCCGCACACGCTCACCAGCGGGCTGCAACAACAAGGCGTCTCGGCACACGTCGCCGCGCAGACCGGCAACCTGCCACCGGTCGCTTCGCTGTTCGCCGCCCAACTCGGCGTCAACCCGATCCAGCACCTGCTCCAGCCCAGCGGCACACTGGCCGGCCTGACGACGGCGCGACAGCGGACGCTGACCGGACACCAGTTCTTCCCCCAGCTGATCTCCGGTCCGTTCCACTCCGGCCTGGTCGTCGTCTTCGCCTTCGGCGCCGTACTCGCCGTCGTCGCAGCGGTGGCCTCACTGCTGCGCGGCGCCCGCCGGCCCACACCGCCCGAGGTCGTCGACCTGGCGGTGGCGACCCGATGACACTCAGCCGGATCCGACGTCCTGTCCCGGCGAGGCCGCAACCGCGGTCGCACGCAGCAGTTCCAGCGGATGCCACGCCCGGCGACCGGTGCCCTGCGCTATCTGCTGCCGGCACGACACACCGGTGGCGACCACGACCACGTCGTCGGCGGCGGCCCGCACGGCGGGGAACAGTCGGTCCTCCCCCACTGACATCGACACGTCGTAGTGCTCGGCCTCGAAGCCGAACGAGCCCGCCATGCCGCAGCAGCCGGCATCCAACTCTGTCACCCGGACACCGGGAATCCGGCTCAACAGAGCCATTGTGGCGGCCGTACCGGTCGCCGCCTTCTGGTGACAGTGGCCGTGGAACAGCAGTGTCCGACCGGCTGGCCAGGCGTCGGGATCCAGTCGCAGCAGGTCCGTGTCAATGGCCTCGCCGAGCAGTTCCTCGATCTGGTGGACCCGACCGGCCACCGCGGTCGCTGCCGGATCGTCCGACAGCAGCGTCCGGTAGTCGTCGCGCAGCATCATCAGGCAGGACGGCTCGCAGCCCACCACCGGAACGTCAGTGGTGGCCAGCTCCGTCACCAGCGCCTTCGCCTTGCGTCGGGCGTCGTCGATCAGCCCTTTCGACATGCTCGCCCGGCCACAGCAGTGGTCCGCGGCCATGCGGACGCGCCAACCGGCCAGTTCCAGCAGTTCGATCGCCGCCGTACCGACGGCGGGCTCGGTGAAGGTGGTGAACGAGTCGGCGAGGAACACCAGTTCGCGTCCACCAGCCGTGTTGCCGGATCGACGGCGGAACCACGTCAGCAGGTTGGTGGCGGCGAATGTCGGCAGGCTCCGCTGGTCCGTGATGCCGAGCAACCGCCGCAACAACGTCCTCGTCAACTTCGTTCGACTGAGCACATTGGACAGTGGCGCGGTTGCTGAGCCGAGCCGGTTGAGTGATCGGATCGCACCGAACGCCCTGGACCGCAGTGGAACGCCGTGCAGGTCATGGTGATGTGACAGCGCTTCGATCTTGAGCGACGAGATGTCCACGCCCAGCGGGCACTCGGTCGTGCACGCCTTGCACATCAGACACAGGTCCAGGATCTCGTGCAGCGGTCCGTCGGCCAGCGCCCGCTTCGGATCAGGCTGGGACAGCGCGTGGACCAGCGCGTTGGCCCGGCCGCGGGTGGAGTCCTCCTCGCGCCCGGTCGCCATGTAGGACGGGCACATCACACCGCTGCCCTGCTTGCGGCACGCGCCGATGTTCATGCACCGGTCTGCGGTGGCCCGCATACCGCCGAGCACCTCGAAGTCCAGTCTGGTCCGCAGCCCCCGCGCCGGGGGCAGCGCCGGATCACGCAGGTGGTCGGTCATCGCGGGTGAGTCGACGATCTTCCCCGGATTCAGGCGGTTGTCGGGGTCGAAGACGTGCTTGACCCGCCGCATCGCCTCGTACAGGTCGACGCCGAAGATCTCCCGGTTGAACTCGCTGCGCGCCAGCCCGTCACCGTGTTCGCTGGAGTTCACGCCGCCGTACTCGGCGACCAGGTCCTTCACCTGCTCGGCGACCACCCGCATGACCCGCACCTGCGCCGGATCGGTCAGGTCGACGAAGGGCCGGATGTGCAGGCAGCCGACCGAGCAGTGGCCGTAGAAGCCCGCTGTGAGGCCGTGCCGGTCGAGGATCTCGCGGAACCGCGTGGTGTAGTCGGCCAGGTGCACCGGTGGCACCGCCGTGTCCTCGACGAAGGCGAGCGGCCTGCGGGTGCCTTCACTGGCCGCCATCAGCAGGCCGAGGCTGGACTTGCGGACCTTGAGCAGGATCGACTGCTGCTGCGGTGTCACCGCGAGCAGGGTGTGGTAGCCGTGTCCGTTGGCCGACCACAGGTCGGTGAGCCGGGCCAGGCGGTCGTTCAGGTCGTCGAGGTCGTCGCCGGTGAACGTCACGAACAGCAGGGCGTCCGGATCGCCGACCAGTGTGGAACCCAACGCCGAGTACTCGATCTTGGTCCGCGACAGGTCCAGGATCGTGCGGTCCATCATTTCGACCCCGGACGGATCACAGGACAGCGCGTCCTGCGTGGCCGCGATCGCTGCCACGGTCGATGTGAAGTGGCCGACGGCGATCACCGTGTGGCTCGGTTTGCCGACGAGGCCGACCAACGCCTTCGTCACCACGACGAGCGTGCCCTCCGCGCCGACGACGAACTTGGCCAGGTCCCTCGGGTGCTCGCCGGCCAGCCGGTCCAGCCGGTACCCGCACGCACGCCGCCAGTGCGCGGGAAAGCCCTGCGCGATCGCCGCCGCGTCGTCGGCCAGGATCTCGCTGACACCCCGGCAGATCGATCCCGCCAGCGTGTCCTGGCGGGATCTGCTGTCCCACTCCGCCTCGGTGAGCGGCCCGAACCGGGCCGTCGAGCCGTCGGCGAGCACCACGTCCAGCTCCCGGACGTGATCGATCGTCATGCCGTAGCGGATCGACCCGCTGCCGGCCGAGTTGTTGCCGATCATGCCGCCGATGGTGGCGCGGTTGCTGGTGGAGGTGTCCGGACCGAACATCAGCCCATGTGGCGCGACCGCCGTGTTCAGCTGGTCCTGCACGACTCCCGGTTCGACCAGCGCGGTACGGGATTCCGGGTCGATGTCGAGGATGCGGTTCATGTGGCGGGACAGGTCCAGCACGATGCCGGCGCCCACCGTCTGCCCGGCCAGGCTGGTGCCCGCGCCGCGCGGCACGACCGACACACCGAACTCGGCAGCCGCACTGACGACCGCGGCGACGTCGTCGGCATGCCGGGGGAACACGACACCGAGCGGCGTGATCGCGTACATGCTCGCGTCCCTGGCGAACAGCTGACGGGTGTAGTCGTCGAACCTGACCTCACCGTCGACGCGATCGGCCAACAGCGCCGCCAGATCGGTGGTCGTCGTCACGCCAGCACCTCCAGCGCGGCTGCCATGCCGTCGGCCACCGGCACACCGGCTGCCCGCAGCGCCAACTGGACACCGCCCAGCGCGCCGATCAGCGTCAACTCGTTGAGGTGGCCGAGATGGCCGATCCGGAACACGTGGCCCGCGAAGCGGCCGAGCCCGACGCCCAGCGACATGTCGTAGCGCCGCAGGGCGACATCCCGCACGGTATCAGCGTCCTGACCGTCGGCCAACAGCACCGCCGTGACGGACGCCGAATACGCTTTTTCGTCCGCGCACAGCACTTCCAGGCCCCAGCCGTGCACAGCGGCCCGGGTCGCGGCGGCGAGCCGGTCGTGTCGGGCGAACACGGCGGGCAGCCCCTCGGCGTGCAGCAGGTCCAGGGCCACGGCCAGCCCGAACATCAGGTTCGTCGACGGCGTGTACGGGAACGAACCGGCGGCATTGGCTTTGATGACGTCCTGCCAGTTCCAGTACGACCTGGGCAGCCCGGCGGCGTCGCTCGCCCGCAGTGCCTTGTCGCTGACCGCGTTGAAACCGAGCCCGGGCGGCAGCATCAAGCCCTTCTGTGACGCTCCCACCGTCACGTCGACGCCCCACTCGTCGTGCCGGTAGTCCGTGGACGCCAGCGAGGACACAGTGTCCACCAGTAGGAGCGCCGGATGGCCCACCGCGTCGATCGCCCGCCGGATGGCGGCCACCGGGCTCACGACGCCGGTCGACGTCTCGTTGTGCACGACGCACACGGCACGAATCTCGTGCTCGGCGTCGTCAGCCAACATCGCCCGCACGACATCGGGATCGACGCCGTGTCGCCAGTCACCTGACACGAAGTCGACGACCAGGCCCAGTTTCGCGGCCATTCGCTGCCACAGCGTGGCGAAGTGGCCGGTCTCGAAGGCGAGCACCCGGTCACCACCGCTGAGCGTGTTGACCAGCGCCGCCTCCCACGCGCCGGTGCCGGATGCGGGAAAGATCACCACTGGTCGGTCGGTGCCGAAGACCGGGCCCAACCGGGCCAGCACGTCATGTGTCAACGCGGCGAACTCCGGACCCCGGTGATCGATGGTGGGCCGGGACATCGCGGCCAACACCTGGTCAGGGACGTTGGTGGGTCCTGGGATCTGCAAGAAATGCCTGCCGGCGTGCTGGATCACCATGGCATCCAGAGATAGCACGTCGCTGACCGAACCAATAGGGCCTGTGACGATCATGCCGATGCCGGCCACGCGCAATACGCTGACGAAATGTTTCCGGTGGGGCAGGCGGCGACGATCGCCGAGCTGACCGCCGACCCGTATCGACTGCTGGCCAGGCTGCGGTGCGAGGAGCCGGTGTCGTGGGTGCCGGAGCTGGACGGCTGGCTCGTCACGCGGCACGACCTCGCGGTGCGGGTGATGCGCGACGCCCGTGCGTTCACGGTGGACGATCCCCGGTTCTCCACCGCGCAGGTGGTGGGGCCGTCCATGCTGTCGCTCGACGGTGCCGAGCACACCAGGCACCGCACGCCGTTCGCTGGTCACTTCCGGCCGACCGAGATCGCCCGGCGCTACGACGAGTTCGTCGCCGCCGAGGCCGGCAGGCTGGTCGACCGGCTGCGCCCAGCGGGGCGGGCCGAGATCCGGCGTGGTCTGGCCGGCCCGCTGGCCGTCGCGGTGATGGCGTGGAGTCTGGGCCTGCCGCTTGACGCGACCGACCGGA
>DASUJK010000347.1:0-19886 GCA_036279295.1 Pseudonocardiaceae bacterium | reverse complement strand
CACGTTTACGGCGCCAGTGAAGCGAGCACGGGACCGGACCGCACACCGCTCGGCCAACTCCGGGCCGCACTCGACGAACTGGTCGACGCCGGGGTGCTGTCCGCGCAGCGGCGCGAGGGCATCGAGTACCCCATCTGGTCGGCCGTGCACGGCATGGCGGTGCTCGCCGTCCAGGGCCCGCTGCGGGATGTCCCCGACGCCATCCGCCGACACCTCGACGAACTCATTTTCGCGTTCATCGACCATGGTCTCGGCTGACACGTGCACGCCGAGGACGCGGCGCGACCGCGACCGCGAGCCATCCGGTTCGTCAGGCCGATAGCCGTATGTCACCAGCAATGAGGCCTACACCTGCGGGATGTGGTGAGCTCCGTACACGACGGCCACGGTGATCGGCTCGCCAAACCGAATCGGCGCCGGTACGGAATGAGCCGGTACGCCAACGTCAACACGCCGCCTTGCCAGGACCGGCCCTGTGCGCCATCGACCGATCAGCCACCGTTTCAGACGAACGACTACGCCGCCAGCACGAATCATCGACCACGATCACGTCGCGGTTTCGTCCGGCGATAGGTCGGCATCACCGGCGTTACTCACATGGCCGAACCCGGCGGATTCCATGCCCTCCAACGCAGCAGTACGGGCACGGAACGGAGGGGTCCGAAATGCGAAAATATGCAGTATCACAACGTCGTATCGATCCGACATTCGAGTGATACCGATATCTGCCGTGGTCGCTGTCCTCTATTTTCGGGTTTCGGCTCACCCCGTTAAAAGGAGACGTAATGCGCCGAAGACTCGCCATGGTCGTGCTCGCGACGGCAGGTGCCCTGCTGTTGCCAAGTACGGCCGCACTGGCCGCACCGACCGGTGTCAATCCATCCACTGTGGACCTGACATTGCTGCCCGGGCAGAGCACCACAATTGCCAAGAACGTCACGACCGCACCGATCCCGCCGAATCCGGACCTGGTCATGCTCGCCGACACCACGGGCAGCATGGCCGACGCGATCGGCAATGTGGCAACCAACGCCAGCGATATCACCAACTCCGTTCTGGCGAGCCAGCCAACCGCGCAGTTCGGCGTCGCCGAGTACAAGGACGAGAGCGACGGCGCCGGCTTGTTCCGGGTCGACCAGAACATCACGGCCGACCCCACGGCGGTACAGAACGGCATCAACCAGTGGGCGGCGGGCGGTGGCGGGGATCTGCCGGAGGGCGCGCTCAACGCGCTGTTCCAGCTGGCCAACGGTGCCGTGACCTTCCGGCCGGGTGACACGAGAATCGTCGCCTGGTTCGGTGACGCGCCCTCCCACGACCCGAGCAACGGCCACGACCTGGCCCAGACGATCGCCGCGTTGGTGGCGGCGAACATCCGCGTGATCGCGGTGAACGTCGGTGACGGATCAGCGGGCCGGCCCGGCCTGGACGCGCCCGCCGACGGTGACGGCGGCCAACAGGCCACCCAGATCGCGGCCGCGACCGGCGGCAGCGTACTGAACGCGGCCGACGACACGGTGGCGCAGCAGATCCTCGCCGGCATCCAGGCCATCAAGTCCACCATCACCCCGACGGTGACCACGTGTGACCCGCACCTGACCATCACCAACGCCCCGACCAGCGCGACGGTGGCAAGTGGCGACACCGCGACCTTCGCCGAGACGGTGACCGCGGCGGCCAACACGCCACCGGGCGACTACCACTGCGCCGTGGATTATCTGGTCGACGGCATGTCGGACGGATTCGTGGAGAACACGACGGTGCACGTGCGTGCCCTCGCGGTCAACGACGTCACGGTCACCGAGGGCACCGGCGGCCCGGCCACCCCGGCCACGTTCACCGTCTCCCTGCTCGGCGGCCCGAGCGCGAATCCGATCACGGTGCACTACGCCACGGCGGACGGGACCGCGACCGCACCGGCCGACTATGCCGCCACCAGCGGCGATCTGACCTTCGCCCCCGGTGACACGAGTGAGACGGTGACCGTGCCGGTCGTGCCTGATTCCGTGGACGAGTTGAACGAGACGTTCTCGCTGAACCTGTCCGCGCCGAGCGCCGGTGTGTCCATTCAGGATGGTCAGAGTGTCGGCACGATCATCGACGACGACCGGGACGGCGCGTTCTCGTGCAGCGCGACCGCAGCCGACGTCATCGGGATCACGGCGGCCGTGGCGAACCCCAACGACCTGCCGTGTGCCGACGACAGCAAGACCGTCGCGTCGGTGTCGCTCAACGCGGGCCTGATCAACGTGTCGGCCCACGCGCTGACCGCGCAGACCGACCTGACCCCGAACGACCAGACGGTGGCACCGGCGGCGGGTGACCACGGCTCGTCGTCCGCCCGGATCGAGACGACGACGATCAGCACCCTCGGCCTGAACATCCAACTGGGCGCCATCCAGTCCCAGGCCAGCGCGTCGTGTGTGGCCGGGCCGAGCGGGCTGGCACCCGTGTTCAGCGGCAGTTCGAACATCGCGTCACTGAAGATCAACGGTCTCGCGGTGACCGTCGGTTCCGGTCCACTGACGATCCCGCTGATCATCGGTTCGCTGAGTCTGAACAAGACCATCGTGGCGAACGGGGTGGTGACGCAGGAAGCCGTCGCACTGGACACGCCCATCGCGCACATCGTGCTGGCCAGGTCCGAGGCCGACGTGCACGGCACCGCCGTGCACCCGGGTGGCTCGCCCTGCACCCGCTAGTCGACGCATGACGTTCCGCCCCGGGGACGCGCCTGTCCCCGGGGCGGAAACTGCGATGTCCGCAGCCCGACGACCTGCCATGATGCAGGAGTCGTCGATGGCTACGGGTGGAGGGCGCGTGGTGGTGCGGTTCGGAGTGCGGTCAGGTGTGCCCGCCGACCTGCCCGTGCTGGCTGAGATCTACCGGCGGGCTTCGCTGTCCAACGCGGGTGACGCCGCGATGCTGCTGGCCCATCCCGAGGCCCTGGTGTTCGGTGGCGGTGGCCTCGCGGAGGGACAGACCCGCGTCGTCACCCACACCGATGGCCGAATTGTTGGTTTCGCGACCATGCGGCGAGCGGGCGAGTTCTTCGAACTGGAGGACATGTTCGTCGATCCGGCCTGGATGCGGCACGGGATCGGGCGCCTGTTGGTCCAGGACGCGATGGTGATCGCTCGACGCGAGCACATGCCGCGCATCGAGGTCACGGCGAACCCGCACGCGTATTCGTTCTACGAGAACACCGGTTTCCTGCACGACAGCCGGATCGAGACCGAATTGGGCCACGGCTCACGGATGTATCTCGACATCCCCCAGGACTGAACGGCGCCGCGCGGTGTAACCATGGCGCGTATCCCTGGTACGGAGAGACGTTCCGTCGACCCGGAGAGCGAACCTCCTGCTCTCCGGGGCATCCCCTGATGCCCCGAGTCGGTTCGCTGGATGGCGTCGGACACATTCGTGATCGACAACCGTGCTGCACTCGTCGGACCACAGCCGGGCTACGCTCTGCTGATGTCTCCTGCCATCACCGCCACCGATGTGGACACCGCCGTCACGTTGACCGTCGCGACCTTGGGCGAGGCGGGCAATGTCGACTGGGATGCCAAGGCGGGCCGACTGGCGTGGACCTGCTGGGAAACCATCGAGCACATCGCGGACAACCTGTTCTTCCACGGCGCGCAACTGAGTCCCGGGATGCCGGACACCGACCGGTCGGTGCCGTTCGCGTGGACCCAGCAC
This sequence comes from Pseudonocardiaceae bacterium, assembly GCA_036279295.1. Lineage (GTDB taxonomy): Bacteria > Actinomycetota > Actinomycetes > Mycobacteriales > Pseudonocardiaceae > DATEPR01. The sequence goes on along the minus strand of DASUJK010000347.1, from coordinate 16,181 downwards.
CGGCCCGGCGGACCAGGGCTGGTCATCTTCGCCGACCCGGCAGCCGGACCGGCCGGTCTGATCCGGGTCGTGGACGCGTGCGGCGCCGTCCTGGCGGCCATGGTGCGGACGACGTCACCGGATGTCCGCGCCTACCACGACGAGGGCATCATGGACGTCGAGGGTTTCGCCGCGATCAGCGTCCTGGAAACCCTGGTACACATGCATGACGTCGCCGAGGGTCTCGGTCTGGTGTGGACGCCACCGGCCGAGCTGTGCGGCCGGGTGCTCGCCCGCTTTTTCCCCGACGCGCCAACCGATACCGATCGATGGGCGACCCTGCTCTGGGCGACCGGCCGGGCGCGGCTGCCTGGCCGCGCGCGGCTGACGGAATGGCAGTACACCGCGTAAGCGCATCAGGAGGCCGACAGGATCTGTCGGTCGGGTTCGATGACCGCGACGACTCGTTCCTGGCCGCGTGGATACGGGTTGCCGGTGTACTTCCTGGAAATCCGGTCGACGATCTGCCAACCCGCCTCGCCGTCGATCCACTGGACGACCCGGCCGCGGATGATGACCGGCTGGAACGGGTTGTCCTCCGGTGTCATGGACAGCGCGACCCGGGGGTCACGGCGCAGATTGCGGGCCTTGCGGCTGTCCGGGCCGGTGAGGACGACGATCTGCTCGCCTTCCGTGTCGACCCAGATCGGGACGTTGTGCGGTGCGCCGTCGGGCAGGACGCTGGCCAGGTGGGCGGTCGGGGTGCCGCCGAGCACACGGCGGACGGTGGGGTCGAGCATGGTGGTCAGCTCCTCGTCATCGCTGGATCTCGTAGTGCAGATGGGTGACACCGGGCGCCGGGACGACCTCGACCAGACGCAGGTGCACGTGCTCGGGCAGGGCCTGGAAGAACGGCCTGCCGCTGCCGAGCAGGACCGGCACCTGGTGCAGGACCACATCGTCGACCAGGCCCGCGTGCAGCGCCTCGGTCGCGACGCCACCGCCCATCAGGCCGACATCCTTGTCACCCGCCACCTCACGGGCGGCGGCTATCGCGTCCTCGATGCCGGTGGTGATCAGGGTCTGCTGCTCGGTCAGCTCAGGGGCGGGCCGATGGCTCAACACGAACACCGGCGCGTTCGGGTGCGGGCTGCCGCCGCCGAAGTGGTCGGAATCCTCGTACGTGTCGCGCCCGGTGACGATCGCGCCCACCCGGGTGGCGAGGACCTCGAAGATCCGGGCACTGGGCTCGCTCAGCTTGAACCGTCGAACACCTGGCTGGGCGTGTCGCCGTTGAAGTACCAGTCGAACAGCATCGCTCCGTCGCCGAGTCCCTCACCAGGGCCGGGGCGCGGCGCCGGTGATGTACCCGTCGACCGATACCGCGTGGGCGCTGAAGACCTTGCTCATCTGGACGGCCCTTCCTTGAGTTCCTTGAGGAGACCATAGCGGTTGACGTTCCCCGAGGGAACCCCGACTTGCTAGACTGGTGACATGCAGCGGACGGACTTCAGCAGGATGGCGTGCTCGATCGCGCGGACGCTCGACGTCATCGGGGAGCCGTGGTCACCGCTGATCCTGCGGGACATCTGGGTCGGGATGACCCGGTTCGAGCAGCTCCAGGCCGACCTCGGGATCTCCCGCAAGGTCCTCACCGAGCGGCTGAACCACCTGGTCGACCACGGTGTGCTGGAGCGCCGTCCCTACGACCGGCGACCGCGCCACGAGTACGTCCTGACCGCCAAGGGCACCGAACTGGTCGACCTGCTCATGGTCATGGCCGGCTGGGGCGACAGGTGGCTCGCTGGCGAGGCAGGGCCACCGGTGCTCTACCGCCACCACGCGTGTGGCGAGATCAGCGGTGTCGACCTGCGGTGCACGCACTGCGGCGGGCCGATGCACGGCAACGATGTCGACCCACTACCCGGCCCCGGTGCTGCCACAACTCCTTGAGTCGTCACCTGTTCGAAGGTGGCATTGACCCTTTCCACGATTGCCGACGACCATTTTCTGGACAGTGGTTTCGGCGCACAAGGAGAGTGTCATGCGTGCGGTTCCCATTTACTTCCAGACCAGCCGTTGGCTGCGGGCCTATCTGGAAAAGCCAGGGCACGAAGCCGGTTACAAGCAGAGCGCAGCCGACGCCTACGCGAAACTGGTCACCGACCTGTTGGCCAATCCCGCGGCCAACCCGGTCCGCAAGCTCGGCGTGCCGGAGAACGCGGTGAACTTCTCCTACGTTCCGCCCGAATTCCGGCCGCAGAGCGCGGACCTGTTGCAGCTGCCCTGTGGCCTGCCCGGCCCGAACGGCGACCAGGCCGGCCTGAACAACGGCAAAACGCAGTACGACGTCCTGCGCACCTCGTTCCACAACCTGTTCACGCGGGACAAGGAATTCCATGGTCCGGTCGCGCAACACCCGTGGTTCTCGATCATCGACACCGACTCGGCACACCACCTGTCCGGGCCACTGGTGGAACAGGCCATCCGGTGGCGTGACCCCGGACGGTTGGAGGGGGCCCCCGAGCGGCGGATGATCGTGATCAACTTCGACGCGCACACCGACTACGGCGCGAAGAACGACTTCCAGGCACCCGTCACGTGCCAGAGCTGGGGACGGTTCGTGTCCAACACCGTGCCCGGCAGCTACGACCATCCGCTCGCCGACGCGTACGTGCGGTTCGGTCACAACGCCGCGTACAACGACGTGCCCAGCTGGGGCGAGGCGGAATGGCACCAGGCCGACGCGCCGTACGTCACGAAGAAGGTCATCGAGCACTACACCGGGGACGAGCCGTTGATCGACCAACTCAAGTTGGTGCGCGACCAGGTCGCGGGCGGCGACGAGGTGCCGATCTTCGCCTACGTCAGCCTGGACCGGGACGTGCTGAAACAGAACTACACCCAGTACAACGACGGGCCGTTCAACCCGCAGGCCGGTATCGACGGCGTCAAGGCATGCCTGTCGTACCTGCACCGCACAGGCGCCGAGATCATCGGCTTCGACGTGACCGGGCTACCGACGTTCCCGGGCGCGACACGCAGCGCGGACAACCGCCTGCCGATCCCGGACGCGATCGCGCTGGCCACGCGGCAGATCGTCGAACTGTGGGACCACGTGGCCCGGTTGTGAGCCCGGTCAGCGGATCTTGGCCCCGTACACGTGGTCCACGGCCAGCACCATCAGCACCCTGCCGTCGGTGACCATCACCGACCGGTACTCGTCCCAGTTCGGGTGCTCGCCCGCTGCGCGCCGGTAGTAGTCCACCAACGCCTCGACCTCGGCGCCGTGCGGGTCGGTGCCAGGACCGATCAGCGTCACCGTGCCCTCGGCGGTGGCCCACGCCCAGCCGTCGCCGCTGGTGACCTCCAACGCGGCCCGGGGATCGCGCCGCAGGTTCACGGTCTTCGCCCGGCCCTCGGTCATCGACACGTAGATGACGCCGGCTTCCTGGTCGTAGAACGGCGTGACCGGGGAGAGTTGCGGGCGACCATCGGACTTGATCGTCGCGAGCACACCGAGGCGGCTCTCCGTGAGCAACGCACGCGGGTCGAACGCACTGTCGGACACGGGTCGCAGCATAGCTGCCACCGCTACTACGGGCTGCTCTCGGCGAGTTGCCCGGTCAGCGTGAGGAACACGTCGTCCAGGTTGGCTGTCGGGTGGCGAACTCGCCGGAGTAGCCGCCCGGCGTGCGGTCGGCGGCCTCGGTGAGACCTCGGCCCGGGTCATCGCGGCCAGCTTGACGCCGTCCAGCACCACGGCGCCGGCATCGGGCCGGATCAGCCCGGCGGCACAGCCCGGCAGTGTGCCCTTGCCGGCACCGGCAGCGCCGGTCACCGACGTCATGCTGACGTGTGCACCGGTTGCCTCCAACCCGCTCGACTGCCGTTCCCACCGAAGCCAACGCCAGGCAACGGCGAGGCTGGTGCCGATGGTGCAGGCTGCCGTGTGGCCGGTAGACCTACGTTGACCCCCGATGGTGCACCGTCGAATGCCTCGAAAGGCACCCACAATTCACGACGTCAGTGCAGGTACTCCGCTATCAGCGTGGCAGCAGCGACAGCGGCAGGGCGGACCGCCTTTTCCGGCAGTGGCAGTACCGTAAAGCCGGTTGCCACGTTCGCAACCAGGGTATGAAATGTCAGCGCCCGCGTGTGATCGCCGATTGTGTCGACCTTGTCGTCGGGTACGCCCCACGCCCGCAGCGCGGCGCCAGGACTGCCGGTCACGGCAAGGCGTGTGCCGTCGCCGACCGCGGCCGACGACGAATCGGCGCCGATCCGCTCCAGTACCGTCACGATGTCCGGCCCGGGCAGCCGCTGCAGGGCGTCGAACTGGGCGATGCCTTGCAGGTACTGTGCCGGATGTGGTGTGTCGATCCTGGGTTCGGCTGCGAACCGCGCCCAGTCGAAGGCAGGCGAGGTGGCGGTGAACGTCGAGGACGCCTCACACGCGATCAGCATGTTCTTCAGACACAGGTCGGCGAACTGCCGCATCTTCGGGTCGAGCCTGCCGAGCAGCAGTGCCGCCCGACCCGGCGCAGCAGGATGACTGCTGCCTCTGCGTACGAACAGCGCCTGCTCATCGGAGTGCACCACGAGCATCGCGACCGCAGCCCCCAGTGCCGCGAAGACGTCCGCCGCAGCGGGTATCGCGGTTCCGGCCAGCTCAGGTGTCTTGCTGATCTCCCGTTGGAAAGACCGCACAGCGACCCGGTACGCGAGCATGTCCGCGTCGAGTTCCAGCTGCTGATCCGCGGAACACACCGGCAGACACTCGCTCGGCGAGAACCCACTCGCCGGGGAGTTGTGACCGAGCGCATGGTGCGCGAGCTCGTGCCCGAGAATGAACCAGAGAGCGAGCGTCGAGATGAGCATGCAGGCCTCTTCGGCTGCCGAATTGACGCGAAAGCCCAATTTCGCCGACAGGCCATAGACGCGCTGGTTGATGTTGTAGTAGCGCAGCAGCCCGGTGAGCACGGCCGGGTCCTCGCCCAAACCGCCGTTGAGCGTGGCGCGCAACGTTCGCCAGATCCCGCGCACGGGGCCGGCCGACCCGATGTGGCTGAGCGCGCTGCCGGCATACTGGCCGTACAGCATCGCCAAGGTGATGATCGAATCGGAGATCATCACCAGCGCGGAGCCGTCCGAGAACGGCTGGATACCTGCCGACACCTCGTCGGCCAGGCTCGATGCGATGCGAACCGCGGCCAGGCGCTCCCGGCTCACACCGAGATCGACCATCGCCGCGACCACCTGCTCGAGAGTCCCCTCCAGCAGCGCGGCCACCGGGTTGGCGGGTTGGTCCGGTGCCTTGACCCGCAGCCATTCCGACATGTTCGCGTCCAGCAGCCGACTGTCCTCGTCCGCGTTCAGTTCGGCCAACCTGCGTCGCATGGCCACGAGTTGTGCTGCACGGTCTGGTTCACAAAGCTGGTACAGGCGGTCAGCCATCGTTTCGCCGGTCATACCCACCTCTCCCACGGCTCGTGACAGGAGTCGGTATGCGCACATGTGTTGTTACCGCGCCTGGCTAGAGTGGCGATCGTGGCTTTCGACCTTGTCCGTACCAGCGCGGACCGCACCGACGACGAACTGTACGAAGCACTCGGCGCGGCCCTGTTGGGTGCCGATCTCGGCATCTCACCGAGCGACCAGGAGAGGTTCAGGCGTTTCGCCAAGGCGTGGTTCGAGAACAAGGTCGGCCAGTTGCGACAACGGATCCGCGACAGCGAGACGTACCGTATCTGGGCCGAAACCGCAGGTCCCGGTCAGGTCGTCGACCCGGACATCACCGCAGGCGTGCTGCGCCAACAGGGCGAGGAAGTAACCGTGGCGGCTGCGATCGCGGTTCTGCTCACCAGGGACGAACAGAGCAGGTCGGCACAGAACTACGACATCGCGGTCTCGTTCACCCGCCAACAGCGCGACTATGTCGAGCAGACCGTGACCGCGGCGAAAGCACTGGGGTTGCACGTCTTCTACGACCGGGACATGACTCACCAATGGTGGGGTGAGAACTTCGTCGTCGAACAGCGAAAGGTCTACGGTCAGCGCGCACTGCATTTCGTGCCGTTCATCTCCACCGATTACCTGACCGCGCAGTATCCGAGGGATGAATTCTCCTACGCCATGCTCAATTCAGTACGGCGGGGTGACAACTACATTCTCCCTGTCCTGGTCGGCGACGTAAACGTGCCGCACGAACTCCTGCATCCGCACATCGGCTACCTGCGCGCCGAGGACCACACCCCGCAGGACCTCGCGCTACAGATGAAGGCCAAGGTGGACGCAGCCAAGGCTCAGCGGCAGCAACCCCAGGACTTTGGTGCCGCCGTGCGCGAGGCTCATCGCCCGCGGTGACCCACCGCGGGCTCGGCCGGGATGCGGTTGTGGCCAGCGAGCTGCCGTTGGCGTGGACCACCGACGACAGTTCGCTGGGCCGGCCGGACGTGGAGTAGCACGTTGTCCACCTCAGGACGCTTGGCCTGCCAGTAGTTGCTGGTTCAGCTGTTCGGCCAGGTCGACCAGGGACAGGTGGGTGAGCAGTCGCCGGGCCGGCAGCTGGACGCCGAACTCCTGGGTGATCCGCGCGCTGAGCTTGGTGGCCAGCAACGAGTCCAGTCCGGAGTTCAGCAGTGGCACCGACGGGTCGACCTCGTCCGCCGACATCGCCAGCACGTGTGCCGTGTGCCGGACGATCGTGTGCATCAGGTCGCCGTTGATGCCGGTGTCCGCCAAGGACGTGACGGGGTGACGCGGTTCCACCGGCGTGACCGTGGCGGTGTCGCTCGGCTCGTCCACCCAGTACGACCGGCGCTGCCACGGGTGGCCGGGCACCGGAACGTACCTGCCGTTCGGGTAGACCCGCTCCCAGTTCGGCCGCAGACCGTGGGTGTACGCGGCGGCCAGGCCGGCCATCATCGTGCCCAACTCGCTCTGGTCACGGCACAGCGACGGAATCGCGAACTGCTCACCGATCGAGGACTCGACGAGATCCTCGATCGACTGGATGAGCACCGAGTGCGGGCTGATCTCGATGAACAGGGTGCGTGGCTGGCGGGCGATCGCCGCGCGTACCGCTGGGGCGAACATGACCGGCTGGCGTAGATTGCTCACCCAGTAGTCCGCATCCAGTTCCCGCCCGTCCAGTTCGCGGTCGAGAACGGTGGAGTACAGCGGCACCCTGGCCGTCGCTGGCGACAGGTCGGCCAGCGCCGCCCGCAGGTCCTCCGTGATCGGCTCGACCTGCCGGGTGTGCGCGGCGCAGCCGACGCGGAGCCGCTTGCAGTAGACTCCGTTGGCCTGGAACTGCTCGACGAGCGCGGCCAGCGCCGCCGTGTCGCCGGACAGTGTCGTCGCGTGGTCACCGTTGACCGCCGCGATGCAGACATCGCCGGTCTGGTCGGCGATCGCCTTGGTGGCGTCGGCCTCACCGAGTTGCACGGCCCACATGGCACCGGCCCCACGGATCTGCGACAACACCCTGCTGCGCCGGCAAACCAGGTTCGCACCATCCTGAAGGGACAATGCTCCCACCGTGACGGCGGCAGCGACCTCACCCATGCTGTGCCCGATGACCAGGTCCGGCTCGATGCCCCACTCCCGCCACAGCGCGGCCAGCGACACCTCGATCGCCCAGAGCGCGGGCTGGATGTGCTCCTCGGATGCCAGCCGTGCGTCGCCGAGCAGCCGCTCGACCACGGACCAGCCCGCCTCGGCAGCGACCGCCTTGTCGCAGCGCATCATCCACTCGCGGAAACACGGCTGTGTGTCGAGCAGTTCCCTCGCCATGTCGTCGCGCTGCGAACCCTGCCCCGCGAAGACGAACACCACCTGTGGCGGCTCGGCGTCCGGGCCGAGTCGGTTGAGGACGGACGCGCGGTCGTGTCCTGCCGCGACCGAGCGCAGTTGGTCCAGCAGCGCGGCCCTGTCGTTGCCGACCACCGCCGTGCGGTACGCGAGGTTGCTGCGCCGGGTGCCCGCGCTGTAGCACACGTCGATCGGGTCGGCCCCCACCCTGGTGCCGATCAGGTCCGCGTACCGGCCGGCCAGGGCTCGTGCCGCCGTCGGACTCTTGGCGGACAGCGGGAGCAGCAGCGGTGCCGCGCGGTGCCGGACGGCAGGCGCCGACACGGGAGCCTCGCTCAGCACCACGTGGACGTTGGTGCCGGTCAGGCCGAAGGCGCTCACCCCGGCGAGCAGCGAGCCCTCCGGGTGTGCGGCCAGATCAACGGGTTGCAGGGCCAGTTCGATGGAGTCCGGGAGTTCGGCGAGTATCGGGTTCGGGCGCGTCACGTGCAGCGTGGCGGGGATGCGGCGGTTGGTCAGTACCAGCGCCGCCTTCAGCAACCCGGCCAGTCCGGCCGCGGCCTCCACGTGGCCGATGTTCGACTTCACCGAGCCGACAACGCATCGCACGCCCGGCTCGCGGCCATCGTCCATGACCTCAGCCAGCGCACTGAGTTCCACGACGTCACCGTCGGGTGTGCCGGGGCCGTGCGCCTCCACGTAAGTCACGTCGCCCGGCGTCACACCGGCGTCCCGGTAGGCCCGACGGAGCATGTCGATCTGCCCCTCCAGGCTGGGCGCGATCATGATGCCGCTGCTGCGGCCGTTGTTCACCGCGGCCGTGCCCCGGATCGCCGCGTAGATCCGGTCGCCGTCGGCGACGGCCCGGTCCAGTGGCTTGAGCACCATGGCCACGACGCCCTCGCTGCGCACGTAGCCGTCGGCCTTGGCGTCACCGAAGCGGCACCGCCCGGTCGGCGACAGGATCTCCGCCTCGGACATCGCGATGTACTGGTCGAAACCGAGCAGGATGTTGGCGCTCGTCACGATGGCCAGGTCGACCTCGCCATGCCGCAGCGCGCGACTCGCCAGGTGCACGGACAGCAGTGCGGACGCGCAGGTCGCCTCCAGGCCCATGGCCGGGCCGCGCAGGTCGAGATGATGCGCGATCAGGCCCGCGGCGGTGGCACTCGGCTTGGCGTTCACAGCGGCGTGCAGGTCGTTCTTGCCGGCGTCGCGCAGCAGGTCCCAGTAGTCCGCTGTCATCGCGGTGGAATAGATACCGGTATTGCTCCCGGCCAGCGCTCGGTCCGGAATACCGGCGTCCTCGACGGCCTCCCATACGGCTTCCAACTGCAGCCGCTCCTGGGGGTCGAGGCGGGACGCCACGTGCGGCGCGATACCGAAGAACTCGGCGTCGAACATGTCGACATCGTCCAGAAAACCACCGTGCCGGGTGACGACACACCCGGGGGTGCCAGGGGTTGGGTCGTACAGCTTTTCCACGTCGAGACGCTCGACCGGAATACATCCAATGGTGTCACTCTCGGTGGTGAGAACGTCCCATAAATCGCCAGGGTTGCGTACTCCGGGTAACCGACATGCCACACCGATGATCGCGATCGACTGCCCGGTTTCGAGGTTTTCCATTGTCACGCGCCTTTCGATATGTTATGCGGGCGGCGCTTCGTCATGCGTTTGTGAAAATTCGTCGCGAATTGGTCAAGTCAGCGGTTGGCCGGAAGGTGCACGACGGCCGCCGCCGGAGCGAACTCCGGGCCGCTGAGCACCACCATCCGCAGGAGCTGCACGCCGAGACGCGGGTGCTTGAACCGCCGCAACCGGGAACGGTGTTCCTGCACGTTGTGGTCGTGCCACCACTCCCGGAAATGTGGACTGATTTCAGTAAATTCGGCAACCAACGCGTCGATGCGGGCGTTGCCCGGCCACTTGGCCACCTCGCTGCGCCAGCGCGCCACGATGTCCCGCGTGTCGCTCTCCCAGTCCGGCAGGACCTGCCGCGCGGCGGGAGCACACAGTTGCCAACGCAAGAAGTTGCGTTGGTTCGGTGGCATGCGACCCCAGTCGTCGAACCACTCCGTGGCAGCAGGGTTCCAGGTGAGGAGGTCGCAGTACTGGTTGGAGCAGTACACCGGATACGGCGAGGCGGCCATCAGGTCGACGACCTGCTGGAGAATCCGGTTACCCGAGAAGTCCGTTTCGAGGGGTTCCGGGTGAATCACCTCGCCGTACGCCAGGACGTGCATATAGCGGCGTTCGTCCTCGCTGAGCTGCAACACCCTCGCCAGACTGTCCAGCACTTCGGGCGACGGCCGAATGTCCCTGGCTTGTTCCAGGTACGTGTACCAGGTAGGGCTCAGGCCTGCGAGAACGGCGACCTCCTCGCGGCGCAGCCCATTCGTGCGCCTGCGTGGGCCGGCCGGCAGACCGACCTGATCGGGCGGAATGCGCTCGCGGCGGGTGCGCAGGAACCGGCCGAGCTCGTGCCTGTTGCGGCTGCTGGCGTCGGTCACGGCATCCCTCTTCGAGCTCAAGACTGTCCACCCAGTGTAGTGAGTGAACAGAATGGGAGAGGGTAGTTCTGCCTGCCGAAATGTACCTGTTCGGCTCATCTTGGCAGGTCCACCGCCGCGTCGATGGGCCGGACCCGCCGCTGGCCTGCGCCCGTGGTCGACGAGCCGGGTGGACTGGTCGACCACGATCGCCCGGCGCCTGCCGGTCGCACGGGGGAAGGTCACCATGCCCGTTCGGCCCATTCGAGGCTGATCGGCAATGATGAATCGATCACCGGAGTGCGGTTCGGTATCGTACGCAATCGCTCAAATTCGCCTTCATTGGCGACGCATGGCCAAACCATCAATATTCCCCCAAAAGGTGAAGGCCGTTGCTCGACAACGCTCTCGATGGATGCCGACTACGATCGCGGGAAGACGGAAAATGGTCAACTGTGAGGTAACAGAGTACGCGAATCAGTTCGATTAGATTCAGATCGTTTCGCCGACATGTCGAACACCATGATTGACCGCGATGGTCAGATGTGTAGGTGCGGAGCGCGGCGAAATATTTCATGGCGTCATGCCCTCGGCCGGGCATCGATCGCCGCGACATCACCGGGCTGCATGTCCAGTCGGCGCAACGTTCCGTAGAGATGCGCCGCCGACACCAGCGTCACGTGATGGTGCCAGCCGCGGAACGAGCGGCCCTCGAAACTGTGCAGGCCCAGTTCCTCGCTCAGCCCGGCCAGTTCGGCACCCGCCCTGGTCCGGACCTTCAGCAGGTTGATCAGCTCGGGCAGGCGTGCGGTGCCGAGATTGTGCACCCACAGCGACGCGGGCGTGCTGCGGCCGACGGGCCACTCGGTCAGCACCGAACGCAGCGGGCGATACCGGTGGCCGGGACCGATCCGGATCGGCACATCGCGCTGGCCGGTGGGAATCGTCACCGTGGAGAATCGGGACGTGGTCGTCCTGCCGTCCACCCGGTCCCGCCAGGTCACCGTCATCTGGCCGGGTTTCGCGGGCGACGCGGCCACTTCACCCGTGCTGGGCACCCGCTGGCCGTCATGCATCCGTCTGGTCGGTCCCTGCAGCGCGGGCGTGCGCTCGCCGACCCGGACCAGGTACCGCAGTCCCCGGTCCTCCAGGCCCAGCAGTAATGGTTCAACCTGTAGGTCCTGGGTGGCGTCCACCACCACCGGCGCCGGTGGTACGCCCCAGCCCAGCACCACGTCGAGTGCTTCCAGCACGCATTCCCACCGCTGCCGGTGCCGGACGTCCGTCGGCACGTGCGCGCGGGAGCGCCGGATCTGGTCGCCGTCCCAGCAACTGGGGAGCTGGAGCCGCCAGTTCACCGGGCAGCTCGCATCCTCGTCGGCCAGCACGACGGCCAGGCCAAGCTGGCAGTTGAGCATCCGCTGCCAGGCGGCCGAGTACTGCCGCGTGACGCCGACCGACCGCTCGCCGTTCTTGGGGAACACCACCTCCTCGACCGACCACACACGCGGCCGGATCGAGGCCGTCAACTGCTGCGCGAGATTGCGCCGCATCGGTTCCCATTTCCACGGGCTCTGGTTCACGAACTGTTGCAGACATTGATCGGCCCGCCAGCCGACCACGTAGTCGGAAATACGGCGGATCGATTTCCGCCCGGGGACCGAGATGAGGCCTCTGATGTACACCTCGGCCCAACGGCGCTGATCGGAGCGCGGTATGCAGGAGAATATCTCCTGGCAGAAGCTTGACAGATCATCGACGTTACCCAGTACGGGCAGGTCGGATCCGACTTGCGCAGCCTTCATCATCACTCCAGATTGGATTCATGGCCGAGGACGGGCCGTCATCACGCGGTCGTACTGCAGCCGCGCACACAGCTGCGCCGCGTACGGCGCATATCGGGTGCGCTCGGCCTGGAAGATGTTCCATGCCTGGCTGTGATTCCGTTCCTGCGGTAGACCGGCGCGCAGCGCCATCAGCACGGTGTCGCCGAATGTGCGTTCCTCTCTGCCCTGCAGACTCACGGTGGTCGTTCCGGCGGACAGCCGGATACCGGCTCGCTCGGTGAGGTCCCGGATGCAGGCCGAACCGCCGTCCAACAGGACCCTGGCGTGCGGCGGTGCCCAGGTCGGTGCCAGCGTGGTGACCAGTGCGGCCGCGTCCATCACGATCACGGCGGCCTCGACCCACGCCAGTTGCCTGGCGGAGCGGTAGTACACCAGCACCGGATAGCCGACATGCGTCGCGTGCACGTCGGCCACCCAGTCCAGCCACGACCGGAACAGCAGGTCCAGGTTGTCCCGCGAACCGCCGCGCAGGTGGTCGACCAGCAGCTGGTCGGCGTCCACCGGAGTGCTCGCCCTGGCGGCGAGACTGTTGACAAGACGCTCCCGGCGGCTGTAGGCCTCGGTGAGCCGCACGAGGTGCGTGGTGAACGCGACCAGCACCAGCGGCACCGAGATGGCGGCCACCGCCATCACCACAGTCGTCGGGCCACGCCACATGATCGCGAACCCGACGGGCTCGACCTTGCCGCCCAGCCCGAACACCAGCAGCCCGAAACCGACCATGAGCGCCACCAGCCAGTAGATCACCGTGGCGAGCAGGATCAGCGGCGCGGCCATGTCCAGCACCCACAGCGCGGCGACCGGTGGCAGCCGACGGGCGATCGGCGTCGCGGTGCCGATCACCACGGAGACGGTGGCGCGGGCGATCCGGGACGAACACTCGTGCGGGATGATGACGGTGCGGATGACGCTCAACCACACCCAGATCACCAGGACGGCACCGGCGATCACGGAGAGAACGGCTATTGCCACCGTGTCCCCCTGAGGTGTGTCGTCCCGGACGTGCCCACCCGAACTTCAGTGATCATCTGAACTACAGTGACCATCCGAAACCACCCTCCCGGCATTCGGCTACCAACACAGAATGTCCGGACGGGGCACACAACCGGGAGAGCCAACTTATGGTGGAATCAGCAGTACCAGCTTGACCGGCACGCTGGATTCCTCCCGAACCGGGCAGCCGACGTGCGAGATATTGTTGTGCGGCGGCACCTCGCACCTGCCGAAACACCCGGCGATCAGGGAATTTCACTCGACCGGGTGACATGGTTCGAAGAATGCAGCCGGAACGCCGACGCGGTGCGGGGATTCCGTTAGTTCGTCGTCAGCAGCCGCAGCGCGCGCAACGGGATCCGGGCCCAGGTGGGCCGGTTGCGCGTCTCGTAAGCCGCCTCGTAGACGAGCTTCTCCAGTTCGTACGCCCGCAGCAGCAGACCGGCGTCCCTCGGGTCGGTGCCGGCGACAGCCGCGTAGCCGAGGCAGAATTCGTCACGCATCAGTACCGACCACGCTGCGGCGAGATCGGCCGCGTTCGATGTCGGCCGCTCGGCCGACCGGACCCCGTGCGCGGCCGCGTAGTCGAACGACCGCAGCATGCCGGCCACGTCCCGCAGCGGCAGCTGGAACGCCACGCGATCGGCCAACGGCAGCGCGGGCTCACCCTCGAAGTCGACGAGCAGCCATCGTGCGGGTGTGCGCAGCACCTGACCGAGGTGCAGGTCGCCGTGGATCCGCTGCGCCGACTGCCCGGCCGGCAGGTCGCCGACGGCGGTGAACGCGGGCCGCAGGAACTCCGCGTACGTACGCAACGCAGGCACGACGGCCACGGCGGCGTCCAGCTTGGCCAGCATGCCGTCGCGCAGCCGACGCATGTCCGTCGCCGACAGCCGCACCACGCCGAACTCGCCCGCGAGGTCCCGGTGCACCCCGGCGACCGCGCCACCCAGCAGCCTGGCCTCGGCCGCGAACAGGGGGGCCCCACCGGCGACCACCGCACGCACCTCGTCGGTGGCCAGGTCCCAGCCGTCGGTCGAGTCGGACGCGAACGACTGGAGCATGGCGTAGGTGACCGGCAGGCCGTTCAGGTCGCCTTCGATCGCGCCGAGCAGCGGTGCGATGTGGCGACTGCCGGACCGGCTCAGCCCTCGGTGCACCTCAAGGTCCGGGTTGACGCCCGATGGCAGCCGCCGGAACAGCTTCATGATGAACCGGTCGCCGAACAGCACCGACGTGTTCGACTGTTCGGCCGCACTGCGCCTGCTGCGCAGCCCGCCACGGTGGGCGAAGGCCAGTTCACCCGTCGGCTCGGACGCGAACCGGACCGACCCGATCACCTTGTTGCGGGCGATCAGTCCGAGCAGCTCGGCGTTCAGTTCCGGCAACGCGGTCGCGTCGCTCACCGCGACACCGTCCACTGTGGTCACGGTCAGCGGCTCGACGCTCGGCGGCGGCGTACGGCACAGGCCCAGCGGCACCTGGTAACGCTCGCTGCCCGTCGGGCCGACGAAGTGCACGTCGGCGACCGCCAGCAGGCCACACGGGCCCTGCCGATCCCGCCGGAGGGCGAACTCGGCGACCACGGTCAGCTCGACACACTGGATCGGCCTGCCTCTGCCGCCGAACCAGCGTTGCTTCGGCAACCAGTCCACCAGTGCCCGTTCGACGCCGGGCAGGATCGAGGGAACCATGTCCAGGACCGGTACTGGCATCACATGCCTCCGCAGATGTCAGGCGGGAACCACAGCGGCGATGTGCGCGATGTTGCGCCGGGGGTCGAGCTTCACGTAGGCCGACTCGCCCCATTCCAGGATTTCGCCGGAGACCTCGTCGTAGACGCCGAACCGCTCCCCCGCCGGCAGCCCGAGCGCGGCCAGGTCCCACTCCACGATGCCCTCCTGGGGGACCTCCGGATCAAGAGTGACCACACAGAGCACGATCGCACCGGTCGCCGGATCCCGCTTGGAGTAGGCGATCAGCGACTCGTTGGCCACGTGATGGCACCGCAGGCTGCGCAGGTCCAGCAGCGCGGGATTGGCGCGGCGGATGTCGTTGAGCCGAGTCAGCCACGGCTCCAGCGACGTGCCTGCCGTCAACGCGGTGTCGAAGTCTCTCGGCCGCAACTGGAACCGCTCCGACGCGGCGTGCTCCTCGCTGCCCGACGCCAGGACATCGGCTTCGCCGAGCTCGAACCCCGAGTAGACGCCCCAGGTCGGGGACAGTGTCGCGGCCAGGGCGGCACGCAGGGCGAACGCGGCGAGCCCACCCCGTTGCAGGCTCCTGGGCAGGATGTCGGACGTGTTCACGAACAGGTTCGGCCGCATCTCGTCGCAGCGGGCCACCAGGCCGCGCGCGAACGCGATGAGCTCGTCCTGTGACTCGTGCCAGGTGAAGTGGGTGTAGCTCTGCGTGAAACCCAGCCGGGCCAGGCCGAACAGGCGGGCCGGCCGGGTCAGCGCCTCGGCGAGGAACAACACGTCCGGGTGACGTTCCTTGACCGCCCAGATCAGCCAGTGCCACAGCGCGGGTGGCTTCGTGTGCGGATTGTCGACCCGGAAGATCCGCACTCCGTGGTCGACCCAGTGCTCGACCACACGCAGCGCCTCGGCCCGGATTCCGGCCATGTCGTTCTCGAAGTCCAGCGGGTAGATGTCCCGGGAGCGCTGCCGCGGAGTCTCGACGCAGGCGATCGTGCCGTCCGGCCGGGTGCGGAACCACTCCGGGTGCCGAGTGACCCATGGATGGTCCGGCGAGCACTGCAACGCTAGGTCGAGCGCGATCTCCAGGCCGAGCTCCCCGGCCCGGCCGACGAACGCGTCGAAGTCGGCGATCGTGCCCAGTTCGGGATGCACGGCGTCGTGGCCACCGGCCGCCGAGCCGACGGCCCACGGTGAACCCACGTCACCCGGCAGGGCGACCACCCGGTTGCCCCTGCCCTTGCGGCTGGTGTGGCCGATGGGGTGGATCGGCGGCAGCGAGACCACGTCGAAGCCCATGTCGGCGACCCGGTCCAGCGCGGCGGCCGCCGTGGCGAACGTGCCGTGTACGGGCC
>DASUJK010000346.1:0-38814 GCA_036279295.1 Pseudonocardiaceae bacterium | reverse complement strand
CCACCCTGCTGGCGGACTTCCTCAGCTGAGCACGCAGTCGCCGCACACCGCGCCATGGCCACCCCGCGCGGCGCGGTAGATCAGGCAGCAACTGCGGCGGCGGAACCGGCCGCCGTTGCGGACACCGGTGTCCCGCAGTGGCTCCCGGTCCAGTAATGCCGACACGAGTTCGCCTGCTCGTCCGGCCAGGTCCGGTCGGGTGGCCGCGATCGCGGTCGCGGCGCCGTTGACCGATGACGCCACGTTGCCCCACAGGATCCGGTCGGACACCGAGAACCGCCGGGTCGCGTCGACCAGCGCGCGGATCGGGCCGTTGAGCACCGCGACCAGTCCGGCCACCACGTCGACGGGCGGGTCGCCGGGCGGTGGCAGCGAGAGCGGGAACGTACCGCCGAGTTCGGGCTGCCACCAGGCGGAATCCAGATCGACGTCGACCAGCCGGCCGGTGAGCACCGCGGCGCCGAGCACCGGGGAGACCAGTCGGGCCGTCAGCCCGAGCTGGGTCACGGACGCCGCCACGCGCAGTGGGATTCCGTCGGGTACCTGGCCGCCGCCAGCGGCCAGGTACCCTCGGATCGCGGTGACGCGATGCCGCAACATATCCCCGCTGGGAGCAATGTCAAGCAGTTCGCTCAACCGCCGCCACGGCGCCGCCGGCACAGCGCCGGCAGCATGCGTGTGGACGGCGAAGAACGGTCCCAGCTCGGCCAGGTTCACCCGGTGACCAGCACCCGCTGGACACGAGAGGTTGGCGTGAGCAGTCGCTCCGCCAGCGGCGCGAACACCAGTCCGATCGCGGCCCACAGGATCAGCTGCGCGGCCACCGAGTAGAGCCGGAAACTGGACAGCGTGTCGGCAGGAAAGCCCGGATACACGATCGTGCCGGCCGCGTTGCGCAGCGGCAGCGGTGTCTCGGTCGGCCGCACCCCGTACTCCTGGACGTTCACGGCCAGGTGACCCAGCTGGGGCAGCAGCGCCATCACGATGCCGATCGCGACGACGAACCCGGCACCGGCCAGCAGTGCCGCGTTCCAGTTGCCGAACCGGGCCCGCAGCCGCTTGCCCAGCGCCACCGCACCGGCCAGGAAGCCGATCGAGCACGCCACCATGACCAGGTAGGTGAAGCCGCGCGGAGCGATGCTCTCCATGTGGCCGACCGACGGCGGATCGGCCGGGTACTTGATGAACGGCACCAGGTAGAAACCGAGAAAACCGCCTGCTGCCACCAATAGTGCCAGGTTACGCGGCCGAATCCGGCCGACCCGGCCGAGGCACACCGAGTAGGCCACGGCGAACAACGCGCCCATCGCGATACCGAAGAACACCATGCCGACACCGATCCCGACGTTGGCCTGGATGGTGCGGCTGAAGATGTCCGGGCCTGCCGCTTCCGGTGGCACGCCTGCCGCCTTGTCCAGCAACGCCTGCGCGGCGTCGCGCCCGCTCTCGTAGTTGATCGCGGCCTGGATCTGCGGCTCGGCGAAGATCCGAGCGAAGACGAACGCCAGCAGTCCGGCGAGCGCGCCGACCAGCACGCCACGCAGGATCAGTTTCTTCTCCATCTGTGACTGTCCCCTTTCGACGGTCGGCTCAGTGGCAGGGGAAACCGAGGAAGTGGCGTGCGTCGTGCACGAACTCGTGGATGTGCATGTCGGCGCCGAACACCGATGTCGCTCCCTGGTCGACACCGATGAAGTAGTACAGCGCCAACGCGAACACGACAGTGCCGGTCAGCCACAGCACCGCTTTGGACACCGGTAGGACGACCGGTGTCGCCGCTGTGCCGGGCGCGGGAACAGTAGTCACTCAGGCCTCCTTGAGGGATCGTGCGTCCCGTGTTGGTGGGGCTGAGTGGTGGCGACGTATCTGACTCACCCGCGCGGGTGGCGGGCTCACAGTGGCGCGACCGTGCTGGAGTTCCACCAGCTTCCGCGCGCCATCACTCAAGCGGGCACGCTACGGCCCGCAGGGGGGCGCGTCAAGCTTCCGACCAGGCAGTGTGAGATCGGTGTGCGGCGGCGCACCGAACACAGTGGTGACCGTCGGCGTGGCACGGACCCGCTTCGGTGCCGCTGCCTGCCGCGCCGGGCTGAACACATGGATACCGACCAGCACGAGTGCCACGACCATGACCACCGCCGCCGCCAGTCGGATCGTCGGACGGAACCCGATCGCACCGCTCCTGCCCACCGGCCGCCGCGTGACCACCGTGGACTCGGCCCGGAACGCAGCCGATCTCGCTACCCGGAAACAGTCCTCATCGGACAGGAACCGCCGGTAGACCACCAGCGCCGCATGATGCCGGCTTGATCTTGCCACCCGGCTTCTTCTGCACCGAGTCGTGCCGGGTGTTCGACCGGTTCCGGGCCGGTCTCGGCGCGACGGAGTTGCGTGCCCAGGTGTCCAGCCATGCCGGTGAGATCGCCAGGCATGGCCTGGCCGCCGCGCTGGCCGCCGAGCGACCGGGTGCCGTGCTGGCGTGGGCGGAACGCTGGCGGGCTGGCGCGCTCCAGTTCCGGCCGGCCCGGCCACCGGAGGACGCCGCACTCGCCGAGCACCTGGCCGAGTTGCGGCAGGTGGCCCTGACCCTTGGTGATGACGAACTGGCCGGCCGGGACACCAGAGCGTTGGTGCGTAAGCAGGCCGCGTTGCAGGACGCGGTCCGCGCCGCGGCCAGGCACGCTTGGGGCAGTGCGGCCGAGGACACCGGTTTTCCCGGTGTGCCGGCACTGCTGCGTGCGCTCGGGTCCGCCGCGCTGGTCGAGTACGTCAGCCACGCCGGTTGCCTGCACGCCGTCGCGCTGGCCGGCCGGGCCCCGGTGCTGCGCAGACTGTGCCCCGTCGATGAGGTCGAGGAACGGTTGGCGGGCCTGCGGTTCGGGCTGCGCCGCCTCGCCTACGAGGACGGCACCGCGCGCTCGACCCGGGCCGTCGCTGGGCTCGTCGCCGGTCAGGCCCAGGCGCTGGACGCGCTGCTGCTCGCACCACTGACCGCCGTGGGCGACCGGCCGCTGGTGGTCGTGCCGACCGGCGCGCTGCACGCGATGCCGTGGGCGGTGCTGCCCGGTTGTGCCGGGCGGCCGGTGTCGGTCGTACCGTCCGCGACGCCGTGGCACTGTCCGGCCGGCTGACGAGGTGCTCGGAATGGCCGCCGCGCTGGGCACCCGCAGCCTCGTCGCAACCGTCCTGCCGGTGCCGGACAAGGCAAGCAAGGCACTGATGCAGCGCTTCCACACGCTGCGCCGCGCGGGTCTCGGTCCGGCAGCGGCACTGGCCACGACACAACAGGAATTCGCCGCTGACGAGTCACCGCAGGTCCGCGTGACGGCGTTGGGCTACACGTGTCTGGGCGCGGGCCAATGACGCGCTCCTGTGCCACTATGCGGGCATGAATCAGCCTCGGACCATCGAAACGGGTACGACGGACATCCTCGGCAGCGTGCGGGACGGCGTCGGGCACATCATGTTGAACCGGCCGGAGAGCCGCAACGCGCTCACGCCCGAGATGCTGACCGGGCTGGCCGCACTGCTGACCGAGATGGAGACCGCGGACGACGTCGGCGCGGTGCTGTTGTCCGGTGCCGGCAAGTCGTTCTGTGCCGGTGGTGACGTGAAGGCGTTCGCAGCCAGAGGTGGTGAGGGCGGCGGATCGAGCACGGCGTCGCCGGAGCGGATCGAGCGGCAGCGCGCCGTGCAGGCGGACACGGTCGGCCGGATCTATTCGCTGAGCAAACCCGTGGTGGCCGCCCTGCCCGGTGCCGCCGCCGGTGCCGGGCTCGGCTTCGCGCTGGCCGCCGACATGCGGATCGGCACGCCGAAGACGGTCATGGTGACCGCGTTCGCCAAGGTCGGCCTGTCCGGCGACTTCGGCACCGCATGGCTGCTGCACCGGTTGATCGGCCCGGCGCGGGCCCGTGAGCTGATGTTTCTGTCCGAGCGGGTGGACCCGGACACCTGCCTGGAACTCGGCCTGCTCAACCGGATCGTGGTGGCCGGGGAACTGGACGAACGGGCGCACGAACTGGCCGTCCGGCTGGCCAATGGTCCCCGGTTGGCGTTGCGCCACATGAAGGAGAACCTGCTGCACGCCGACTCCGCGAGCCTGGCCGAGTCGATGGACCACGAGGTCCCCAACCACATGGACTGCGGTGTCAGCGAGGACCACCGGGCAGCGGTGCAGGCATTCGTGGCGAAGCGGGAGCCCGTCTTCGGTGCCACACCCTGACCTTTCCTGACACCGAGATCCCCGGTTGGCCCGTGATTCACGCAGGCCCACATCGTCCCTGGTCAGCGACCCAGCGGCCGCCACACCACGGCGGCCAGTACGCCAGCCGAAGGGACCCTGATGGACCTCGACCGGTGACAGTTCATAGTGGCGGGCACTGCGGCCGTCGCGACCGCGGGTGTCGGTGGCACCGTGGCCAACGGGGGCCAAGGTCGCCCCGGCCCGTCGGGTGGTGAGCACGAGGTCCCGCGCGGCATGTGGCTGGTCGGCGACACGCACGTGCACGACGACCACTCGTCGGACGGCAGCCTGCCGCGCCAGGAGTCCAAGCAGACGCCGCCCGGCAACCTGCCGGTCGGCGAGGCCGAGCTGACCGGGCTCGGCTTCCTTCCGGCACCTGCAACAGTCCATTTGGGATGCTCGGTCGCAGGACGCCGTGTGGCACGTCGCGCACCCGGACGACGGCGAGTTCACCAAGGTCGACGGCCCCGACGACAACGCGAGCGCCCAGGGCATCCACAACGTCGAGGTGCTCAACGTCGCCAGCGACCCGGACGCCGAGATCGACTACGCCGAGACCCGGTGGAACCGAGGCTTCCGCACGGGTGTCACGGCGGCCAGCGACTGCCACTACGGCACGCAGCAGGTGTACCTGGTGAGCACGCGGCGCTGAAGCAGGTGATCGTCGGACCACGGCAATTGAGACGGAGATCTTGTCCGACCGGTCCGAAACGGCGTACGAAGGAGAAGCCAGCGGTATCCGACGGATCCATGATGATCAGGAGGAATTCGTGCAGCGGCTTCGTTTCGGCACGTTCTTCGCCCCGTTCCACCAGCCAGGCCAGAATCCGACGCTCGCGATCCACCGTGACCTCGAACTTGTCCAGCACCTGGACGCTCTCGGGTACGACGAGGCCTGGATCGGTGAGCACCACTCGGCCGGCAGCGAGATCATCGCGTCACCCGAGATCTTCATCGCGGCGGCAGCCGAGCGAACCCGCCACATCAAGCTGGGCACCGGCGTCACGTCCATCGCGTACCACAATCCGCTGTGGGTGGCCGACCGGATGGTGCTCCTGGACCACCTCACCCGGGGCCGCACCATGCTCGGCGTCGGGCCCGGCTCGCTGCCGACCGACTCGTCCATGATCGGGCTGTCCCCCACCGACACCCGCGAACTGCTGGACGTCAACATCGACATCATCATGCGGCTGTTGCGCGGTGAGGTCGTCACGCAGCGAACCCAGACCCACAACCTGGTGGACGCCCGACTCCAACTCCGCCCGTACACCGACCCGTGCTTCGAGATCGCGGTCGCGGCGGTCGCATCACCGACCGGACCACGGTTGGCCGGTCGGCACGGTCTCGGGCTGCTGTCCATCGGCGCGACCCTGACCCCGGACGGCTTCGACGCGCTCGCGCACCACTGGAACGTGGTGCGGGAACGAGCCGAGAACTACGGTCAGCCTGCACCCGACCGGGCAGGCTGGCGACTGGTCGGCCTGATGCACATCGCGGAGACCCGGGAACAGGCCTACCGGGACGTCGAGTACGGGATCGCGCACTGGTTCAACTACTTCCAGAAGGTGGCCGCGTTCCCACAGATGGCGGTCGGCGACAGCGCCGACGTGCGCGGCATGATCGACTTCGTCAACGAGGCCGGTATCGGCGCGATCGGCACCGCCGAGGACGCCAAGGCCCAGGTGCGGCGGCTGGTCGACCAGAGCGGCGGATTCGGCACGATGTTGCTGCTCGGGCACGAGTGGGCCAACCCGGCAGCCACCAAACGATCCTTCGAGCTCATCGCCCAGCACGTGTTCCCCGAGTTCCAGAACCAGGCGGCGAGCACCCTGGCCGCGGCCGACCGCGCGGCTGACACGCACGACTCGCACTCGGCCAGCCAGATGTCGGCCGTCGAACACATGGCAGCCAAGTATCAGAAGGAGTTGGCCGACAAGGGCTGAGTGTCAGGACAGCGACTCGTCCAGTTCGCCGAGCGACTCGATCAGCTGGAGGTTGGCCGAGTAGTCCACCGGGCACGCGATGACCGAGACCGTGTCGGCGGCCAGCGCGGTGCGCAGCGTCGGCAGCAGCTCGTCGGCCGCCGTGATCCGGTAACCGGTCGCGCCGAAACTCTCGGCGTACCGGACGAAGTCGGGGTTGCCGAACGTGGTGTCGACGTTGTGCCCGATCTCCAGGTCCATCTTCCAGCTGATCAGGCCGTACGCGTCGTCCACCCAGATCAGGATCACGATCGACAGGCCCAGCCGCATTGCCGTCTCGATCTCCTGCGAGTTCATCAGGAAGGCGCCGTCGCCGGTCGCGACCAGCACCTTCGCGTCCGGCCGGGCGATCTTCGCGCCAATCGCACCGGGCACGGTCCACGCCATCGTGGACAGGCCGTTGGAGATCAGGCAGGTGTTCGGCTCGTAGGTCGGGTACAGCCGGGCCATCCACATCTTCAGCGCGCCCGTGTCGACGAGCACGATGTCGTCGCGGTCGAGAGCGGCCCTGGTGTCGGCCACGATCCTGGCGGGTGCCAACGGAAAGCGGTCGTCGGCGCGGCCGGACGCCAGTTCATCGGCCAGCAGCGCCGGAATGCGCTCGTCGCGTTCCTTGCCGAACCGGCGGGCGACGGCGGCCACCAGTGTGTCCAGGCTGCGGCTGATGTCGGAGTGCAGCCCGACGGCCACGTCGTAGTGCGCGTCCACCTCGGCCGGGAACCGGTGGATGTGGATGATCTTCCGGTCCCCCATCGGGTTGATCCGGACCGGGTCGAACTCCTGCAGCTCGTAGCCGACGGCGATGATCACGTCGGCCCGGTCGAAGCCGAAGTTCACGTAGTCGTGGCGCATGAAGCCGACCGCGCCCAGCGCCAGCGGATGGTCGTCGGGAAACACGCCCTTGCCGTGGAACGTCGTGGCCACGGGGATACCCAGCGCGTCGGCGAACCGGCGCAAGGCAGGCCCGGCGTTCGCCCGCGCGGCACCGTGCCCGGCCAGCACGATCGGGTCATGTGCGTCGGCGAGGATCGCGGCGGCCCTGGTGATCTGGTCCGGCGACGGCTCATCCGGCCGGGGCACGTTCACCCGCAACGGCGCTCGGTCGACCACGGCCTGTTCGACGTCCTCAGGCACGGCCAGGTACACGGCACCGGGCCGCTCGGTCTGCGCCAGCTTGAACGCCTTGCGCACCATCTCGGGCACAGCGCCAGGCGTGGCCACCAGCGCCGACCACTTGGTGACCGGCTCGAACATCGACACCAGATCCACGCCCTGGTGCGACTCCTTGTAACTGCGGTGCATGCCCACCTGCGCGGACAACGCGATCAGCGGCGTCGAATTCGTGGTCGCGTCGGCGGTGCCCAGCAGCAGGTTGATCGCACCGGGCCCCAGCGTCGCCGAGCACACCCCGGCCCGCCCGGTCAACCGACCGTACGTCTCCGCCATGAACGACGCGGCCTGCTCGTGCCGAACCAGCACGTACTGGATCGACGAGCCGGACATCGCGTCGACCAGCCGGATGTTCTCCTCACCCGGAATCCCGAAGACGTGCGTCACGCCCTCGTTCTCCAGACAGCGCACGATCAGTTCGGCAACAGTTCGCTCGTCCACGCGTCTGACCATAGGTGACCTGGGAGTAGCGGTGCCCCACCGCGGGCCGGTCTGTGGCAAGCCGCACACGGGACCGGACGCTCCACAGCTCGCTCGTGCCGGTTGTACGCTTACTGTGACATCATTCCAAAAATCTTCGGCAGTACCCAGCTGCTTATTTTGCGATACCACCTTCCTACAACACTTACAACATCGTCGCGTTGACCATGACGAAAACCCGGATCATCGACTAGCGCCAGATTGAACTGGTGCATGACCTCCGTGTCATAGTTCCCGTCAATGCCCTCCATGTAAAACAAGATCGATCCATCTTTCATTGTTCCATCACCTGGAAACATCCGCCTATTTGATGGACCATCGCTTCGCCAGTAGTACAGATCTGGCCACCAGTTCATCAGAGCGAGCCTCCGATGCTTGTCAATGTTCCAGATCGTGTTGAGTTGCGACAACTCATCGAAATCAGCTTCACCCCTCGAAGGGTTTGGCATATCGACGCCGCGTTGGCGAGCGTCTTCCGCAATAGCGAACGGCTGCGCTGAACGTAGCGCCCGCACAGCGGGCTGATTGTACAGGTCATCCTTCCTTGCGATGAACCTGTCGAATTCCTCCGGTGTCACACAGATAGGAAACGTCGAAGCCCTCTGCTGTCCACTGCTCAGGGTTTCGACGTGGCTGCGCTGGGCCAGCTCGAACGCCAGGCACTCCAGGCCAGCCCGAAGGTTGTGCACAACATCGCCGACCGTGGCGCTGATCTCCACAGGAATCGGGCGATTGATTCGCAGACGATAGGCCAGCCGGGTCGGCACCGCTGTTGTCTCGGTCACTATCGAGTACGGGTCGGACGACCGGGAAGCGTCGACCTGTCCCGAAGATTATCGATGTGCACATTGGCGCGATTTA
This sequence comes from Pseudonocardiaceae bacterium, assembly GCA_036279295.1. GTDB lineage: Bacteria > Actinomycetota > Actinomycetes > Mycobacteriales > Pseudonocardiaceae > DATEPR01. The sequence goes on along the minus strand of DASUJK010000346.1, from coordinate 30,075 downwards.
CCTTGACCCACCACGACGTGCTCGGATCAAGCCAGGATTCGTCGTAACCTGCGAACATTACCTACCTCAGCTCCGCCCACTGAACCAGAATCTCACGGCATTCGGCCATGCTCGCCGCGACCTCGTGTGCGCCGGCACTCCGCAACTCGTCGGCACCACTTTTTCCGCTGGCCACTCCGATCACTCGTATCCCGGCGCCCAGTCCGGCGGACACGTCATTGGGAGTATCACCGATCAGCACCGTGTCGTGAGTCCTGAACAGCACGCCGGTCCGATCGGCCGTGCGCTGCCGCGCGATAGCCACCAGTTTCGATCTGTCCTGGTCGTCGTCGCCGTATGCGCCAGCTTCCAGATCGAGATGGTGATCGAGGCCGAACACCTCCAGCTTGATCCGCGCCACATCGCGTAGGTTGCCGGTCAGGACCGTCTGGTGGACGGTCGGGGTTGCTGCCAGTGCGGCGAGCGTTTCCGCCGCACCGGGCAATGCCCGGCCGGTCGTCCGCAGTTCGTCCCGCGTCCGCGTAGCCCTGCACGAGAGCAGCGGCCAGGCGGCCGATTGCGTCCTCGGTTGGCTCGATGCCGTTCAGCCGCAGGCTTTCGGCCATGATGCCCCGCTCGGTGCGACCAGTGACGTCAGCCAGCGTGGCCAACGGCCGGCCGGTCGCCGCGCGAAACGCTCGCTCGTAGATCGCCCGGCCGACACCCCGCGTCTCGATCAACGTGTGGTCTACATCCCACAGCACGAGCAAGCGCGGCATGGACATGGCAGTGAGTCTGCCAGTACCTACGTTTGGTGACCGAGCACGTACGATCAGTGCTGGTCATGCCCACACCGAGGGGAACGGCATGGACGAGTTGACACAGGCCATCGGTGCGCGGATACGCGCCGCACGAGCGGCCACACATCAGACCCAGACCGTCGTGGCGGGACTGGCTGGCATCACGCCCGACTACCTGTACCAGATCGAACGCGGGAAGAAGCGGCCCGCGCTCCCGGTCCTCATCGAGCTGGCCCGGGTGCTGGGCGTCTCGCTCGAACACCCGCTGCACGAGCCATCGAACCGTGCCATCGGGCGGCCGGGTCGACCTGGCCTTGCTGGTCGCAGACCGGGCGGTCCGCGCGGCCGAGAGTGCCGAGGATCCGCACCGGCTCGATGGAACCTGGCCCACGTCCTCCTGGCGGATCAACAGGCCGACGGCGGCGAGACAGTGGCGATGCGGGCAGCCGATGACCTGGCGCCTCTCGTCCGTTCCGGCGACCTGGACGCCATGGCCTTGTCCGGTGCGCTGACCCTGCTCGGTGCTGTGGCCAGCGCCCGCCAGGGTGCGGTCTGGACGGCTCGGGAGCGAGTCCGATCGGTTGCGGCACTGGCGGACCAGACCGGCGAGCGCAATGTCTGTTGGACGGCGTTCGGGCCGGTCAACGTCGCCATGTACGCGGTCAGTGTGGAGATCGAAGCCGGAGAAGCTGGCGAGGCTCTGCGCTTGGCCGAGCGGATCGACCACGACCAGTCGCCGTCCATCGAACGGCGGGTGGCCTTCCTACTGGAGCAGGCCAAGGGCTACATCCAGCGCCGTGACTACGGCAGCGCGCTGGCTCTGCTGCACACCGCCCATCACGAAGCCCCGGAAGACATCCGCTACCGGCCGGCCGCTCATCAACTCGTGAACACAGTCATCCATCGGGCGCGACGGGGCATCGCCACCGAGGCCGCCCGGCTGGCCACTCGGGCCGGTCTGACCATCGGCTGAAGCCGGACCCGCGGTCAACCCGGACTGCTGGTCCGGGTCGCCGATCGGTCGCCTCTCTACGTTTGCCAATCAGGCACCGCTACGGAGAGGCACATCAGCGTGACGACAAGCAATGCAACCACCGGGATTCTCGATCCGGATGATCCCGGTTGCTGGCTTGTACCGCCGTGGCCGGTCGATTCCGGCTTCGGTGAGGTGGTGCGGCACTTTCTGGCGGCCTACCTGGCTCGATTCCAGAGCGGTGCCAGCGTCGCCTGTCAGTTGGCGTACTACGAGGGCTACCTGGCGGCGCTGGTCACCGCGCCGACCGATGAGCTACGGGATTCGGTCGGTCTGCGGCGGCGTGCCGAACTGCTGAGCAGTGTCGGTGACTGTGTCGCGCAGTTCCGAGGCGGAGAAGTCAGTTGACGGTGCCTGGTGCGGCCAGGGGCCAGCCGCCTGCGGCGAGCCGGGCGCTGACCCGGGCCACGTCGGTGTCCAGGGGGCACTCGTGGGTGACCGTCTCGATCGCGTCGCGGATCGCCTGGGCCGTTGTCGCGTCGTCGCCGTCGGCCAGTTCCTTCGCGATCTCGGCGACCTCCTCGTTGGACAGCAACTGGCGGGACAGCAGGGCAAACAGCGGGACGTAGTCCTGCTGGGGCACGCCCTCCGGGTAGCCGGCGCGCAGCCAGCCGATGATCGACGCCAACACTGGAGGCAGTGCCATGTGCTCAGACCCTCTCGATAAACCTGATTCAGCTACCGGCGACGATGAAGTAGATGCCGCCGGCGATCGCCGCCAGGACGATCAGGAAGCACACCGACGCCAGGGCCATGCCCACCGGGTTGCCACCAACCATCGGCTCGGAGTCACCTGAACCGGCGACTGCCGGCTGCCGGGTCCGGCTGCCCAGGCTGAGCGCCTTCAGCCCGACCGCGAACAGGGCGGGCAGCCCGGCGCCGGCCACCAGGCCGTAGACGATGATCTGCCACAGAGCCGTGAGATTGATCCAGTCCATGACCCGCTCCCTCAGACCCTCGCCGGTTCCGGCGCCGGGGTGACCGAACCGGTCCACTCGGCGTTCACGTTGTCGTGGCTGACCGGCGCCTTGCGCGACCGCAGCCAGATGTAGCCGGCGACGGCGGCGAGGATCACGAACACCACGATCACGCCGGGCGTCCCGCCGATGACGTTGGCCAGGCCGTAGCCGGCCGCACCCGTGACGGCCGCCGCCGGCAGGGTGAACAGCCACGCGGTGGCCATCCGGCCAGCCACGTTCCAGCGCACCTCCGCACCCTTCTTGCCGATCCCGGTACCGAGGATCGAGCCGGTCGCCACGTGCGTCGTGGACAGCGAGTAACCGAAGTGCGAGGACAGCAGGATCACCGCGGCCGACGAGAACTCGGCGGCCATGCCCTGGGGCGACTCGATCTCCACCAGGCCCTTGCCCAGGGTCCGGATCACCCGCCAGCCACCGAGGTACGTGCCGAGGCTGATCGCGATGGCGCAGGACACGATCACCCAGAACGGGGCCGACGCGCCGGCGTGCAGGGTGCCGTTGGCGATCAGTGCCAGCGTGATGATGCCCATCGTCTTCTGCGCGTCGTTGGTGCCGTGCGCGAGTGACACCAGCGACGCAGAGCCGATCTGGCCGATGCGGAAGCCGTGGCCACGGGCGCCTGCCGAGATGTTGCGGCTGATCCGGTAGATGAGGTAGGTGCCGGTCGCCGCGACCAGGATGGCGATGACCGGCGACAGCACCGCGGGCAGCACGACCTTGGACACCAGGCCCTGCCACTTGATCGCGTGCCCGCCGGCCGCCGCGAGCGTCGACCCGATCACACCGCCGATCAGCGCGTGCGACGAGCTCGACGGGATGCTGAGCAGCCACGTGAGCAGGTTCCAGATGATGCCGCCTGCCAGACCGGCGAACACCACGGTCAGGGTCACCAGGTTGGTGTCCACGAGGCCGCTGGCGATGGTCGCCGCGACGCTGAGGGACAGGAACGCGCCGACGAGGTTCAGCACCCCGGACAGCGCCACCGCCGTCCTCGGGCCGAGCGCACCGGTGGCGATCGAGGTCGCCATCGCGTTGCCGGTGTCGTGGAAGCCGTTGGTGAAGTCGAACGCCAGTGCCGTCACGGCCACGAGGGCAAGCAGTGCGTCATTCACGCTGTTAGTGTCACGACCGCCGTGCCGCTGGTCGATATGCCCGGACCATCCGACAGCCGCGCTTCGCCCAACGTTCACCCAGTGTTGACCTGGGAACGTTGGACGTCCCAACTGGACACGAGGAGTCAACCGGTGCTCACACCGCTGGCCACGCTGCTGTCACACGCGCTCGCCGCCTACACGATCGAGTTCGACAACGAGTTCGAGCACCGGATGCCACACCGGACCACGGACCACGGCTCGACCGGTGAGCGAGCGAACTCGCCGTGGCTGGTGTCCATGGCCATGTGGTGTAACTGCATGCGGTTCGTGGACGCACAAGGCGTGACGGCCGAGGAGTTGGAGCGGCTGACCCGCACCCCGTCGAACCTGCCCGGCATGCTGCGCTGGGGCTACCTGGCCGTCCAGCCCGGTCCTGGCGACCGTGATCCGAAACGGCCCGGCCGCCAGGCGGTGCTCCGGCCGACCAGGGCGGGTGAGCACGCCCGACAGATATGGGCGCCGCTGTTCGACACCATCGACACGCGTTGGCGGGAGCGGTTCGGCGCGGGCAGGGTCACAGAGCGGCAGGGTCACAGAGCTGCGTAAAGCCCTCAAGACGGTGGCAGGCCAGTTCGACATGGGTCTGCCCGACTGCCTGCCGATCCTGCACCACGGCCTGTTCAGCCGGGTCGAACCGGTCCAGACCAGCGACGACGCCGACCTGCCGCTGAGCAGTCTGCTCGCCCGGGTACTGCTCGCGCTGGCGCTGGAGTACGAGCGGGAGTCGCCGCTGTCGCTGGCGATCGGCGCGAACGTGCTGCGTGTGCTGGACACCGACGGCGTGCGGATTCGGGACCTGCCCGGCCTGGCCGGCGTGTCCAGGGCGGCCGTCGACATGACGGCCGGCTTCCTGGACACGCACGGCCTCCGCGCGGTCGAACCAGTGCCGGCACCCGGCCGGGGCAGGCAGGTCCGGTTGACCGGCAAGGGACTCGCAGCCCAGCGGGCGGTGCCCGAACGGCTCAATGCCATCGAGGAGCGCTGGGCCAACCGCTACGGGACCACCGACCTGCGCTCGGCACTCGAACCACTGGACCTGTTCGGCGGGCTGACGCCGTACCCGGACGGTTGGCGAGCGGCGGCACCCACTGTGCTGCCGGACTTCCCGATGGTGCTGCACCGCGGCGGGTTCCCCGACGGAGCTAGGCAAAAGTGCCGATCACCACGGTGGCACCCAGCTCGTCGGACCTGGCCACGGCGGGCAGCAAACCGTTGCCGGCAAAGGCTTCCACCGCCGTCCGCAGCTGCCGTTCGCCAGCCTCCACGAACAGGCTGCCGCCCGGCGCCAGCCACTCCCCGGCCTCGGCGGCGACCCGGCGGACCACGTCGAGCCCGTCCGCACCGCCGTCCAGCGCGACCCGTGGCTCGTGCAACCGTGCCTCCGGTGGCAGCAGCTCGATCGACTCGGTCGGCACATAAGGCGTGTTGGCGACCAGGATGTCGACCCGGCCACGCAGGGCCGCCGGCAGCGGCTGGCAGAGGTCACCCTCGTACACGTGGCCGCCGACGGTGGCCACGTTGCGCCGGGCACACCGCACAGCGGCCGGATCCAGGTCGGCGGCGTGCAGTTCGACGTCGTCCAGCAGCGTGGCCAGCACGACACCCAACGCGCCCGAGCCGCAGCACAGGTCCAGCACGACCGGGCTCGGCGGAGCGAGGGAGGCCGCCTGCCGCACCAACAACTCGGTGCGGCGGCGCGGCACGAAGACCCCTGGATCCACGGCGATCCGCAGGCCGCAGAACTCGACCCAACCCAGGACGTGTTCCAACGGCAGACCGGCAACGCGCCGGTCCACCAGCGCGGTCAGTTCGGCAGGCGTACGAGCCGCCTGGACGAGTAGTTCGGCTTCGTCCTCGGCGAACACACAGCCCGCCGCGCGCAGCCTGCTGACAATGTCAGATGTGGGAACGGAAATGAGAGCGCGCCTTTCCACGACAGATGGGCGCCCTACGGCCGCGCGAACTCTAAGCCGCGCGGCCACGAGGTGAGAGCACCCGGCCCGATTCGACGACGATGACTCCCACCTCCTTCGTAAGTTCGCTACTCACCACATTACCCGAGCTGACGCTTGTCCATCCGGAGCTGCCAGACGTCCAGGTAGTCGGCGCGGAAGCCGGACTCGAAGTACGCCAGGTAGAACTCCCACATCCGGTGGAACGTCTCGTCGAAGCCCAGCGCGCTCACCTTCGGCCACTGCTCAAGGAACCGCAGCCGCCAGTGCCGCAGCGTCCTGGCGTAGTGCGAGCCGAGCGACTGCCGCTCGATGATCCGCATGTCGGTGTGCTCGGCGACCTGGTACTCGATCTCCGGGATGGACAGCAGTTCACCGCCGGGGAAGATGTACTTGTGCGGCCAGCCCTGGGAATACCGGGTGGCCAGCATCTGCGAGTGCGGCATGGTGATGGCCTGTAGCGCGAACCGACCACCCGGTTGGAGGACGCGGTCCACGGCACCGAAGTAGTCCGGCCAGTACTGGTGGCCGACCGCCTCGATCATCTCCACGCTGACCACGGCGTCGTAGCGGCCGGTCTCCTCGCGGTAGTCGCGCATCACCACGCGCGCCCGATCGGCCACGCCTGCCTCGGCGATCCGCTGGTCGGCCAGTTCCTTCTGCTCGGTGGAGATGGTCAGCGACGTGACGTCGGCACCGCGCTGCGCGGCCCGGATGGCCAGCGTGCCCCAGCCGCTGCCGATCTCCAACACCTTGCTGCCGGCCCGCACACCCGCGTAGTCGAGGATCGCGTCGACCTTGCGGACCTGTGCCGCGCTGAGCTCGTCGGTGCCCGGCGCGAACCACGCACACGAGTACGTCATCGTGTCGTCGAGGAACATGCCGAACAGGTCGTTGGACAGGTCGTAGTGCCGGTGGATGTTCTCCCGCGCACCGTCGATCGTGTTGTGCTCCGCGGCCGGCTTGCGGTGCCCGGCCCAGCGGCGGATGTCCCGCAGCGGTTGCGGAACCAGGCCGGTCATCCTGGCCGCGAACGGCGTGAGCACCTCGACCAGCGAGTCGGTGGTCCAGTCACCGACCATGTACGCCTCGCCGAGGCCGATGGTGCCGTCGACACCGAGCCGGTTGAAGAAGTCGGCGGGCCGCCGGATGCGCATCTCCGGTGCGTTCTGGCCACCGCCGCCCAGGCGCCTGCCGTCCGGCAGCACGACCTTGATCGGCAGGCCACGCACGACGGCGTTGAACAGAAGTCTGGCGGCCGTGGCTTTCAACGGCGAATGGACCGGGGTGGCAAGCCCCGGCCAATCCCCTTCGGCGGGCCGGGGGATCGCATACCGTGCAGAGTCGATGCTCACGTCGGCTCCCTGTGTTTTCGACGGTGCGGCGCGACAGGTGGACCCTCGAAACGTACCTGGCGCCGTCCCACCGCAGAGCCAGCCCGTAACCGCGACGATAACATTTCGGACTCGCCGAGCGAAGCCCCTCGTCGGGCAGATCGTCCTGACCTGCACCGATGCCGGCCCGCGCCCAGGGGTCGGACGCCGTTGGGCAACGCGGTGCGGGTGGTCGTAGCGTCGTCGCGTGGCTGAAATCTCACCGGCCGACGCGACCTTGCGCGGGCGCACGCTGTGGACGCACACCGTCGCCGCTCCGCTGCGCGCGTTCCTGCGGACCGAGTCGGGCAGTGCTGGCGTGCTGGTCGGCGCCATCGTGGTGGCACTGGTCTGGGCCAACGTGGACAGCGTGTCGTATGAGGCGGTCTGGCACACCGGACTGTCCATTCGGCTCGGTGATTTCGGTGTCACCAGGGACCTGCGGACGTGGATCAACAGTGGCCTGATGACCTTGTTCTTCCTGGTCGTCGGCCTGGAAGCCCGCCGCGAGTTCGATCTGGGCGACCTGCGCGACCGCAGCCGGTTCATCGTGCCGTTCGCGGCAGGCCTGGTCGGCCTGGTGTTGCCGGCACTGATCTACCTGGCGTTCAACGTCGGTGGCCCTGGCGTGCACGGCTGGGGTGTCGCGATGTCCACCGACACCGCGCTGGCCCTCGGGGTGCTCACCGTGCTGGGCCGCCACGTGCCCGACCGGGTGCGGATCTTCCTGCTGACGGTGTTCGTCGTGGACGATGTGGTGGCGCTGGTGGTGATCGCGGTCGCGTACAGCCAGCAGATCAAGGTGGTGCCGCTGGGCATCGGGATCGCCGCGTTCCTCGTGTCACTGGGTGCGCAGGCGGTCCGGATGCGGCAGGGCCTGGTCTACGTGGTTCTCGGCGTCGTCACGTGGCTGGCGTTGCTGGCCAGCGGTGTCGACCCGGTCGTCGCCGGGCTCGCGCTCGGCCTGGCCACGTCCGCCTACACGCCGGCCCGGGGTGACCTGGAACGGGCCACCGGCCTGTTCCGGCTGTTCCGCGAGCAGCCGACGCCCGAACTGGCCCGCTCGGCCACGGCCGGTCTCACGGCGACGCTGTCCCCCAACGCGCGGTTGCAGAACCTGTACCACCCGTGGACCAGCTACGTCATCGTGCCGTTGTTCGGCCTGGCCAACGCCGGCATCGTGATCAACGGCGGCTTCCTGGCACACGCCTACACGACGCCGATCACGCTGGGCATCATGGTCGGCTACGTCGTCGGCAAGCCGGTCGCGGTGGTCGGCATGGCGTGGCTGCTGGACCGGCTGTCCAACGGCAGGCTGCGGCCACCGGTGGGCTGGGCCGCCGTGATCGGCAGCGGCACGATTGCCGGGATCGGCTTCACCGTGTCACTGCTCATCGCCACCCTGGCCTTCCGCGGCCAGCAACTGGCCGAGGCGAAGCTCGGCGTCCTCTCGGCGGCCGTGGTGGCCTCGCTGCTCACCTGGGCGGTGTACCGGATCACCGGGACGATGTCGCCTGCCCGCAAGGCACTGGCCCTGCTCGGCGTCGCGGAGCAACTCGTCGACCTGTCCGACGAGGTCGACGAGGAGCGCGACCACATCCGCGGCCCGGCCCATGCGTCGGTCACCGTGGTCGAGTACGGCGACTTCGAGTGCCCGTACTGCGGTCGCGCCGAGCCCGTGGTGCGCGACCTGCTCACCGACACCGACCTGCGCTACGTCTGGCGGCACCTGCCGCTGACCGATGTGCACCCGCACGCCCAGCTCGCGGCCGAAGCCGCGGAGGCGGCAGCGGCGCAGGGCCAGTTCTGGGCCATGCACGACCTGCTGTTGGCCAGGCAGGAACACCTGAAGGTCAACGACCTGCTCGCCTACGCCGAGGAACTGGGCCTGGACCCCGACCGGTTCCACGACGACGTGAAGCGGCACGCCAACGCGGCCAGGATCGCCCAGGACGTCGAGTCGGCCGATCTGAGCGGGGTGTCGGGCACTCCGACGTTCTTCATCAACGGCCAACGCCACTACGGCGCGTTCGACATCCAGACGCTGACAGCGGCGGTGAAGATCGCGCGGGCCAGGGCCAGGATCGCGTCGTGACCGGTACTACCTCCAGAGCTTGCCGGCCATGATCCGGCCGTTCAGCCTCACCAGCCCACCCCGCATGGGAACTGATCTTCCGGACGGTTTCGTCGCCCTCCCAGTTCGACTCGTTCCGCTTGCCTTCGAGCCTGAGCTTCTTGCTGGCACCCGAGAGTTCTTGTTCGAGCGGCTGCGTGTCGACTCTTCTCTCAACCGATCTCGACCGTGCCGAACGCCTCGATCATGCCGATCGGCAGCGGCGCCGGGTCGTTGCACGTCATCACCTTGTCGTTGTTGCGCGCCGCCGGTTTGCCGTCGAACGAGACGGTCGGGCTGCCGGCGACGATCATGCCCTTGTTGTCGGGCTGATTGGCGAAGCTGCCCGACTGGGGGATGTGCGGCGGCAGGTTCACCGCCTCGCTGCCGACGACGGCGGCCGGCATGCCCTCGATGAACACCGTGGTGCTGCACCCGTTGGTGATCTTGCCGGCGAACGGGAACGGCATCGGCGTCGGCACCGGACCACCCGGCGACGGCACCAGCACGATGTGGGTGTCGGTGGCGGTGACCATGTCGCCCTGTTTGGCCGCCGGTTGTCCCATCGTCAGCTCATTTCTGGGTGCTGCCGGAGAACGACACCGCCGCCGTGCAGTTGGTCGCATTGGTGTTGAGGCATTCCACGGCGAGCACCAGTGGTGCTTTCGTGGTGAACACGAGGGGCTGCACGAAATGCAGATCGAGGCTGCGGAAGTCGGCCAAGCCGAATTCCAGCAGTGCCTTGCCGCCGGACCGGATCTGCAGAATACCGGTGTCCCCCATCGGATTCTGCAACACCAGGTCGCTCACGTTCAACGTTTGCTGGCCGGCCGGCAGCGCGTAGGGGTAGGTGGCGAACATGGCGGTCGTCGTCGGTGCGGCGTTGGCCGCCAGCTGGTCGGACACCGGTGTGCCGGCCGCGGCACCACCGGCCGCGCCGCCAGCACCGGCACCGCCCGCGCCACCGGCAGCGGAGCCACCGGCCGCGGAACCGGAACCGGCCTTCGATCCGGCACCATCCGCACCGGCACCCGCGCCGGAACCGCTGCCGCCCGCCGGGTTGCCGGCCGCCGAGTTCGCGCCCGCTGCCGCCTGATTCGCCTTGGTGGCCGCCTTGTTCGCCTCACTCGCGCTGGATGCCAGTTGCTGGGTCTGCTGCGCGACCGCCTGCACGGCCGTCGACTGGACGGTCGGTTTCAGCACCAGGAACCACAGCGCCACCAACACGGCCGCGGCCGCGATCACCGCTGCGATCGCGGGCAGCAGCCACTTCGGCATGATCTGCTGTTGCAGCATCGCGCCGTCCGCGGTGACCGGGGCCTCGGTCTCCGGCAGCACGAACGCCTGGAACGGCAGTGACACGTCCGGCCCACGAACGAACCGCTTGCGCGGCGCGGACCGGATCTTGACGAATGTGGACGTGCCCGGTTGGCTGACGATCGTCGGCGGGTTGATCCGGAAGTTGAGCAGCAGATCGGGATCCAGCGCGGACACCTCGGTGGTCACCGGGTGATTGCCGAGGTTGGACACGACCAGCCGGAACTTCGCGGTCCGGCTGCCCCTGGCGGTCCTGGGCTCCAGTTCGGCGGTCAGCTCGCTGAACTCGGTTACCGTGACCGAGCCCTCCTCGACGACCGAGCCGTCCGGATCCTCCTGGGATCTGGCCCGGACCGCGTAGTCGACGTCACCGGCCAGCACCTCCGACGAGCGGGGTGGCTTGAACGTCACCCGCGCGGTGGCATCAGTGCCGGGCAACAGGTTCAGTTGTGGTGGCTCGATCTCCGCCCAGCCAGCCGCGTCCCCGAGTACCTCCAGCACCACCCGGTCGACCACCATGCCGGTGTTGCGGACGCGTACGTCACTGGACACCTGGTCACCCGGGTCAACCACCAAGGTGACGTTCTCGATCGTCGCGACAACTCCCACGCAAGCAGGATCGACGCATCCGGACCGCTCGGGTAGCGCAGGCCGCGAACCGCGCGGCGCACGTCCACCGGCGTTTTGGCGCACCTGCGGCTGCGTGATTCCGCATCACCCGGGTCACCCGACCGGGTAACCGCACTAGGGATGACCTGGGGACCGCCCCTAGGGCGATTCGGCCCAGGATGAGGAACGCTGTCCGTAAGGCAGGGAACGCGTCGAAGGCCCGTGGGGAGGCCGCAGCGTCTCGACGCGCGTGCCCGCCGTCGCAGATCGAGGGGAGATCAATCATGCGAAGACGACTCAGTCGCGCCCGTGTTCCGGGGGTGGCATTTCCGTGACCGCTCCAGTCGCTGTTCAACTCCACGCTCGCGATCCGATTTCGCAGGCCGGCCTGGCCGCCGCGCTGCGATGCCAACCTGAGATCCGACTACTACCGGACATCGCCGACGAACAGGCGGCGGTCGCCATTGTGGCGCTCGATGTCGTCGACCAGGCCGGGATATCCGCACTGCACGGGCTGCGCGGCCACGGCTGTGAACGCATCGTGCTGGTGATCAACGAACTGAGCGACCAGGACCTGCTGGACGTGGTCGAGGCCGGGGTGTGCGCCATCGTGTGGCGTTGGGAGGCAACCGCGTCCTGGTTGGCGCACACCGTTGTCAAGGCGGCCGCGGGGGAAGCGGCTCTGCCATCAGCGGTGCTGTCCCGCCTGCTCAAGCAGATCTCCCGCCTCCAGCACCACGTGCTGGCGCCGAGGGGGCTGTCGTTCAACGGCCTGTCCGAGCGCGAGGCCGACGTGCTCAGGCTGGCCGCGGACGGCTTCGACACGGACGACATCGCGCGGAAGCTGGCCTACTCCAAGCGGACCGTCTCCAACATCCTGCACGCGGTCACGATCCGCTATCAGCTGCGGAACCGAACACACGCAGTTGCGTATGTGATCAGAGAAGGACTCATTTAGGGCCTATTGGCAACCCGAACGGATCAACACCGTTTCAGGATTGCCGCGTACGTTTGTTCTGGTGGAAACGATGCCGTGTTTCTCCTAGCTCCCCGAGACGCGTCCTTGATTGTCGGACGGTCGGCGGAACTGGGTTTCCTTGACCAGCGGGCAAGGACGGCCGTCGCGGGTCAGCAGTCGACCGTACTGGTCGAGGGTGCCGCCGGCGTCGGCCGCACGGCACTGTTGCGACAGTTCATCGCGGGCGAACGGGACGCGACGGTGTGGTGGACGTGCTGCGACGACCAGGAGGCCGACCTCGGTTACGGCCTGGTCGCACAGCTCTACCGGCATGTCAACCGATCCGTGCAACAGCAACACCCCTGGTCCGAACGGGTGCCCGGCACCGTCGCCGCCACCGATGTCGGCCTTCATCTGCTGCGTGCCGTCGAGGCGGTGCAGGCGGTCCGCCCGCTGATCGTCATCGTGGACGACGCCCAGTGGGTGGACCAGCCGTCGCTCGCCGCGATCGGCTACGTGCTGCGCAGGCTGCACGCGGCCAGGGTGCTGTTCGTGTTCGCGGTGCGCGGCGACGACCGGGCCACCGCCGATGTCGGGGACCGGCTGCGCCGCCTGGTCGCGGACCGGCAGTGGTCGTCGGTGCTGCGACTGGGCGGCCTGACCGCCGAGGACATCCACGACCTGGCCCAGCACACCGATGCGCCGATCACGATGGCCGTCGCCGTCCGGCTGCGGGACTACGTGGACGGCAATCCGACCCACGTGCTGGACATCCTGCGCGGGCTGCGGACCGACGGACCGACCGTGGCGCTCGGCATGTTCCCGGTGCCCGAATCGCTGGCCGGCCGGACGGCACGGTTCCTGGCTGGCGTCGACGGTGCCAGTGGGCGACTGCTCGCGGCGATGGCCGTGCTGAACCGGATCCAGCCGCTGGCCGTCGTCGCGGACGTGGCCGACGTGGCGCAGGCACCGGCCCGGCTGACACCGCTGCTGGCACACGGCTACGTCCGGTGGTGGCCGCACGTGCCCGGCACCCCGGTGGAGATCGACGGTCAGCTGCGCCGGGACGCCGTCTACCGGGCACTCGACCCGGAACTGCGCAGGCAGTTGCACGCACGGGTGGCGCCGAGGGTGGACCGGGTGGCCGCGCTGGCCCACCGGGTGGCCGCCGGCACCGGGCCGGACGACGAACTGGCCGACGAACTGGAACAGGCGGGCGCCGACCCCTCGATGGCCGGCGATTCGGACCGCGCGACCACATACCTGTTATGCGCCGCCGACCTGACGCAGGACAAGGCCCGGCACGACCGCCGGCTGCTGGTCGCGGCGGCGGCGCTGGCCTGCGACTGGCGGTGGGACCGGCTGGCCGACCTCGCGCCGCAGGTCGCCGAGTGCGAGCCGTCGCCGCTGCGTGGCCTCGCGCTCGGTGCGCTCGCCCACCGGCGCGGCAGGCCGGGCAACGCCGAAGCGCTGCTCGCCGAAGCCCGAGGATTGGCATCCGACCACCGTGACCTGCTGGTCCGGGGTTGGCTCAGCCTCGCTTTGAGCTGCGCCAAGCACGACCACGGCCAGTTGGAGAGCGTGCTCGCCGAGTGGCTCATGGCCGAGCCGGACCTCGACGTGCCGACCAGGCAGCGGGCCGCCTGCCATGCCGCCGACGCGGACGGCAGGCTCGGCGACGGTCCGGCGGCCGCGTTGCGCACACTGCAACGGCTGGTGCCATCGACCGGGGAAGCAGGCACGCTGCCGACCGCCATGCGCGGCCGCTGGCAGGCCAGGGCCGGTCGGCTGACCGACGCCGTGCGGACCCTGACCACGCTGGCCGACTCGGACGCCGACATCACCAAGCTCGCCCCGGCCCTGCACGCCGACCTGGCGTTCGCCCAGCACCTGCTCGGTGACTGGACGCAGGCCACCAGGACCGCCGACCTGGCCGTCGCCGAAGCCGACCAGCGCGGCACACCGACCACCCGCTCCTTCGCCTACGCGACGGCGGCCTGCCTCTACGCGCCGGCCGGGCAGCTGGCGAAGGCCGCCGACCTGACCAGGGCGGCGCGGCGCTGGCAGCCGGTCGGTGCTGCCGTCGAACCCGGTTACGCGGCACTGGCGTCGGCCACGATCGCGCAGGCGCACGGCGACTATCCGGCGATGCTGGTCGCGCTGCGCCCGGTACTGGACCTGCCGGCCGCCAACGGCCACGCCAAGTTCTGCCAGTTGTGGTGGCGTCCGCTACACGTGGAGGCGCTGATCGGCGCCGGACAGCTGATCGAGGCCGAGGACGCGCTGCACCGGCTGGCCGACCTGGCCGTGCGGACACCGGCACTGCGCACCGCGACCGCATGGCTGTGTGGCTGGCTGGCCGGCCGGCAGGGTGAGCACGACGACGCGCGGGTGTTGTTCGAGGACGCGCTCGCGGCGCAGCCCGGTGCGGACGACATCCCGCTGCACCGGGCCCGGCTCACCCACGCCTACGGTCAGCTGCTGCTCGGGCGGGGCAGCAGGCGGGCCGCGATCAGCCAGCTGCGGCAGGCGTTCGACACCTACTCCCAGTTGGGCGCGCAGCCGTTCGTGGAGCGCTGCACCGCGGACCTCGCCGACTCGGGTCTGCGTGTGTCGGCGGCCCATCCGGGCGGGGCGCTCACCGTGCTGTCCGCCAAGGAGCACCAGGTCGCGCACCTGGTGGCGGCCGGGCTGACCAACCAGCAGGTGGCGAAGGAGATCTACATCAGCGTGAAGACCGTCGAGTTCCACCTCGGCAACATCTTCACCAAACTGGGCATCACGTCCCGCAAGGACCTTGGCACGCTGATCGCCGACCACACGGAGGGCAGCACCCCGGCCCAGCGTGTGTCGGCGACCGATCAGCGCAACGCGAACAGCTCGATCTCGCTGATCGCCACATCCAGCGGTTTGCCACCGGAGTAGGTGGACGCCACCTCGATCCGCACGCTCGTCACACGCAGCGCGTGATTCACGTTGAGTGTCTGCGGTTTGACGGTGTCGGCGAGGTCGAGCGAGTCGGTCTCCTGGTTGGAGTAGATCAACACCACCTGCGACGGCCTGCCGTGGCCGGTGTAGTCGGTGCTGACGCCGGAGTGGATGATCACCCGCTCCAGGGTCTCCGGATGCTGGAAGGTCAGCGTCAGCGACGGGAACTGCGCGGTGCCGGCCGGCGCCTGCCAGTAGGTGCTGAGCACCTCGTCCACCGCCGCGGTGCCCGGATGGCCCTTGTCCTGTGTGCTGGCCGTGACCCGGACCGCGTGCACCGGCACGAACGTCTGCTGCACCTTCTGGGCCACGTCCTGCTTGACGCCGGTCACCTTGTTGTTGATCTCGGTGCGGAACGGCGGATAGGAGGCGTAGAGGATGCCGGCGAGCAGCACGATGATCCCGACCACGATCCGGCCGGTCCGGTAGACCCGGCGTGCCGCGTCCCCGATGCCGAAGGTGGACCGCTTGCGGCCGTGCTTGGCCACCGCGACCACCTTGGGGCCACGACGCCGGAACAGCTTGCGCCACCACGGAATCCGCACGACCTCGGCCGACGCCAGCGACTCGCCGCAGCGCCCGCAGAACTTCCTGGTCGGCAGGTTGCCCTCACCGCAGGCACCGCAGATCAGGTCACCGGGGTTGAGCTTGCGGGTGGAGGGCGTCATGGTCACCGCGGCCGCCTTCGGCCGGGGGGCCCGCGGCGCGCGCTCAACCGGTTCGGCGTCCTCGACCGCGTCGACCTGGTCCGGCCGCCGGACCGGTGCCACGAGTGCGGCCACCTGGTCGCCCCCGGGTGGAGGTGGCGGAGGCGCCGCCACCGGCAGTGGTGGCGGTGGCGGTGCGGCAGCCATCGGCGGCGGGGGCGGTGGCGGTGCGGCAGCCATCGGCGGCGGGGGCGGTGGCGCACCAGGAGGTGGCGGCGGGGGCGGTGGGCCACCACCTGGCGGCGGCGGGGGTGGCGGCGGTCCGCCACCTGGCGGCGGCGGAGGAGGTGGCCTACCGGGTGGCCTCGGTGGTCCCGGTGGCCCGGGCGGGCGGGGTGGCCGCGCTCCGGGTGGTCCGGGCGGGCCGCCCGCGGCCGGTGCCGTCTGCAGCAGACACTTGCGGACCGGGCCGCCCACCAGGTTCTGGCTGGCGGTCACCGCGCGCTGCAAGAGGCTCTGTTTCGGTGCCGCGGCTTCCTCTTCTGCCTGCGCCACGAACTCCTCGGACACCTTCGGCGTGATCTTGTCGCCCGTCCACTCCAGGAAGCCGCCGCAGTTGCCGCAGAACGCCTCCCCGCCGCCGGTGTGCGTTCCGCACTTGCGGCAGACGATGATCATCAGGACACCTCCAACTGATGGGGCACGTGCGCCGGTTTGTCCGCCGCGATCAACTCGTCCAGCGCGCGCAGGCCGACCGACTGCTCACCCCGCGTCGTGACCACGACACGCAGCCACGGCTCGTCGTCGCCGGGCAGCGGTGTGTCCGGCGTCCGCGACCAGGCCACCGCTCCACTGTCGGTGACGTCGACATCGCATCCGGTGGCCAGCGCCAGCCTGGCGCGCAACCCGTCCGGGGTGCCCCTGGTGCGGTGCAACGGAACCGCACCCGAGATCGCCGCCCTGCGCTGCTCGGGCGGGAGGTTCTCGTCCAGCGGCATGCCGAACCAGTCGGCCAGCCAGTCGAGGAAGTCCTCCGGCGCGGTGGCCGGATCGACATAAGCCGCCAGACAGTCCAGTGTGGACACAACGGGGGCCAGGACGTCGTCGAGGCCGGCCAGCCACCGCACGGTGAACTCGTCCTCCTGGAACACCGACGGCATCAGTGTGTGCAGCGGATAGGGCATGCCCAGCTGCTCGACGACCCCGCGCATCAGTGCTCCTCCACCCGCAACTGGTGGTCGAACGAGAACACCAGGCTGTTGGCCTCCAGGTCGACCCGCTGCGTCTCGCCACCCCGCGTCCCGGTGACCGGGTCGGCGGTGAACAGCCGGATGTCCTCCACCAGGTCCACGCCGTGCACCTGTTGCAGCAGACCGAACAACTCGCCAGCCTGCACCGGTCTGCCGAACGGCCAACCGTGCCCGTCGGGACCGCCGCCGGGCAGCGGGCTCAGGTAGCGGTACAGCTCGGTCATGGCGTCCTCGCGGACCCGGTCCAGGCCCACGCGCGGCCGGGCCACCAGTCGGCCGACCACCGTGACACCCCGGTACAGCGGTGGCTCGACCATGACCCGGGTGCCGATCACCCTGGTCTCCTCCAGTTTGGCCGCGATGACCGCGAGGGTTTCCGCCGGTGGCAACAGATTCTCGAACGCGACGCGGCCGCGTTCGCTGGCCGCGGCCGGTACGACGAGAACCCGCACCGAACCGGCGGCCACACCGCCGACACCAGCGGGAATGCACCGCACCCTGGCCACGTCCGGCGCCGCCTGCCGGGCCAGCGCCTCGTAGTCCTCGGTGGTGACGGCCCTGCTGCGCGCACGCAGCAGCAGTGGGCCACGCACCTTCGCCTGGTCCAGGGTCTCGCCGGCCACGCCACCCTGCGCCGGCTTCAAGTTCGCCACGCCGGCCACGAACGGGATGGACGACTTCAGCGTCCGGATGGTGCCCGGTGCCACGTTGCCGTCCGGCCCGCCGCCGGTGACGTAACGCCTGATCCGCACCGGCTCGCCCAGCGGCGGCACATCGCCGTACTGCCGCAGCCGACCGTCCTGTTCCCGCACCGCGGGGCCGAACGACACGATGCCGTTGAACGAGTCCAGCACGAAGTGCCTGTCGTGCGGCGCGCTGGCCGCGAAGTGGTCCACCTGGGTCCACTCCTGCCAGCCGTCCGGCGAGCCGGTCTCCACGACGGGCGTGCCGGCGCCACCGAGGATCGGCGCCCTGGACACCGTGAACGCCTGGCCGGGCACGCCTTCGGACTCGCCGAGCACCTCGGCCTGCACGATCTCGCCGTGCAGCGCGTCCGTGGTGCCGCCGACCGTGCAGGCAGTGAGGCCGTGCACCATCGGCGGCTCGGTGTAGGCCCGCTGCCCGTCCTCCGGCTCGACCACCCTGGCCCGCAGCCAGCCTGCCCGATCGGTGCCGACGACGCTGGCGTCGTGCCCGGCCGGCACGTGCACGATGACGGCGCCGGAGCGGTTCAGGCCACCGGTCTCGTCCAACCCGACACCACACTCGGTCCAGTCCGTGCCGGTCCACGCCTCCCACACCAGCGGTGGCCTGCGCGGATTCACGCCGATGCCCTCGACGCGGCCGTCGAACTCGATCCGCACGGCACACTGCGGCGCCGGGTCGTCCAACCCGACCAGCAGGGCGTCGCCCACGGTCGGCGGGGTGCCGAACGCGGCGAACGCGGTGTGCATGGCCAGTTGGTCGCTACGGTCGGCCGTCGCCCGGGTTTCCTGGTCACCCGGTGTCTGTGCCACGTCGGTCCGCACGTGGTGCACCGATCGCGGCGCGATGACCAACTCGGCCAGAGTCGCGAACTCCACCGACGTCTCGGTCTCCGTCCTGGGCGTGCCCACTCTGGTGCCGGCCGCGACGGTCAGCGGAGTGGTCGCCGGTGCGGACAGCCAGAACGTCACGGGCACCCTGGCCGGCGTCGGCGGCAGCAACCGCAGGCCGATCAGCTCCAGGAACTTCAGATACAGCCGGTCGGGCACCCTGTTCACCCGGAACAGCAACTGGTCGGTCATGAACGCGAACGTCTCGATCAGCGTCACACCGGGGTCGGACACGTTGTGGTCGGTCCACTCAGGACAGCGTTGCCGGACGAGCCGCTTGGCGTCGTCGACCAGATCCTGGAACCGGCGGTCGTCCAGATTCGGAATCGGCAGGCTCATGCTGGTTCACTCTCCTGCCTGGGAATCGTGTAGAAGGGGAACACCAGGTTGCGTGGATCGTTGGTGGCCTTGATCGTGTACTGGATCTCGATGTACAAAATGGATGGATCGTCCTGGTCCGGCGTGACGACGACGTCCTCCACCACGATCCTGGGCTCCCAGCGCAGCAGCGCCGAACTCACCTCGTCGGCGATCTCGGCCGCGTTGTCGCCGTTCGCGCCGTCGAACACGTAGTCCCGCAGCCTGCTGCCGAACTCGGCCCGCATCGGCCGCTCACCGGGATAGGTCCGCAGGATCAGCTGGATCGCCTGCTCGATGTCCCGCTCACCCCTGGCCAGCGCGATCCGGCCGGTCGTGTCGACACCGACCGGGAAGGCCCAGCCGGCACCGACGAAGTCCTCACGCATCGCACCGCCCCTAGTTGAGAGTGATCTTGGAGCCCTTGATGGCGACCTCGCCGGTGCTCTCGATCTTCACCGACGTCTTCGCCTTGAGGCTGAGTGAGTCGCCGCCGTCGATATTGACGCTGCCGCCCGCACCGGTCGCGATGTTCACGACACCGGCGTCACCGCACTGGATGGTGATCTGCCCGGCCGCCGACTTGCTGGCCGGCGCGGTGGGCTTGCACGTCACCGTGACGGTGCCGGCGGTCTGGTCGATGGCCAGCGCCAGGTTGCCGTCCCCGGTGCCGAACACCATGTCCGACGCCGTCGGCGGGCTGCCGCCCTCGCCCGGCGGGACCTCGTCGTGGAACATCAACTGGTTGCCGGCCGCGGACACGAAACCCCGCCGCACCACCTGGCCGGTCATCCCGGTGACCTTGATCGCGTCGCCACCCAGGCTGAATGCGGTGTTGTTGTTCACGATGCCGCCCAGCACGTACGGCCGGCGCGGGTCGGCGAACTCGAAACAGACGAGCACCTCGTCGCCCACCTCGGGCAGGAACAGCGCGCCGCTCGCCTTGCCGGCGCCGAACTGCACGACACACGCCCAGTCCGACTCGTAGTCCGGCGACAGCCACGGCAACGCCACCTTGACCCTGGCCAGCTTGCTCGGGTCGTTGTTGTTGGTCACGACGCCGCAGTACACGCCGGTCAACTCCGACCGCCGCGGCCGTGCACCGCCAGCCGACGCGAGCCCCAGCAGCGACCGTTCCTGCCGCCCGCTGGCCACGAACCTGGTCACGTAGCCCGTCTCGTTGCTGTCGAACACGTGGTGCGCCGCGGTCACCAGCCACGACCCACCGAACGGATCCGGCACGCCCGTGACCGCGACCACCGCGCCCGCCTGGACCTTCGGTGTGCCGTCGACCTCGCCCTCAGCCTCGGCGAACGTGCTGGCGACGTGGTCGGCGACGGCCTTCGCCGTCTGGTCGCCGGCCGCGTCGATGGCGGCACCGACGGCCACCGGCCGGTCGTACACGACGTGTGCCGAGGTGGACGGCGCCGGACCGAGCTCACCGACGGCCGGCGCTGGCGCCGCCGGTGGCACGGCCGGACCGGCACCACTGGTGAACGTGGTGCCCAGCGCGCCCGGCTGCTGGCCGGTCACCGTGGCCGCGCCCGTGGCCGCCTGGGCGACGTGAGTCAGCACCCTGCTCTGCAACGGGTCCCACACCCGGACCTCGACCTCGGGCGCCAGGTTGCCCGCGGTCACCCTCGGCCGGAACGACCACAGGTTCACGTTGAAGTCCACCCGCACCGGTGTGCCGACGGTCGACGAGACCCCCGACGCCTTGCGGAAGCACAGCAAGCCTTCGCTGACCACCAGCTCGTGCCCGATCTCGGCGGCCCGCTGACCGAGGAAGTCCCAGTCCGTCTGGTCGCACTGTCCAATGTGGTCATGAGTGGTACCGATCGGATCGACCTTGACCTCGGTCAGCCCGGCCTCCCGGAAGATCCGGGCCGCGATGTCGGCGTCGGTCATGTTCACGAACGTCCGTGTCCTGCGCGCCCGTTGCAGCCGGTGGGTCACGTCGTAACCACGCACCACCATGCGGTGGTGCAGGTGTTCGAACCGGCCTTCCAGGCAGGTCACCTCACCCTGGATCAACCGGGTGCCGGTCGTGTCGCCGGCACCGGAGGCCCACACCTGCACGGTCGCGCCGATGGTCAGCCCGGCGTCGGTCACCGCGGTGCCGCCGTCGTCGATGAAGGTCAGCTCGAACATGCCGGGCAGGTGCAGACTCGTGTCCACCACGACCCGGACCAGGCAGCCCGCGGCGCTGTCGGGCAGCGGGCCGCCAAGGCCCTCGCCGACCATGACCTTCGCCGACACCGCCATCGTGACCGTGGTCATCGCGCCGCCCGCCCCAGTTCGCCCCTGTTGGGCAGGTACAGCACGTCACCGGCGCGCACCCGCAGCGGGTCGTCGATCCCGTTGGCGTCGGCAAGATCGCGCCAGCGCTTGGGGTCGCCGTAGCGGCTCAGTGCGATGCCCTGGATGTTCTGC
Organism: Pseudonocardiaceae bacterium; assembly: GCA_036279295.1. Classification (GTDB taxonomy): domain Bacteria; phylum Actinomycetota; class Actinomycetes; order Mycobacteriales; family Pseudonocardiaceae; genus DATEPR01. Next base: position 8,537 of record DASUJK010000346.1, on the reverse strand, counting down.
CCGTCGATCACCTGGTGGCCGCCTCGACCCGGCTTGCCGCCCGAGGTGGGGTTCTGGCCCGGCGGTGCCTTGATCTTCACCTTGCAGCTGATCGACACGTGTGCCCTGGTCGCCGCTCCCCGCTCGGTGAATCGGAAGTATTCGACCTCCACGCTCGACAGGTAGATGATGACGGGCTGGAACGGTAGCCCGAAAACGAAATTGCCCCAAGAGAACACCAGTTCCGGAATAACCAGATTGCTGCTCCCACCGCCGCCGGCCGGTGGCATCACAACGGGATATGTCCACTGGATCAATTGTCGACACTTGGCTCGCATATCGGCGTCGTCCAAGGTGAGCTTCTCAAAAGTGATGGTGGTTTCACCGAGGTCGGTCACGACATCGCCACCAGCCACGACGACCTTGTTCATCCCGGCCAGATCCTTGCTGGGCACACCCATCGCCTGGTTGACGGCCGTTGTCACGGAGGCGTGTCCAATGGTGACCCTGTTCGGGTTGAACTCGAATTCGACCACGTTGCACTGACTGCCCCGCTGGATCAGTTTGGCTTTGGGTGCCGCGGTCACAGGAATCCCCCATGCTGCAATGTCAGCGACTCGATCGCGACGGCATTGCGGTCAGCGGCCATGTCCGGCCCGGACCAGGAAACGGGGAACACGTCCACAAGGTCCCACTTCATCAGATCAACCTTCGGGTTGGCCGGACTCAGCAGCCGAATCGTCGCCGAGCAGCCGCTGTAGGACTTCCCCGGCGTTATCCACTGCTGCTTCACCTTGATCAGCCAATCCTTGACACGCTGCGAGTCGGGTTGTCGCATCCCGCGCTCCAGGGTGATCCTGCTGTACTCCAGGCAGTCGGGCAGCAGTTTCGTACTGACATAGTTGCCGCCCTGCGCTATCGAAGTCGCCTTGAATTCCACCTTCAGGCCTTTGCACGTCGACCAGTTGCCAAGGCTCGTGATCGCGTCCACCTCGACCGCGAACCGCATGGCCAGAGCGTATTTCGGATAATCCGCCTGACTCGTCGTCGGCACGTTTTCGAGCGCGCCGACCGCCTGGCCGATCAACGTCGGCGACACCATCTGCGGACTGATAAAATTCACCATCGGCGCGACCCACTCCTGATTGTTGGTACTACATCCGGTCGTCAGCGAGAAACCCGGTATGCGCGATTTCGAGCGTTTCCATCGCCGGCTTGGCAGCCGAGGCGTCAAAGTCGTCGATCTTCCACGAAATAGGAAAGAACTCGCTCATCCGCCACTCGACCACCGGGAATCCGAGCCAGTCGATGAGCTGCACGGTACCGCTGAGTGGCTGCGCGGCCCTGGAGGTGGCGACCAGCCAGCTCTGTACGATCGCCGAATCCGAGCAGGCGGCACGCTTGAGTTTGATGTTCTCGTATTTCGTGGTGCCGGGAAAGATCCAGTTGTCGTTACCCTGGTCGCCTGCGTGGTATTGGCAGAGTTCCCAGCGAACGGCCAGACCGGACGCGGAGGCCCAGGAGCCCAGGTCGTAGGTCGAGCGGTCGATCGAGACGGTGAACCGGTGGTTCATGCTGACCATGCCGGAGAACATCTCCATACCGGCATTCAGGGAAGATCCCAGCGACCCCAGTGACATGGTGTCTCCTAACGGAAGTCGGTCAGCAGGCCGGCGCGTTCGCGGTCGACGAGCAGTTCGGCGCGGAGCAGTCCGCGTAGCGGGTGGTAGAGCTTGGTCGCGAGTTCGCCGATGTCGCGTGCGTCGTTCATGTCGACGGAGCGCTGGGCGCACAGGGCGATCAGCTTGTCGTGATGGGCGGCAAGCGGATCTGTTGGTGGTTCTGGTGGCGGCAGTTCCGACGCGATTTCAGTCGCCTGTGGCTCGTCCAGCAGGTCCGGCTGCCGTTGCACGCCGCTCTCGACCGGCGGCGGTTCGGGCGCCCGGTGGATGAGCGGCGGGGCGGCGTGTTGTTCCGCCGCGACGGCCTGCCGCTCCAGCACGCGGCCCTCGGCGCTCCACTCGGTGGGCAGGCTCGGCCCCAGGGCGCGTTGCTGAACGACGTGGGTCAGCTCGTGGGCGAGGGTGGCGGCATTCGCGGTCTCGGGCAGGTAGATCTCACCGTCCCGGGTGAACGCCCGAGCGCGGAGGGCGCGAGCGTGCGCATCCACGGCAGGCCCGCGATGCACGGGCACGTCAGCGATGGAGGCCGGCTCTGTGCGGTGACTGTTGTCAAGCGGCCGAGTGAGCGGCGCTCCCAGGCCAACCGGCCGGTTCGCCGATGAGGGCCGCCAGTTCGAGCTTGATGGCTGGTCGCCTGGTGACGGCCGCCGAATGGGCGACGCCAACCAGCCCGAATCACCGCGAACGCGGTCGGCGGAATGGTCCTGGTCGCGGACATCGTCGTGGTGGTGGTCACCAGCACCACCAACGGTCGACTCGCCGAAGGCAGCGGCAGCGTCGAACACGCCACCGAAGCCCGACTCACCAAGCGATCCAACCGACATGTGCCCGCCACCAGTCGACTCACCCGCCCAAGCGGTCGACACACCAACGCCTGCGGTCGACACACCAACGCCAGCAGTCGCCTCGCCCGCGTGGGCGGTCGACACGCGGGCTTGAGGGGTCGACACACGCGCACCGGCGGACGACTCGCCCGCCGGAGCGGCCGACACGCGCCCGTCGGGAGTCGACTCGCCGAGAAAGCCGCTTTGCCCGAGCCCGCGAACAGTCGACTCACCCGCCCGTACAGTCGACACACCTCCGCCACCGGTCGACTCGCCCGCCCGAGATGCCGACTCGCGCCCACCAGCCGACGACTCGCCCGCCCGAGCAGTCGACACGCGCCGACTGGAGGTCGACTCACCCGCCCGAATAGTCGACACGCCCGCATGAGCGGTCAACTCGCCCGCAGGAGAAGTCGACACGCGGCCGCTTGTGGTCGACTCGCCGAACATGCCGGTATGCCCACGTGCGTGAATGGTCGACTCATCCGCGTGGGCGGTCGACACATGCCCGTGGAGGGTCGACTCGCCGAGGTGGTCGGCGTGCCCGGTGCCGGCAGCGCGACCGCCGCCACAAGACCGCTCGCTCCCACGAACGGTCGACTCGCGCCCCTGGACAGCCGACACACGCGCCCCAACGGCCGACTCCCCCGCACGTGCGGTCGACACGCCCGCAGGAACGGTCGACTCGGCCTCGGGTGAGGTCGACACGCGCGCGTCGGGAGCCGACATGCCGAGGCAGCCGTCTGGCCCGAGTCCGTGCGGAGTCGACTCGCCCGACTGAGCGGTCGACACATGCCCGCGCAGGGTCGACTCGCCGAGTGAGGTGCCTTGCTCGTCCCCGCCAGCGGTCGACTCGCCCGGTGGTGCAGTCGACTCGCCCGGCCGAACAGTCGATACGCGCTGGTCAGCGGTCGGCTCGCCCAGCTGAGCAGTCGAGACATGCCCGGGAAGGGTCGAGTCGTTCGCGGGAACGGTCGACTCGCCGAAGGAAGTAGCCAGACCGGCTGGGGGAAGGGTCGACACGCCGGGGGGTAGTTGGCCACGGATGACTCCGCCGCGCACCACCTCGCCGCGTCGCCCATTCGTGGGCGCCGCCGAAACCGGCGTCGAGCCGATCGTGACAGAGTCGGTGAAAGCCGAGCCAGTCAACGCCGAGTCAGTCAACGCCGAGCCAGTCAACGCCGAGTCGGTCGATGCTGAGTCTGTCGATTCAGGGCCGTTCGACACAGAGTCGACCGGCGCGGGTGGCTGTGGCGCGGGCAGCGGCGGTGTGAGCTGGGCTGGAGTGGTGGGCTGTTCCTCGGCCGGCAGGTCTCCCGCCTGCGCAACCGGCGACGATTCGCCAAGAGCCGAAGCCAGAGACGGAGACTGCACGCGGATACCGTTGCGGCGGCTCTCTGCCAGGCTGAGCCGCCTCGCTGACGGCATCGGCGCCCGTTCCGGCTGCGCTACCGGCGCAACGGGGGCCACCTCACGTTCCGGATTCCGCGCGGCCGGCGACCCCGACGCCGCCGCACGCGCAGCCGCCAGGATCGCCCGTAGCTCGGCGATCGAGTCGTCATCGGTCCACGACGCCGCCTCCACCGGCGAACCAACAGTCTGCGAAACAACAGTCTGCTCAACCGCCCTCGGCACCACCTTGACCCGACGGGACGGGCGGGTCAACTCAAGATCCGGCAGCCCCGCCGAACTCGACTCGACGGCCAACACACTCACCAGCGACGCCGGTACCGGGAGCACAGCGCCGTGCCGCAGCAGCGGCCGCACGCCGGCGACGTCGGGCCGCGTGGTCAGCACGGTAGGCCGCACCGTGACCGGCAACGGCGGCAAACCAGTCCAGCCGGCAGGACCAACGGGCGAGACCGGCGAGACCGGCGAGACAGCACTTCGTTTCCGACGGCGGAGCGGGAACCGAACTCGCATCACTCTGCCTCCATGCCTTGCCCCGCCACCGAAGCCTGCTCACCACTGACACGCACGTTGATCGCGCCGACCTGCTCGATCACCTGAGCTCGGACCTGGTGCGGGAGATCAAGAATCTCGCCCAGCGACCAATGCAGGTAATAGGCGAGGTACACGGCCTCCTCCCACACCCGGCCGACCGCGCACCTCAGCGTTCCCCCTGGGCACCACCTGCCACGTCCACCGCGAACTCGTGGCCACACGAGGGACACGCAACGTCCACTTCGGAATGGCCTTCCTGGTTGATCCGCCGGTACAGGTCCTGCAGAAAGGCCAGGTCGGATGCGAACAGGTTCTCGATGACGAACTCCCCGACCGGGGCGATCGCACCCAACTGGCTCACCGTTCTGGCCAGCAACAACACCGTGAGATACGCGGGGTTCTGCCGCACTCTCGGATCGGGCTGGGTCATGATCTCGTCGCGCGCGGTGGCCAGGCGCATCACGCCCTCACGGTGCACGGTCCCCCGTTCGTCCACGTAGCCTCGCGGCAGCACGAACGGGTAGGACACCAGTACCGCGGCGCCCGGTGTGTCGAATCCGGTCACAGCGAGACCGGCTTGCCGCTGGGCAGGAAGTCGATCTGGTCGCACACCAGGACGACGCTCTCGATGGCGACCGCGCTGTCGCCCGCTTTCAGGCCGTTCACCTCAAGCTTCTTGGGCCACGCGTTGAGCAGGCTGAACGCCATGATCGTCTCGACGTCCTGGGGGTCGGTGGCGCCCGGCTTGGTCTGCACCACGTTGAGGTGGGCGTCGATCGGCGCCGTCGGGTCGTTGTAGCGGACCCGCATGTGCCACGTCCACAGGTACTTGTCGTCGTCGAACCCGCGCTTCAGCGTGACCTCGGGCGGCTTCGTCTTGCCGTACTGCTTGGTGTGCGTGACAGCGCCCTGGTTGTCGCAGTAGATGTACTCCTGCGCGTCGACCTCGCTGACCAGGCTGCTCATCTCCTGGAACGACGCGACGGGCACCCCGTCCACCGAGATGTAGAACCGGGGTGCGCTGACCACCTTGCTCTGCGGTTGACCGGCCATCGTGCCGTTCACTCCCTTTCCACTGTAAAGCCGACTATTCAGCGAGCTCGGCGCCCTGCGCCAACTGGGAAACGCGGAATACCACGAATTCCGCTGGCTTCACCGGGGAAATGCCGACGTCCACCGTGAGGATTCCGACGTCGATGTTTTCCGGCGGATTGTTCTCCGCATCGCATTTCACGTAGAACGCCTGCTCCGGCGTGCCACCGAACAGGGCACCGCTGCGCCACACCCGCCGCAGGAACGCACTGATGGTGCGCTGTACCCGTTCCCACAGGTAGCGGTCGTTCGGTTCGAAAACCACCCAGTTCGTACCGAGCAGAATCGACTTCTCCACGAAGTTGAACAGCCGACGCACGTTCAGGTAACGCCATTCCGGGTCACTGGAAAGTGTGCGCGCACCCCAGACCCGAATACCCTGGCCGGGGAATGTGCGAATGCAGTTCACGCCGACCGGGTTGAGCTGGTCGTGCTCGCCTCGGGTCATGCCCGACTCCAGCGAGATGACACCGCGCACGACCTCGTTGGCCGGTGCCTTGTGCACACCGCGCGTCGAGTCGGTGCGTGCCCACACCCCTGCCATGTGTCCGCTCGGCGGCATGAACACCGGCTTGCCGCGCAGCGGGTCCATCACCTTCACCCACGGGTAGTACAGGGTGGCGTACTTCGAGTCGTAGCCCGCGTAGTCGACCCGCCATTCCTTCAGCTTCTGCGGGCCGAGACCGGGCGGCGGGTCCAGGATCGCGACCCGGTCCCCCATCAGCTCGCAGTGCGCGATCATCGCGAGGTGGATCGCCTTCAGGCCCTCGTCGTCGATCACACCGGTCTGGTAGGCGGACATCGCGTCCGGGACGCACAGCATCGTGACGTCCTCGATGGTCTCCAGGCCAGCGAACCCGGTGCGCGCACCGGCGTCACCCGCGTACTCGTCCGGCGTCACCTGAGGCAGGCGCGGCGGGTCGTCAACGGCCAGTCGCACGGTGGAACCCTTGCGCGGCACGGCAACCGACCCCGTTCTGGGCTCTTCGATGCGGATCAGCTTGGACTGCTGACGCACCACGGTGACCACGTTCGTGGCTCCCCGTTTGGTGGTCAGGTTGTCGAACGTCTCGACGGGTGCGCCGCCCTGGCTGACGACCAGCTTGAACGTGTCGTCGGCCGCCTCGGTGGCGTCGGTGACCTCGACGGAGATCTCCTGCTCGGACGTGCCCTCGGCGAGCGCGCGCACGGTGAACGCCGGCTTGCCGTTGTCGGCACCGGAGACGACCTCACCGGCGGGCGGCAGCGCGGCGGGCGCGTCGGGTTTCTTCCCGTCCGCACCCAGCGTGCCGATGCTGACGACGTAGGCCGAACCACCGCCGTTGAGGAAGTAGCCGTACACGGAGTGCGGCAGGTAAGCATTGTCCACAAAGGAACCAAAGGTCTTCGTGTACTGGGTCCAGTTCGTGACCAGGATCGGCTCGTGCGCCGGGCCACGTTCGGTGAATCCCACGAAGGCGCACAGCGCGGTGCCGACGCCCTCGATCGGGCGCGAACCGGAAGACACTTCCTCCACGTACACGCCGGGCGACAGGTAACTGGGCATCGGTCCCTCCACGCTGGACGGCTCTGACATGACGAGCGTGCCAGCGCGCGGGCCGTCAACCGAGGTCGCGACGACCTCATCTCGCGCACGGATGGCTGCGTGAACGCGCACCAGAAACGGCCTGACACGCTGCGCACTCGACCCGCCAGGCCGTCGACGGGGCGGGGACCATGGTCACGTGATCCACGACGTGGACGTGTCCCTCGACGCCTTCCTGCGCCGCTGCCTGCCCGACGGCACTGTGGTCCGGTTCGTCCGGCCGCGCGCCGACTGGCCCGACGGTACTCAGGAAACCTTGCTGCTCAACGGTTTCCTCTACGACATCCGGGAGGACGTGAGCAGCCTGGCCGGCTACTCGGACGACATCAGGGCCATCGACGGCACGGTGACGGCCCGGCGGCTGCCGATCCGGCGCTACCGGCTGCGCTACCTGTTCACGGCGTGGACGGCGGACACCGCGGCGGTGACCGAGCACGAGCTGCTCGGCGCCGTGCTGCGGGGCTGTGTCGAGCACCAGACACTGCCGGCCGACTGCCTCACCGGCTCGCTGGCCGGCACCGACCAACTGGTGACGCTGCGCTGCGCACCTGCCGACGAGCAGCCGGTCGGTATCGAGCCGTGGGCGCTGACCCGTGTGCCGCCGCGCACCACGCTGGACATCGTCGTGATCGCGCCGCTGGTGCCGCCCGCCCACACCGACCTGGCCGAGCCTGCCGGTGAGGTGAACCTGCGTCCCGCCCCGCGGCGCCGCAGGGAGCCGCCGGTCAGCGCGCCGGGCCGGCGGCCGAGGGGCCGGGTCACCGAGCCGAGTTAGGGACCGTTGTGGTGGAACGGCGGTTCCGCCGGGTTGGCCTCGGCCAGGAACGGCGCGGAGGCCAACACTGTGCCCGTCGAGCCCGTGGCCAGCAGTGAGCGACTGCCCAGCACGTCGTCCGGGAAGATCACCACGTCCACCGAGAACTGCCCGTCGGCGCCGACGGTCGCCTTCGTGGTGCCGAGGCCGGCCTGCCAGGACAGCGTGACGGTCGAGTTGGCCGGGAACGCGACCCCGGTCGCCCGCACCACCTCGCCGCCGTATGCGACGGTCGGCGACACGGTGAGCAGCGGAACGGTCGGCGTGACCACGGTGGCACCCAGGTCGACGCCGGTCTGCTGCGGTGGTTCACCGTCGTCGGCGGTCGTCCACGTGAGCACACCGGTCGGATGGCCGGCCCGGACCGGACGGAACAGCACGGTGGCGGTGCAGCTCTGACCATGGTGCAACACGGTGCCGACACACGAGTCGAGGGACAGCAGGAACGGGCTGCCGACGCGCACTCCGGTGAACGTGACCGGTCCGAGCCCGGTGTCGGTCACGGTGACGGTCCGCGTCTGCCCTGGCAGGCCGGTGATCAGGCGGCCGTAGGACACCGAACCGGGAGAAATGACCAGGCGGCCGAACCGCTCGAACGTGTAAATACTGTCCACATC
>DASUJK010000345.1:0-15975 GCA_036279295.1 Pseudonocardiaceae bacterium | reverse complement strand
AGACCGGCCGGGTCCGCAGGGAGGAGGCGACGGCCGCGGTGACCGCCGTCGACTTCGGCCTGCGCGGCCTGACCGACCGCCAGACCGAGGCGCTGACCGACCTACTGGCGAAGGTCCGCCGGGCGTCCGGCGACTTCGACTGACCGAACACGCTCGTTGACAGGGCGTTGCCGGTGGTGTCCAATCCGGCGTTGATGACAACGTTGTCCAAGCCCGGTCCGGTCCGCGCCCGCCGCGCCACCATGAACGACGTGGCCAGGCTGGCCGGCGTGAGCCTGAAGACGGTGTCCCGGGTGGTGAACGGCGAACCGGGCGTGCACCCCGGGACGGCCCAGCGGGTGCTGGCCGCCATCGACCAGCTCGGCTTCCGCCGCAACCTCGGTGCCCGCGACCTGCGCCGCGGCTCGTCCACGTCGACGATCGGCGTGCTGCTGGAGGACGTGGCCAACCCGTTCTACTCGATGCTCACCCGGGCGGTCGAGGAAGTCGCCCGCGAACACGACGCGCACGTGCTCACCGGATCGTCCGATGAGGACCCCGACCGGGAGCGCGAACTGGCGCTGGAGTTCTGTGCCCGCAGGGTGGACGGGCTGCTGATGGTGCCGGCCGGGCTGCGGCACGGCTACCTGGTGCCGGAGATCCACGCCGGGTTGCCGGTGGTGTTCGCCGACCGGCCGGCCGGCGACATCGTGGCCGACACCGTGCTGGTGGACAACCTCGGTGGCACGGTGGCGGCCGTGGCGCATCTGGCTCGGCACGACCACCGGCGGATCGCGTTCCTCGGCGACGCACCGAACATCTTCACCGCGAGCGAGCGGCTGCGCGGCTTCCGGGAGGGCTGCGCGCGGGCCGGGCTGCGGTTCGACGACGACCTCGTGACCATGGGTCCGCACGACGACGTCAGCATCCGCGCCGCGCTGCGCCGGATGCGTGAGCATCCGGACCCGGCAACGGCGGTGGTCACCGGCAACAACCGGATCACCGTGCTCACACTGCGCGCACTGGCCGGCCAGCCGACCCGGCCCGCGCTGGTCGGCTTCGACGACTTCGAACTGGCGGACCTGATCAGCCCGCCGGTCACCGTGATCGCTCACGACACAGGATCGCTCGGCAAAGCCGCGGCCGAACTACTGTTCGCCAGGCTGGCCGGGGACGAGTCACCGCCGCACCGGGTGACCATGCCCGTGCGTCTGATCGCCCGAGGATCTGGAGAGAAACGCCCGTGAACCCATCCCCGACCGTGCTCTCGGCCAACCAGCCGCGCCAGTTCTACCGTGGCGGCGAGGCCATCGCGGCGCTGCGCGGCCTGCCGCCGACATCCGAGTTCGGCCCGGAGGACTGGGTCGCGTCCACGACACCTCGGTTCGGCAAGGAGACCGACGGCCTGTCCACGCTGCCCGACGGGCGGCTGCTGCGCGACGCCGTGGCCGCCGAGCCGGAAGCGTGGCTGGGCGCGGAGCATGTGGCCGCGTTGGGTCCCGGCACGGCGTTGCTGGTGAAGCTGCTGGACGCCGGTCAGCGACTGCCGGTGCACTGTCACCCGTCGAACATGTTCGCGCGGCAGCATTTCGGTTCGCACTTCGGCAAGACCGAGGCGTGGGCGGTGATCGGCACCAGCAGCGGCGATCCCCGGGTGCACATGGGGTTCCGTGAGCCGGTGGACCGGTACACGCTGGCCGACTGGGTGCACGGCCAGAACCATGATGCGATGCTGAGCGCGTTGAACAGCACGACGGTCAGTGCGGGTGACACGATCTTCATCCCGGCCGGGCTGCCGCATGCCATCGGTGCCGGCGTGTTCATCGTGGAGCTGCAACAGCCGACGGACCTGTCGGTCACGCTGGAGTGGGACGGCTTCCTGGCCGACGAGGCGGCGGCGCATCTCGGTGCCGGCTTCGACGTGGCGCTGGGCTGCGTGGACCGGGACGGTTGGGGCGATGGCCGGTGGGAGTCGCTGGTGCGGCGGACCGGCAGCCAGGCCGACGCCGTTGTCGACCTGTTCGGGCCTGCTGCCTCGCCGTTCTTCCGGGCCGACCGACTGCAGGTGAGCGCGCCCGTCGACCTGGACGCGTCGTTCTCGGTGCTGGTGGTGCTGACCGGGCAGGGCAAGCTGAGCACGGCCAACGGCGGCAGTGTGGACCTGACCCGGGGGCAGACCCTGGTCGTGCCGCACGCCGCCGGTGGGTCCACTGTGGATGGTTCGTTGACCGCGATCCGCTGCCGGCCGCCGGTGATTACCTGATGTTCTCGGTGCGGATCGCGGTGCGCGCGTACGAACTGGACCCGCTCGGGCACGTCAACCAGGCGGTCTACCACTCGTACGCCGAGCACGCGCGCACGGAGATGCTGCGTTCGGTGGGGCTGCCGATGGACGCGGTGCTGCGCACCGGGGTCGCGCCGGTGCTGCTCACCGGGACGATGAAGTACCTGCGCGAGCTGCGGGCCGACGAGGAGATCGACGTGTCGGCCGCGATGTCGTTCGGCGACGGCAAGACGTTCCACGTGGACACGGTGATCAGGAAGGCGGACGGCACGGTGTCGGCGGAGTTCACCGGCACGTTCGGCCTGATGGACCTGACCGCGCGGCGTCTGGTGGCCGATCCGAAAGGTCGACTGGCGGGGCTGTCGTCGGACGAACCGGCGTTCCTCGCGGCGGCCGGTCAGTCGTCAGCGTCGTCGTCGGCGAGGATGTCCTCGTAGACACCGATCTTGTAGGCGACCAGGTCAAGGCATTTGGTGAGCTGGTCCATCTGCTCGGTCACGCGCTGCTGTTGGGTGCGCAACAGGGCCAGCCGTTCGGAAACGTTGCCTTCACCCTGCCGGACGAGTTCGGTGTAGCGACGGATCTCCGGCATCGGCATGCCGGCAGCGCGCAGCACCGTGCAGACGGTCAACCAGTCGACGTCGTCCTCGCCGTACACCCGGCGACCCGCGGAGTCGCGGCCGACCGGGTTGGCGAGGATGCCTTCACGCTCGTAGAAGCGCAGCGCGTGCACACTCAGGCCGGTGCGCTCGGCGACCTGTCCGATGCTCAGGTTCGACTCGACGGCGGTCATCTGCCGAGGATAAGACTTGACCTAGAGTCGGCTCTAGCTCATATCGTCGCGGCCATGACGATGCGCTATCGGCCACTCGGCGGCACCGGAATGCACGTGAGCGTCCACTGTCTCGGCACGATGATGTTCGGCTCGGTCGGCAATCCGGATCACGACGAGTGTGTGCGGATCGTGCACGCGGCGTTGGATCATGGGATCAATTTCGTGGACACCGCTGACATGTACTCGGCGGGCGAGTCCGAGGAGATCGTCGGGCAGGCGTTGGCGGGTCGGCGGGACGACGTCGTGCTGGCCACGAAGGTGCATTTCCCGATGGGTGATGACGTGAACCACGGTGGCAATTCGCGGCGGTGGATCACGACGGAGGTGGAGAACAGCCTGCGGCGGTTGCGTACCGACTGGATCGACCTGTACCAGGTGCACCGCCCGGACGAGTCGACCGATGTCGAGGAGACGCTGTCGGTACTGACGGATCTGGTGCGACAGGGCAAGATTCGCGCGTTCGGGTGTTCCACGTTCCCGGCCGCGGAGCTGGTCGAGGCGCAGCACGTGGCGGAACGGCGTGGGCTGGGCCGGTTCCGGACGGAGCAGCCGCCGTACTCGATGCTGGCCAGGTCGATCGAGGCCGACGTGTTGCCGGTGTGTCAGCGGTACCGGATGGGTGTACTGGTGTGGAGTCCGCTGGCGTTCGGGTTCCTGTCCGGCAGGTACCGCAAGGACAAGGCGGTCGACCTGACCGTCGGCCGTGCCGCGCTGCGCCCGTCCCGGTTCGACCCGGCCGACCCGGCGAACGCGGCACAGTACGAAGCGGTGGAGCAGTTCGCCGCGATCGCCGACGACATCGGGTGCACGCTGCCCGAGTTGGCGATCGCGTTCGCGGTGTCGCATCCGGCGGTCACGTCGGCGATCATCGGCCCGAGGACGATGCGGCAGTTCGAGGACGCCGCCAACGGCACGGCACTCACGTTGACGGACGAGACGCTGGACCGCATCGACGCCGTCGTCGCGCCGGGCACCAACCTGTACAACCCGAACCAACAGCTCCCGCCACCGGTACTGGTGGACCCGACCCGGCGCCGCCGCTCCACGGCCGAGCGGGCAGCAGGCGAGTAGCCACGCCGCGTTCAGCCTGCGCTGATGCCCTCGATCAGCGTGTCGGCGGCGGCGTACGGGTCCAGTTCGCCGGCCATCACTCGCTTCGCCAACTGGGCCAGGGCGTCGCCGCCGCGCAGGTCGCCGATCCGGTCGCGCAGGGCCGCCACCGCGATCGCCTCGACTTCGGAGCTGGCACGCGCCGAACGGCGCCGCTCCAACTCGCCATGTGCCGCCATCCACTCGTGGTGCGCTCCGATGGCGTCCACCACATCCGCCACACCCTCACCCCGGGCGGCCACTGTCGGCACCACCGGGGTCCGCCACCGAGGCCCTTCCTGCTCCCGCCGACCCAACGAGATCATGTACTTCAAGTCGCGCACGACCTGGTCAGCACCATCCCGATCAGCCTTGTTCACCACGAACACGTCCGCGACCTCAAGGATGCCGGCCTTGGCCGCCTGAATGCCGTCACCCATCCCGGGCGCCAACAGCACGAGCGTCGTGTCGGCGAGCGACACGATGTCCACTTCGGACTGACCGACGCCGACCGTCTCCACCAGCACGACGTCGAAGCCGGCCGCGTCCAGCACCCGCAGTGCCTGCGGTGTCGCCCACGCCAGCCCACCGAGATGACCGCGCGTGGCCATCGACCGGATGAACACACCGTCGTCCGTCGCGTGCAGCTGCATCCGCACCCGGTCACCCAACAGTGCCCCACCGGAGAACGGCGACGACGGGTCCACGGCCAACACACCGACCCGCTGGCCACGCTCCCGGAACGCCGACACCAGCAGCGACGTGGATGTCGACTTGCCGACACCGGGCGGCCCGGTCAGGCCGATCACCATGGCCCGGCCGGTGAGCGGCGCCAACGCCTTCGCGACCTCCCGCAGCCGCGGGCTGGCGTCCTCGACCAGCGAGATCAGCCGTGCGACCGCACGCGCCTCGCCCCGCCGCGCGCGGTCCACCAGTTCGTCAACATCCACTGTCCTGGCCACGCCCTGACACTAAGGCACTAGCTGGCCGGCACCCGAATGACCAGCGCGTCGCCCTGGCCGCCACCGCCACACAGCGCGGCCGCACCGACGCCACCGCCCCGCCGGCGCAGCTCCAGCGCCAGGGTCAGCGCCAGCCGCGCGCCGGACATCCCGATCGGGTGGCCGAGCGCGATCGCGCCGCCATTCACGTTGACCTTGTCCTCGCGGACACCCAGCTTCTTCGTCGACACGACACCGACCGCCGCGAACGCCTCGTTGATCTCGATCAGGTCCAGGTCGGCCGGCTCGATGCCCTCCTTGGCGCACGCCTTGCGGATCGCGTTGGACGGCTGCTCGTGCAGGCTCGCGTCCGGCCCCGCCACGACACCGTGCGCACCGATCTCGGCCAGCCACGGCAGGCCCAGCTCGACCGCCTTCGCCTTGCTCATCACGACGACAGCTGCCGCCCCGTCGGAGATCTGCGACGCCGAGCCCGCCGTGATGGTGCCGTCGGACGCGAACGCCGGACGCAGCGCGGCCAGGCCAGCGGCCGTGGTGTCCGGCCGCACACCCTCGTCGGTGTCCACGATCTTCGGGTCGCCCTTGCGCTGCGGGATGGTCACCGGCGCGATCTCTTCCGCGAACAGGCCCTTCTCGATGGCGGCGGCGGCCCGCTGGTGCGACCGGGCCGCGAACTCGTCCTGTTCCGACCGGGTGACGCCGTAGCGCGAGTTGTACTTCTCCGTCGACGCACCCATCGCGACCTGGTCGAACGCGCAGAACAGGCCGTCGTAGGCCATGTGGTCGACGAGTTGCACGTCGCCGTACTTGAAGCCGGACCGCGACTTGGGCAGCAGGTGCGGCGCCTGGGTCATCGACTCCTGCCCACCGGCCACGACGATGTCGAACTCGCCCGCCCGGATCAGCTGGTCGGCCAGCGCGATCGCGTCCAGGCCGGACAGGCACACCTTGTTGATGGTCAGCGCCGGCACGTCCATCGCGATGCCTGCGGCCACCGCCGCCTGCCGGGCCGGGATCTGGCCGGCGCCCGCGGTGAGCACCTGGCCCATGATCACGTATTCGACCTGGTCGGGCCGCACACCGGCCCGTTCCAGGGCCGCCTTGATGGCGACCCCGCCCAGCTGCGCGCCGGAGAAGTCCTTGAGCGAACCGAGCAGGCGGCCCATCGGCGTACGCGCACCTGCGACGATGACGGATCCGGACACCTGCGCCATCACAAGCCTCCACGGGAGCTAGCGGTCGTTAACATCGAGCATACCGATCGGTAACCGGTGCCCACTATGACCGCTGTCACCCACACCACAGTTGGAAGCACCGTACCGGTTCAGCACTCGTACCCTGCTGGACATGGACGACATGCCAGGACAGTTGCGCCCCCTGGTCACCGCGATCGACCACGTCGGCGTCGCGGTGCCCGACCTGGACGCCGCCATCGAGTTCTACCGGAACGCCTTCGGCCTTGAGGTCACCCACGAGGAGATCAACGAGGAACAGGGCGTGCGCGAGGCGATGCTGCGCCCACCGGGTGCCACCGGACCGGGTGGTGCCGCCGTCCAGTTGCTCGCTCCGCTGCGGCCGGACTCCACGATCGCCAGGTTCCTGGACCGGTCCGGGCCCGGCCTCCAGCAGTTGGCCTACCGCGTGACCGATGTCGAGGCAGCGGCGGATGCGTTGCGCGCCAAGGGACTTCGCCTCCTGTTCGAGAAGGCGAAGCGTGGCACGGCGGACAGCAGGGTCAACTTCGTGCACCCGAAGGACGCGGGCGGCGTACTCGTGGAACTGGTCCAGCCCGCAGGCTGACCCCCAGGGGTTGTCGTTGACCCGATGGTGGGAAAACGGCGTGCGCTGCCTCACAGGACTGGCTCTGTACCGTTACTCGTCGGTAACCTCCTGCGCCATCAACTGGGCGCACCGGCCGGACACGCCACAGGGAGGCACACCGTGCAGAAGATCCTGGATGCCATCCTCAACGACGAGCTCGACGCGATCGGTGCGCTACCGGTCCCGACCAGCTATCGCGGGGTCACCGTGCACGCCGACGAGGCGACCATGTTCGAGGGCATGGAGAGCAGCGAGAAGGACCCCCGCAGGTCACTGCACCTGGACGAGGTGCCGACCCCGGAGTTGAACCCGGGCGAGGCGCTGGTCGCCGTGATGGCCAGCGCGATCAACTACAACACCGTGTGGACGTCGATCTTCGAGCCGATGTCCACGTTCGGCTTCCTGCGCCGGTACGGCAAGATCTCGCCGCTGACCAAGCAGCACGACCTGCCCTACCACGTGGTGGGCTCCGACCTGGCCGGCGTCGTGCTGCGCACCGGGCCGGGCGTGCGGGCCTGGCACCCGGGTGACGAGGTCGTCGCGCACTGCCTGAACGTGGAACTGGAGCACCCGGACGGCCACAACGACACGATGCTCGACCCGGAGCAGCGGATCTGGGGCTTCGAGACCAACTTCGGCGGCCTGGCCGAACTGGCCCTGGTCAAGGCCAACCAGCTGATGCCCAAGCCGAAGCACCTCACATGGGAGGAGGCGGCGTCCCCCGGGCTGGTCAACTCCACCGCCTACCGGCAGCTCGTCTCGCGCAACGGTGCCGACATGAAGCAGGGCGACGTGGTGCTCGTCTGGGGCGCCTCCGGCGGCCTCGGTTCCTACGCCACCCAGTTCGCCCTGAACGGCGGCGCGATCCCGGTGTGCGTGGTGTCCAGCAAGGAGAAGGCCGAAATCTGCCGGCGAATGGGTGCCGAACTGATCATCGACCGGGCTGCCGACGGCTATCGGTTCTGGGCCGACGAGAACACGCAGGACCCGGCCGAATGGAAGCGGTTCGGCGCCAAGATCCGCGAACTCACCGGGGGCGACGACCCGGACATCGTGTTCGAGCACCCCGGCCGCGAGACGTTCGGCGCGAGTGTGTTCGTGGCCAGGCGCGGCGGCACGATCGTCACGTGCGCGTCCACGTCCGGGTTCCTGCACCAGTACGACAACCGTTACCTGTGGATGAATCTCAAACGCATCATCGGTTCGCATTTCGCGAACTACCGGGAGGCGTGGGAGGCCAATCGGTTGATCGCCAAGGGGAAGATCCATCCCACACTGTCCAGGGTGTACTCCCTGGCCGAAACCGGTCAGGCGGCACAGGACGTGCATCGGAACACGCACCAGGGCAAGGTCGGCGTGCTCTGTCTGGCGCCCGAGGAAGGCCTCGGCGTCCGGGACACCGAATTCCGTGCCCGCCATCTGGCGGACATCAACCGTTTTCGTGGCGTGTAATTCCCGTGTGGGGGACCAACACTCGGGAGAGTGTCGTACAACGAGGTCACCCAGCCGGGTAGCGTGAGCGACATGGGTCTTGGTAGCGAGCGCGACCTCGTTCCGTTGGGCGCGGGCTTCGACATCGTCAAGCGCGGGTACAGCAGAACTCAGGTCGAAGAACATCTCGAACGACTGGACAGCGATCTGCGGCTGATCGCGGCCGACCGGGACGCGGCCGTGTCCCAGGCCGGGGATCTGGCCAGGCAGATGGAGCACGCCCGATCCCACGTCGACGAGTTGCGCGCGCAGGTCGACCGGCTGTCCATGCCGCCGACCACGCTGGAAGGCCTGTCCGAGCGGCTGCAGGGCATGTTGCGCCTGGCGCAGGACGAAGCCCGCGACATCAGGGCCAGGGGCGAGGCGGACGCGATCCAGGTCCGCGCCCGCGCCGAGGCCGACGGTGCCGCGCTGCGCAACCGCTACGAGAAGCTCATCGCCGAGGTCGACGGTCGCCGCGTCGAACTGGAGAACGAGCACCGCGAACTGGTGGACAAGTCCAACGCGGAGCTGGCCACCAAGATCAAGCACGCCGAGGACGAGCGGATCAAGGCCGACGAGGAGGCCAACGCACGCCGGACCCAGATCGAGGACGACTTCGAGATCGCGATGGCCGCCCGGCGGACCGAGTCGATGAAGTCGCTCGCCGAGCAGGAGGCCACCAGCAAGGCGGAAGCCGAGCGCCGGGTCCGCGAGGCCACCGAGGAAGCAACGCGGATCCAGGCCAAGATCAACGAGGAACAGCGCGCCAGCAAGGCGGAAGTCGAGCGGCGGCTGCGTGAGTCCGCTGACGAGGTGACCCGGGCGCGCGCCCAGATCACCGAGGAGCAGCGCACCAGCAAGGCGGAGGCCGAGCGCCGCGTTCGCGAGGCGACCGAGGAGGCCAACCGCCGCCGGCACGACGCGATCACCGAGGCCCAGGCCCGGTTGCAGGACGCGGTCGACGAGTCCAACCGCCGGGTGCGGGAAGCCACCGAGGAGGCCAACCGCAGGATGACCGTGGCGGCCAGCCGGGTGGAAGGCCTGCGTTCGCTGCGGGCCCAGATCGCCGAGCAGCTGCGGGCCGCGCACGCCCTGATGAACAGCGCCACCCCGGCCCTGGACCCGCTGCCCGAGGAACAGGACATCGTGCAGACCGGCCCGCCGCGGCCCGCTGGCCGCTGGCCGCTCTCCGACCCGGCTCCGGAGTCGGCCGCCGAGCCCACCACCGGTATCGCCGGCTCGACCACCACCCAGGCCATCGCCAACGCCCCGACCAGGCGAAACACGCCGGTCACGCCACCGAAGACCAGTGTCCCGGCCGGCAAGTCCGGTCCGACCGCCAATGGCGGCCAGAACACATCGGGGCCTGCCGCCACCAAGACCGGAACCGCGAGCACCGCGGCACCCAAGGCCCCCGCGCCCGGCACCAAGAACACGGCCGCACCTGGGAACTTGGCCGCTCCTGGCGCGGCCAAGGGCACTCCGGCCAACTCGGGTGGCCCCGCCCAGCGGGCCGCCGCCCAGCCGACCACGGCGAACCGCCCGACCCAGGGTGTCCGTCGGGAGCCGACCGCCAAGCGCTGAGCCCCTACCAGCGCCGGGTCGTCGGTCCCCGGCGGCCTCGGGAGTTCCAGCAGCCGGAATGCCAGTGTCGGCGGTCGGCCACCGAGCCGTGCTCCTCGGCGGGCCACGCCACCACGTGCGGCGTGCCCGGCTGGATCTCGTGGTCGCAGCCGGGACACCGGTACACCTTGGTGGCGCCGGTGGCCGGTATCTGCCGGACCAGCCACTCCCCGTCCGCACCCGATTCGGCCTTCGCCCAGCCGAGGCCACCGGACAGCGGCCGTGGCGCCTGCCCCGACTCGGCACGTGCACGGCGGGAGCGGTTGTGGCGGGGCACGATTCGACCGTAACCGACTCGGTCACATCCCTGCCGCACGGTGCGACAATGGACGCATGCCGACCTACGCCTACCGGTGCCGCGAGTGCGCCGACCAGTTCGAGGTGTCCCGCCCGATGAGCGAGTCATCCGTGCCGACGGCTTGTCCGGAAGGCCACCAGGACACCGTCAAGCTGCTCACCACGATCGCGATGACCGGCCGCGCGGGCGCACCGGCACCCGTGGGTGGCGGTGGCGGCTGCTGCGGTGGCGCCTGTGGTTGTGGCTGAGCCATGCCGATGAATCGGCAGCACCGTCGGCTCTGTGCGTCGGCGGAGTGGGCGGACACAGTGGCCGGGCGGCTGCCGCTGGTGTTGGACAAGGCCGATCTCGGTACCGACGTGCTGGAGATCGGCCCCGGCTACGGCGCGACGACGAAGATCCTCGCGCAGCGCTACCCGAACCTGACCGCGCTGGAGGTCGACACCGACCGGGCGGCGCGGCTGGCGACCGAGGTGCCGGCCACGGTCGTACCGGGCAGCGGAGCGGCAATGCCGTTCCGGGACAACGGTTTCAGCGGCGTGGTGTGCTTCACGATGCTGCACCACGTACCGTCCCCCGAGTTGCAGGACGACCTGTTCGCCGAGGCCCACCGGGTGCTCGCGCCGGGCGGTGTGTTCGCGGGGTCGGACAGTCAGCTGAACCTGCGGTTCCGGTTGCTGCACGTCGGCGACACGATGGTCGTCGTGAACGCGGCGACGCTGCCTGATCGCCTGGCCAGGGCCGGGTTCAGCGATGTCCGCATCGAGCACGAGCAGGGCCGGATCCTGCGCTTCTGGGCGACGAAGGCGGGCTAACGCCGACCACTGTCCGGGCGACGAACAGCGCGTGGGGACCGCGGTACGGACACCGCGCCGGTCCGGTGCGCTTCTGGTCCGTCGTCGGCTCGGTGGTGGTATCGGCGGGCCTTGGCGTGGTCACCAACGTGGCCACGAGCACGCCAAGGTGGGGCTGGATCGTCGGTGGCGCGGTGCTGCCGGACCGCGCTCGCCCCGATCCGGCCGACACGCTGGTCGCCGTCGCGCAGCCCACCGGCAGACCGTCAGTGCGGAGGCCGTTGCCATGTGGCGTGAACTGGCCGCCGCCGAACTCCGGAGCGCCGGGCTGTTGGCACGAGTCACTGTCGATCTGGCAACTGTGTGCCGAACAGGATGCCGAGCGCTTCGGCAGTGGGTACCGGAGGTTGGCCGCGTGGTTGGGCGAACAGAATCACGTGTAGTCGCGGAAGCCCTTGCCCGTCTTGCGGCCAAGGCGGCCCGCCGTGACCAGGTGTTCGAGCAGCGGCGCGGGTGCGAAGCCGGCTTCGCGGAACTCGTTGTACAACGTCCGCTCGATGGCCAGTGACACGTCCAGGCCGACCACGTCCAGCAGCGCGAACGGTCCCATCGGCAGGCCGCAGCCGACCCGCATCGCGGTGTCGATGTCGTCGGCGTCCGCGTAGTGCGCCTCCAGCATCTTCACCGCGTCGTTGAGATACGGGAACAGCAGCGCGTTCACGATGAAGCCAGCCCGGTCGCCGCAGTGCACCGGGTGTTTGCGCAACCGCAGGCACACGGCGTGCGCGGTGGCGACGACGTCGGCCGACGTGGCGATCGTGGCGACGACCTCGACCAGCTTCATCACCGGGGCCGGGTTGAAGAAGTGCAGGCCGATGACGTCACCCGGTCGGTTGGTCGCTGCCGCGCACTCGATCACCGGCAGTGAGGATGTCGTGGTGGCGAGCACGGCGCCCGGCTTGCACACCTCGTCCAGCGCGCCGAACACCGCGGTCTTCACGGCCAGTTCCTCGGCCACGGCTTCGACCACGAGATCGCAGTCGGCCAGTTCGTCGAACTCGACGGCCGGCGTGATCCGCGCCAGCGCGGCATCGCGGTCCGCCTCGGCCAGCCTGCCCCGGACGACGGCCTTGTCCATGGACGCGCGCACCTTGGCGATCGCCTTCGCCGCCTTGTCCGCGCTCCTCGCCCGCAGCACCACGTCGAAGCCGGCTTTCGCGAACACCTCGGTGATGCCGGTGGCCATCGTGCCGGTGCCGATCACGCCGACCCGCTGCACGTCCCGGCCGGACGCAGCGGCCTGTTCGGCCACCGGGCTGTGCGCGTCGGGCACGACGGCGGGCGAGTCGGGCGTGTCGTAGGTGTAGAAGCCGCGACCGGTCTTCCGACCGAGCAGGCCGGCGGTGATCATCTGCTTGAGCAGTGGCGCTGGTGCGTGCAGCCGGTTGCGCGACTGGTGATACATCGTGTCCAGGATCTCATAAGCCGTGTCCAGACCGATGAGGTCGAGCAGTTGCAGCGGGCCCATCGGGTAGCCGCAACCGAACCGCATGGCGGCGTCCAGGTCCTCGCGGGTCGCGTAGCGCTGCTCGTACATCCGGACCGCGTGGTTGAGATAGCCGAACAGCAGCGCGTTCGCGATGAAACCGGCCCGGTCGCCGATCACCACCGGCTCCTTGCCCAACGACCGGACGAACGCGACGACATCGGCGATCACGTCCGGCTCGGTGACCACCGTGCGCACGACCTCGACCAGGTTCAGGATCGGCGCCGGGTTGAAGAAGTGCAGCCCGACAACCTTGCCCGGTCGACCGGTCTGCACGCCGATCTCGGTCACCGACAACGAGGACGTGTTGGACGCGAGGATCACGTCGGGGCCGATGATGCCGTCCACCTCGGTGAACACCTCGGCCTTCGTGGCCAGGCTCTCCGGGATGGCCTCGACCACGAAATCGCAGCCGGCCAGCGCGGACAGGCTCGTGTGGTACTCGATCCGGTCGAGCAGGTCGGTCCGCTCCCGCGCGGTCAGCTTGCCACCTGCGACGGCCCGTTCGGTGGAGTGCTCGACGTGGCCGCGGCCCCGATCGACTGCGAAGTCGTCCAGTTCGACCGTGATCACCCGCCGGCCCGTGCGGGCCACCACCTCGGCGATGCCGGCACCCATCGTGCCCAGTCCGATGATGCCGATCGTGGCGAACTCGCGGGTCATGGCACTACCTCCGAATGCTACGCACCGGTAACTTGCGGAGATGGTGTCACGAGATCAGCCCACGCTCGCGTGAGCTTCGTCTCCGGATCGAGCCAGTAGGCCCGATCGGGTGAGTTCTGGCTACTCGCCGAAGTTGTCCTCGGCGAGTTCCCTGATGCGGGTCACCGCCTCAGACGCCTGCTCGCCCCGCGCGGAAACCACCAGCCGGTCGCCCTTGCGTGCGGCCAGTCCGAGCAGGCCGAGCACGCTGCGCGCGTCGACCTCCTTGGCGCCCAGCCGAATTGTCACGTCGGCGGTCAGCCCGGTCAGCGACCTGGCCAGCAGCGCGGCCGGCCGGGCGTGCAGGCCGATCTCGTTGGCCAGCACGATCTCGGCTTCCTGCGCGGGCCCGGTCGTCTCCTGGACATCGGGCTCGCCGCCCTCGGCCGCTGCTACCACGGCGGCCAGCTCGGCACCGCCGGCAGCCGCGACGGCAGCAGCCACCGCGCCCTCCACCAGCGGTGCCTCCGCCACGATCGCGCGCGACGGATCGTCCAGCGTCTCCACGGCCATGTCGGCGGTCATCTGGGCGCTGCCCAGGTCGAACAGCACCACCACGCCCGCGCCGGCATCGGCCGTGGCCAGTGCCGCGCTGACCGCGGCGAAGTCCGTGCCGAGACCACCGTCCGGCATGCCGCCGGCAGCCACCAGCGGCACGCCGGGAGCCATCTGTCCGGCCAACTCCACCACGCCATCGGCCAACTGCCTGCTGTGCGAGACGATCACCAGCCCGACCAGCTCGGTCATGAGGCCGACTCGGCCGCCGACCGGTCCTTGGCCGCCGAGTCCGCGAACGCCCGCAGCAGCAACGACGTGGACCGGGCACCCGGATCGAGGTGGCCGGCGCTGCGTTCGCCGAGGTAGGACGCCCGGCCCTTGCGGGCCACCAGCGGCACGGTCGACTCGGCGCCCTTCGCCGCCGCATCGGCGGCCGCGACCAGCACACCTGCGATGTCGGCGCCGCTGTCCAGTGCCGCTGTCGCCGCGTCCACGGCGGGCGTGAGCGCGTCCACCATCGTCTTGTCGCCGATCTCGGCCTTGCCCCTGGCCACCACGCCACCCAGCGCCGCCTTCAGCGCGGCCACGGTGAGTTCCGGGGTCAGCTCGTCGGCGTCGCCGATCGCCGTGGCCGCCCGCAGGCAGGCCGTGCCGTAGAGCGGTCCTGCCGCGCCGCCGACGGTGGAGATCAGTGTGGTGGCAAGCAGTTTCACCACCGCGCCAGGCGTGTCCGGTGTCGCACGGGTCATCGTGACCACGAAGGTCTGGAACCCGCGCTGCATGTTCTCGCCGTGGTCACCGTCGCCGATCAGCCGGTCCAGCTCGACCAGTTCGTCCCGGTGTGCCACGACGACGTCGGCGGCAGCGGTCAGCGCCGAGACGACTCCCTTGGTACGGCAGCCCATCACACCCCCCAGCGGAGCGCCGCGGTCTTCACCGGCGCGTCCCAGAGCTCGATCAGGTCGTCGTCCATCTTGAGCGCGGTGAGGCTGATGCCCTGCATCTCCAGACTGGTGATGTACGGGCCGACCAGCCTGCGGACCACGGTCACACCACGCTCGGCGAACAGCCGCTCCGCGATGCCGTGCGCCAGGTACAGCTCCAGCAGCGGGGTGCCGCCCATCGAGTTGGTGAACAGCAGCGCGCGGTCGCCGTCGTTGAACGGCAGGTCGGACAGGATGGGCTCGGTCAGTCTGGCGACGAGCGAGTCGGCGGGCTCCAGTTTCACCCGTTCGCGCCCCGGCTCCCCGTGGATGCCGATGCCGACCTCCATCTCGTCGTCGGCCAGGTCGAAGCTCGGCTTGCCGACGTGCGGCACGGTGGGCGCGGTCAACGCGAGGCCCATCGACCGCACGGTGCCGATGACCCGCTTGGCCAGCGTCTCCACCGCGTCCAGGTCGGCGCCACCCTGTGCGGCCGCGCCGACGATCTTCTCCAGCAGCACCGTGCCGCCGACACCACGCCGGCCCGCCGTGTAGGTGGAGTCCTTCACGGCGACGTCGTCGTCGATCACGACGGACCGCACCGGGATGCCCTCGGCCTCGGCCAGCTCGGCGGCGGTCTCGAAGTTCAGCACGTCACCGGTGTAGTTCTTGACGATCAGCAGCACGCCGGCACCACCGTTGGCCTCGCGCACAGCGGCGAGAATGCCGTCCGGGGTAGGCGACGTGAACACGGCACCGGGCACTGCGGCGTCCAACATGCCGAGGCCGACGAAGCCGCCGTGCATCGGCTCGTGCCCGGAACCACCACCGGAGACGATGCCGACCTTGCCGGCCACCGGTCCGTCGGCTCTCGCGACGACAGCGGGATCGGTGGAGATACGTAGCAGATCTGGGTGAGCGACAGCCATACCGTGCAGCGAGTCGACCACCACGGTCGACGGGTCATTGATGATCTTCTTCATCTCAGCGCCTTCCGTGGCCCCGAATCCACACCGATCCGGTTTCTCCCCACCTTTGTACACCCGACTACGGCCTGCTCAACGCCCGTAGCGCAGCCGCACCAGGCGCACAAGCCGGCGGACCGTGCCGTGGCCGCGGGCGAAGGTCATCGGGCGCAGCACCCCCCG
>DASUJK010000344.1:0-17062 GCA_036279295.1 Pseudonocardiaceae bacterium | reverse complement strand
CTGATGAGCTGAGTCACGCGCTGGGCACCAGTCGGTGGAACATCAGCTCGACGGGCTGCGCGTGGCCTGTCGGCAGACCGGACGTGCCGCGGATGAGCGTCAGGAAGGCGGCGCCGATCCTGGCTGTCGCGTCGGCGGGCTCGCCTGCTTCGGCGAGCCCGGCCGCGTGGGCGAGTGTCCGCTGCTCGGTACGCAGCGCTGCCCGGAAGCCGTCGTCCGCGTCCGTGTCGGCGTGGCCGTCCAGCAGGCGACGCAGCTCCGGGTGCTGGCGCGCCGTGGTCCGCCATGCCGTCGCCACGGCGTCCACGTAGTCGGCGTCCTGGGCGTTCTCGGCGTCGGCCAGGGCCACCGTGAGGCTGCCCGTGAGCAGACGCGACCACTTGTACTGGAGTGCGAGCGCGAGGTCGTCCTTGCTGTCGAACAGCGCGGGCACCTCGTGGAGTTCGTCGAACGGCATGCGGACGGCCGGATGGCGACGTGCATAGGTGAGCACGTGGTCGATCGCGTCGCGCCGCCGGTAGAAGTCAGCCCAGCTCATGGCTACCCCCGTCGTCATACCTCTGGTTTGCGGCATACTCTCGGTATGGCGAACATACCACCGGTACGTACTCGCGGTATGTCGTAGAGTTGTGGCGATGGTGACAGTGCGGTCGCGGCGGTTGGAATACTCGGAGTCCACCAGGCATGCCCTGGTGGAGAGTGCCGTTCATCTCTTCACCAGGCGCGGTTACGCGGCCACGTCGCTGGACGAGGTGGCCAAGCGGGCCAGGGTCACCAAAGGCGCGCTGTACCACCACTTCAGCGGTAAGCAGGCATTGTTCGAGGCGGCGTTCGACGCCGTGGAGAACGCTGTGCTGACCAGGCTCACCGAGATCGTCATCAGCGGCCCCGGTGACCCGTGGGAACGGGCCATGAACGGCATCCGGCACTACGTCGACATCTGCCTCGACCCGTCCTACCAGCGGATCGTCGTGCACGAAGCGCCAGTGGTGATGGGCTGGGAGCGGTGGCGTGAGGCCGAGGACCACTTCAGCTTCGGGTTGGTGCGCAGCGGCATCCAGGGGCTGATCGAGGCTGGCATGATCGAGGACCTGCCGGTCGAGGTGACGGCTCGGCTGCTGTTCGGCGCGCTCACCGCCGGTGCGGGTGTCATCGCCAGGGCCGATGACCCGAAGCAGGCGGGCGCCGAGGTGTCCACGACGATCATCCTGATGCTGGAACGGTTGCGTAGGCCCGTGGACAGTGCCGAGCCCGCGCAGGCCCGTCGAGGCCGACGCCGCTGATCGGGTCTTGGGCGGCTGGATAACCTAGGGCGCCGTGGACACCTTCAAGCTCAGGATCTTCACCGAGCCGCAGCTCGGGGCCAGCTACGTCGACCAGTTGCGGGTCGCCAGGTGCGCGGAGGCGGCTGGCTACGACGCCTTCTTCCGGTCGGATCATTTCCTCACCATGGGTGGCCCTGGCTTACCGGGACCGACGGACGCGTGGGCGACGCTGGCCGGCCTGGCCAGGGACACCGACACCATCCGGCTGGGCACGCTGGTCACGTCGGCCACGTTCCGGTATCCGGGCCCACTGGCCATCGCGGTGGCGCAGGTCGACCAGATGTCCGGCGGGCGGGTGGAGTTCGGTTTCGGCGCCGGCTGGTTCGAGGGTGAGCACATGGCGTACGGCGTGCCGTTCCCGTCGCTGGGGGAGCGGTTCGATCGGTTCGCGGAGCAGTTGGAGATCATCACCGGTCTGTGGGAAACCCGGGCCGATGAGACTTTTTCTTTTCAGGGCAAGCATTATCAGGTTGTCGATTCGCCCGCGCTGCCGAAACCGGCGCAGGCACCTCGGCCGCCGGTGATTGTTGGTGGGTCCGGTCAGCGGCGTACGCCGGCATTGGCGGCGCGATTCGCCGACGAGTTCAACGCGCCGCCGTTTTCCGACCTGGACACGGCTGTCGCCCAGTTCGGTCGGGTGTCGGATGCGTGCTCGGCGATCGGTCGGGACCCGAACTCGATGCGCAGGTCGGTGGTGCTGACGGTGTGCGTCGGCAAGGACGACGCCGAAGTGGCCAGGCGCGCGGCCACGATCGGTTGGCAGGTCGAGGATGTGCGGACGCGTGGCCTGGGTGGTACGCCGGCCGAGGTGGTGGACGAGTTGGGAACGTGGCGGGAGCGGGCCGGTGTCACGACGGCGTACCTACAGCTGCTGGACCTGTCCGATGTGGACCAGATCGAGCTGGTCGCGAGCCAGGTGATGCCGCAGCTGAACTGACGGCTACTGGGCCAATTGGAACGTGACCCCGGGCACAGTGGGTGCGGCCGGCCGGACGATCAAACGTTCCGTGACCGGCAACTGGCCGTCCAGCGCCGCCTGCACGGCGTCCCTGGCGATCGGCAGGACCTCGGCGACCGTCACCCGACGGCCCAACTCGGCCGACAGCGACGTCACGCCCGCGTCGCGGATGCCGCACGGGATGATCTGGTCGAAGTGGCTGAGATCGGCGTCACAGTTGATCTCGAAGCCGTGCATCGTGACCTCGCGCTGCACCCGAATGCCCAGCGCGGCGATCTTGCGCTCCGGTCGCTCGCCATCGGCCGGCAGCCAGACGCCACTGCGGCCGTCCACCCGGCCCGCCGCGGTCAGGCCGACCGCGTCACACACCGCGATCATCGCCTCTTCCACCCGGCGCACGTAGTTCACCACGTCGATCGGATTGGCCAGCCGGACGATCGGATAGCCGACCAACTGCCCGGGGCCGTGCCACGTGATCTTGCCGCCCCGGTCCACGTCGATCACCGGGCTGCCGTCCTGCGGCATGTCGTCCGGCTCGGTGCGCTTGCCCGCCGTGTACACCGAATGGTGCTCCAGCAGCAGCAACGTGTCCCGGCCGGTTTCGTCCGCCCGGGCAGCCGCCAGCTCACGTTGCAGGTCCCACGTCGGTGCGTACGCCACCGTCCCCAGCAGGCGCACATCCATCGGTTCGGCGGAAGCACGGCACGACATGTGCCGACGGTCGACATCACTCACGAATTCGACCCTACGCCGACACCCGGCAGACCATCAGAGCACCGCACCCAAGGCGTCCCGCAGCGACTCGTGCGCGAACTGGAAACCCGCCCGCTGCAACGCTCTCGGCACCGCCCGCTGACCGACCAGCACACCCTCGTCGGCGAACTCGCCCAACACCACCCGCAGCGCGAACCCCGGGATCAGCCACGGTGCGGGCCTGCCCATCGCCTTCGCCAGCGTGGCGGTGAAATCCGAGTTGGTGACCGGTGTCGGTCCGGTCAGGTTGACCGGACCGGCGAGCGTGTCGTGCTCGATGACGAACCGGATCGCGGCGACCTCGTCGTTCAGCGAGATCCACGGCATGTACTGGCGGCCACTGCCCAGCCGACCGCCCAGGTACAGCGCGAACAACGGCTTGATCCGCGCCAGCAGCCCGCCATGCCCGCTGAGCACCAAACCGCTGCGCACCAACGCCACCCGGGCGCCACCGGCAGCGGCGGCCGACGTGGCCTGTTCCCAGTCCTCGCACAGCGAAGCCAGAAATCCCGACCCGCCCGGCGCGGACTCGTCCACCTGGACATCGCCGGTGTCGCCGTAGAACCCGACCGCCGACGCGTTCACCAGGGTGCCGATGCCATGTGACGCCACGGTGCCGGCCAGCACCTCGGTCGGGGTGTACCGGCTGTCCTTGAGGACCTGCTTGCGTTCCGCCGTCCACCGCCGGTCGCCCAGCCCGGCCCCGCACAGGTTGACCACCGCGTCGGCACCGTCCAGCGCATCCGGTGCCAACCACCCGGCAGGCGGATCCCACTGCCGTTCATCAGCAGCACGCGGCGCGTGCCGGACAAGTCGGACGACCTCGTGGCCGGCTCTGCGCAACGCGGCGACCAGTGCCGTGCCGATGAGACCGGACGAGCCAGCGATGACGACGCGCATGCCACGATCGTGGCCGACTCGGCCCGCCGACGCGAGCCGGGTGCCGGTGACCTCGACCATCATCGACACGAACAGCCACAGATCAGACATAAGGCTGAAGCGGCCCCCGGCAGCACCGGGGACCGCTTCAGTGAAACCGCTACAGGCCGAGGTCGGCCGCGAACTCGCCTTCCTGGAGCCGGTGCTTCACCGTGGTCAGGAAGCGACCGGCGTCGGCGCCGTCGACCAGGCGGTGGTCGTAGGTCAGCGACAGGTAGACCATCGAGCGGATGGCGATCGTCTCGTCGCCGTCCTCGTCGGTCACCACGACCGGCCGCTTCACGACGACACCGACACCCAGGATGCCGACCTGCGGCTGCTGGATGATCGGGGTGTCGAACAGCGCGCCGTTGCTGCCCAGGTTGGTCAGCGAGAACGTGCCGCCGGACAGCTCCTCGGGGCCGATCTTGCTGGTGCGCGCCCGGTTCGCCAGGTCGCTGATCTTGTGCGCCAGACCGGCCAGGTTCAGGTCGCCCGCGTCGTGGATCACGGCGTTGAGCAGGCCGCGCTCGGTGTCGATCGCGATACCCAGGTGCTCGGCACCGTGGTACGTGACCTGCTTGGCCTCCTCGTCGATCGACGCGTTCAGCTTCGGGTGCTGCTTCATCGCCTCGACAACGGCCTTCGCGAAGAACGGCAGGAACGTGAGCTTCACGCCCTCCCGCTGCTCGAAGTCCGCCTTGGCCCGGGTGCGCAGCTTGGCCACACGGGTCACGTCGACCTCGACGACCTGGGTCAGCTGGGCCGAACCCTGCAACGACTCCCTGGTGCGCTGCGCCACGATCTGCCGCAGCCTGGACAGCTTCTGCGTCGTGCCACGCAGCGACTGGTCGTCACCCGTGTGCGGTGCCGGTGCCGCCGGAGTGGCGGCCGCGCGGGCCGCGGGCGCCGCCGCAGGTGCCGGCGCGGCCTTCGCCTTGTCCCGCTCGTCGACGGCCGCCAGCACGTCCTGCTTGCGGATCCGGCCACCGACCCCGGTGCCCTTGATGGTGCCGAGGTCGATGGAGTTCTCGCCGGCCAGCTTGCGCACCAGCGGCGTCACGTACGGGGCGCTGTCGTCACTGGGCTTCGAGCCGTTGGTGTTGTCAGCCGGAGCCGGCTGGGCCTGGGCCGGTTGGGCGGGCGCAGCGGCCGGCGCGGGTGTGGGCGCCGGAGCAGCATTGGCCGCGGGCTCGGGAGTCGGCGCAGGCGTCGGCTCGGGGGCCGGTTCCGGCGTCGGCTCAGGCGCCGCGGCCTGGCTGCCGATCACCGCGAGCTGACCGCCCACCTCGACCGTGCTGTCCTCGGCCGCCGTGATGGCCAGCAGCGTGCCGGCCACCGGCGACGGGATCTCGGTGTCCACCTTGTCGGTGGACACCTCCAGCAGCGGCTCGTCCTCGTCGACGTGGTCGCCGACCTGCTTGAGCCACCGCGTGACGGTGCCCTCGGTGACGCTCTCGCCCAACGCGGGCATGGTCACCGACGTGCCACCGGACGCGGCAGGCTTGGTGTCGGCCGCCGGTGCCGGTGCCGGTGCCGGTTCCGGCTCGTCCGCGGGCTCTGCCTGTGCCGCTGGCGCCGGTTCCGGCTCGGCGGGGGCGGATTCCGGCTCGGCCTGCCGCGTTGGCCGGCTGCCGGAGTCGCCGTCCGCGCTGTCCGAGATCACCGCCAGTTCGGCGCCGACCTCGACGGTCTCGTCCTCACTGACGACGATCCGCTGCAGGATGCCGGCCGCAGGAGACGGGATCTCGGTGTCCACCTTGTCGGTGGACACCTCCAGCAGCGGTTCGTCGACCTCGACGGACTCGCCCTCCTGCTTGAGCCACCGGGTGACGGTGCCCTCAGTGACGCTCTCGCCGAGCGCCGGCATCTGGACGGAGAAGGCCATGGTGTCGCTGACTCCTCGTGCTCGCGCCTATTGGTTGTTCAGCCGTGCACGTGCAGCGGCTTGCCGGCCAGGGCGAGGTGTGCCTCACCCAGGGCCTCGGTCTGCGTCGGGTGCGCGTGGATCAGGGGCGCGACGTCGTCCGGGAACGCTTCCCAGTTGACGATCAGCTGCGCCTCGCCGACCAGTTCGCCGACCCGCTCACCGACCATGTGCACACCGACAACCGGCCCGTCCGGGGCCTTGACCAGCTTGACCGCGCCCTGGGTGCCCAGGATCACGGACCTGCCGTTGCCGGCCAGGCTGTAGGTGTAGGTGGTGACATCCGCGCCGTAGCGCTCCTTGGCCGCCGTCTCGGTCAGACCGACCGACGCGACCTCAGGGTTGCAGTACGTGACGCGCGGGATGCCGCTCTCCTCGATGACCCTCGGTTCGAGGCCCGCGATCTGCTCGGCGATGAAGATGCCCTGGGCGAAACCGCGGTGCGCCAACTGGAGGCCGGGCACGATGTCGCCGACGGCGTACACGTTCGGCAGGTTGGTGCGCAGCCGCTCGTCGGTGAGCACGAACCCGCGCTCCATCCCGATGCCCGCTTCTTCGTAGCCCGCGTTGGCGGTGTTCGGGCCACGGCCGACGGCCACCAGCAAGAGGTCGGCCTCCAACTGCTCACCGCTCTCCAGGCTCACCGTCACACCCGAGTCGGACTGGGTGGCGCCGGTGAAGCGCACGCCCGTCTTGAACGCGATGTTGCGCTTGCGGAACGCCCGCTCCAGCAGCTTGGACGAGGACTCGTCCTCCAGCGGCACCAGGCGGGGCAGTGCCTCCACGATGGTCACCTCGGCGCCGAACGAGCGCCACACGCTGGCGAACTCGACGCCGATGACGCCGCCGCCCAGCACGATGACCTTCTCCGGCACGTAGTCCAGGTTCAGCGCCTGGTCGCTGGTGACGATCCGGCCGCCGATGTCCAGGCCGGGCAGCGACTTGGAGTAGGAGCCGGTGGCCAGCACCACGTTGGTGCCGGTGATGGTCCGGCCGTCCACCTCGACCGCGTTCGGCTTGACGAACCTGCCGGTGCCCTCGACGATCTGCACCTTGTTCGCCTTGGCCAGGCCCTGCAGGCCCTTGTACATCTGGTTGATGACGCGATCCTTGTAGGAGTTGACGCCTGCGATGTCGACGCCCTCCAGCGAGGCCTTGATACCGACGTGACCGCCGTCACGCGTGTAGTCGGCGACCTCGGCGGCGTGCAGCAGGGCCTTCGTCGGGATGCAGCCTCGGTGCAGACACGTCCCGCCGAGCTTGTCCTTCTCCACGAGAATCACGGACAGGCCCAGCTCCGCCGCGCGGAACGCGCAGGCATAGCCGCCAGACCCGCCACCAAGGATCACTAGGTCGGCGTCGGTCACGGAAACTCCCTCGCAGCAAATCATCAGGTGATCAGAGTCGTGCTGTTCGTGCCGGTCGGCGCGGCAACACACGCCATCTTGTCACTACGTCGGGCATTCTTGCGACGCGGGCCAACTGGTACGGCCCGGTCCGGGGACCATGGGAAGGGACGGGTGGTCACCCGGCTGCCAAGGAGGTGTGGAGATGGGCTTGTTCGACGGGCTACGGCGTCGGCGCCGGGCCAGCGGTGTTCGCCGGCAGGACCCGAAAAGCAGCGCTTACCTGGCTTCTTGGACAGCGGAGCACCGCGGCGTCGAGGGCTTCGTCGAACCGCGCACCACCGTGACCGAGACCACCGTGGTGTTGGTCGCACATGACGGGGAGTGGACGCGTCGGCGGATCACCGAGTCGGGTGCGCGGGACCTCGGCAAGCGGCTGAGCATCCCGATGTACGACGTGAAGAAGGTCGGTTACCCACAGCGGATGCGCGACTACACGGCCCGGCTGGCCAGAGAGCAGCAGCGCTGAGACCCGAGGACCCCAGCGCTGCCGCTGTTCAGCCCTGGGTCGCTCAGCCCTGGGCCGCGATGTCGGCCAGCACGGCCGCCATCGTGCGCACCGGCACGCCGGTACCGCCCTTGGCGGTGTAACCCCAGGGTGCGCCCGTGTTGTACGCAGGGCCCGCCACGTCCACGTGGGCCCACTGGACGCCCTCGGCGACGAACTCGCGCAGGAACGAACCCGCCACCAGCATCCCGCCCCAGCGCTGCCCGGACACGTTGGCGATGTCGGCCAGCTTGGAGTCGATGTCGGCGCGCAGCTCGTCGGGCAGCGGCATGGCCCAGCCGCCCTCACCGGTGGCCCGCGCGATCGCGGCCACCCGGTCGCGGAACTCGTCGGAGCCCATCACGCCTGCCGTCCGGGAGCCGAGCGCGACCAACTGGG
Organism: Pseudonocardiaceae bacterium; assembly: GCA_036279295.1. Taxonomy (GTDB): domain Bacteria; phylum Actinomycetota; class Actinomycetes; order Mycobacteriales; family Pseudonocardiaceae; genus DATEPR01. The sequence goes on along the minus strand of DASUJK010000344.1, from coordinate 8,889 downwards.
CGCCGGTCAGGGTGGCCGTGTCGATCAGGTAGTCCGGGTCGTCCTGGCAGGCCCGCACCATGGCGTCGGCCAGGATGAGCCTGCCCTCGGCGTCGGTGTTGAGCACCTCGACGGTCTTGCCGCCGAACATCGTCAGCACGTCACCGGGCCGGTACGCCGAGCCGGACGGCATGTTCTCCGCCATCGGGACGGTGGCGATGACCTCCAGCGGGTAGCGCAGCCTGGCGGCCAGGATGACAGTGGCCACGACGGCGGCAGCGCCGGACATGTCCGACGTCATGTGGTCCATGTTGGCCGGTGGCTTGAGCGAGATGCCGCCGGTGTCGAACGTGATGCCCTTGCCGACCAGCGCCACCCTGGCCTTGGGCTTGCTGCCCTTGTACCGCAGCCGGACCACCCTGGGCGGCCGGGCCGAGCCGCCGCCGACGCCCAGCACGCCGCCGTAGCCCTCCTTGCGCAGTGCCTTCTCGTCCAGCACCTCGACCTCGACGCCTGCTTCCTCGGCCGCGGCGACCGCGCGCTGCGCGAAGGTGGCCGGGTACAGGTCGTTGGGCGGGGTGTTGATCAGGTCACGGGCGAAGGTGACCGCTTCGCCGATCGCGGTGGCCGCCTTCAGCGTGCCCCGGTGCTCCTTGCCGGTGCCCTCCTCCGGCACGACGAGGTCGACGCGGCGCACCGACTCGTCGCTGGATGACGACTTGTACTGGTCGAACCGGTAGGCGCCGAGCACGGTGCCCTCGACGGCCGCCCCCAGGTCGATCGTGGACAGCAGGGTGGCGGCGCGCTTGACGCCGGTCAGCGCCCTGGCCGCGGCACCGGAACCCCTGCGCACCTGCTCGGCGGACAGCGTGCCGTCCACGGCCGGCTTGCCGAGGCCGACGGCGAGCACCACGGTGGCCGCGATCTTGCCCATGGTGGGCAGCTTCACGATCTCGTCCGCCTTGCCGGTGGCGCCGAGCGTGACCAGGACGTCGAGCAGGTGACCGTCCATCGCCGCGTCCACAGCTTCGGCGCCCGGTGCGAGCACCGGCCCGTTGGGACCCTGGACTGTGCCGACGACGAGCGTGTCGGCGGCGAGTGCGGTGACCTCGGCGGGTTGGTTGCCGGTCAGGCTGAGCTTGGGCGTGGTCACGGTTCTCCTTGTCGGCCGCTGGGGATTGTGACCCATGCTAATGAGTTTCCCCCGGTAGGTTGATATCGGCTACGCCGAATGGTCTGGCACCGTATACCCCCGTGACCCGGACGTTGCCCGAACGGCACGGCGTGGTCGATACGGTGATCGCCGGACTCGGCGCCATGGTGGGAGCAGGCCTCTTCGCTGGTCTCGCGCCCGCGTCGGCATTGGTCGGCGGCTGGTTGCCGGTCGCCATGGTGATCGCCGCCGTGCCCGCCGTGCTCGCCTGCTGTTCCACCGGCGACCAGGCCGGTGCGTTCCCCGGCCCTGGCGGCGGCTACCGCTACACGCGGGAACAGCTCGGCCGCTGGCCGGGCCGGATGGCCGGTGGCCTCTACCTGACCAGCAGGGTGGCGGCCGCAGCCGCGCTGGCCGGCTGCTTCGGTGCTTACGTCGACCCGAACCGGCCCGCACTGCCGGCCCTGGGCCTGCTCGCGGTCGTGCTGGTCGCCGACGCGTTCGACATCCGGCCACCCCGGGGGATCACCAAGGCGCTGACGATCTTCGTGCTGGTGGTGCTGGCTCTGGTGGTCGCGGCCTGCTTCGCCATCGCGCCACCGCCGCCGACCGGGGTGGTGGCGCCGGCCGGCACCGCCGGCCTGGACCGGCCGGGCAACCTGCTGCCAGCCGCCGGTCTGCTGTTCTTCGCGTTCCTCGGCTTCGAGCGGGTCAGCGCGCCGGGTACCGGCCGGGCAGTGGTGCCTCGGCCGAAGGTCGTCATCCCGGTGCTGGTGGTGATCGCGCTGGGCATCTATCTCGCGGTGAGCTTCGCCGTGCTGCGCCAGCTCGGGCCGACCAGGCTGGCCGTGTCCACCGTGCCACTGCGTGATGCGCTCGACGCTGCCGACGCCTCGGCGCTGGATCCGGTGATCACGGTCGCCGCGATGGTGGCCACGGCGGTCGCGCTGCTGCTGGTGATCGGTGGCGGCGGGCGGATGGCGGACGTGATGGCGACCAGCGGTGACCTGCCGAGCACCGGCCGGGCCGAGCACAGCGCGCTGGCCCGGTGGCTGGTCGGCGGGGGAGCGGTAGTCGGTGTGCTGGTCGCCGGACCTGCCGACGCCATCGAACTGGCCGCCACCTGTGCGCTGTTCTACTACGCGTTCACCAACGCGGCGGCCCGGCTGCTGACCCGCGAGGAACGGGCATGGCCGGCTCGGACCGCATGCTTCGGGCTGGGTGTCTCGGTGCTGCTCGGAATGGCCATGCCACCGGTCGACCTGGCGATCGCGCTCGGAGTCGTGGTGCTTGCCGGAGCGGCCGGTCCCCTACTGACACTGGTCAGGTCGGCTCGCCGGTAGCGTGAGGCCCGTGACCGCACCGGACGCCACGAGCGCACCCAAGCACGGCCCACTGCACGAGGTCCACACGGCGTTGGGCGCCAAGTTCGGCCCGTTCAGCGGCTGGGACATGCCCCTCAACTACGCCGACGGCGGCGTGGTCGCCGAGCACACGGCGGCCCGCACCTCGGTCGCCGTGTTCGACGTGTCGCACCTGGGCAAGACGGCCGTCACCGGGCCGGGTGCCGCCGAGTTCGTGAACGCCTGCCTGTCCAACGACCTCGGCCGGATCAAACAGGGCCAGGCGCAGTACACGTTGTGCTGCACCGAGACCGGCGGTGTCGTCGACGACCTGCTGGCCTACTTCGTCAGCCAGGACGACGTGTTCCTGGTGCCCAACGCGGCGAACAACGCCGAGGTCGCGGCGCGGCTGGCGGCGCAGGCACCGGCCGGGATCACGGTGACCGACCAGCACACCGGTTTCGCGGTGCTGGCCGTGCAGGGGCCGAGGTCCACCGAAGTACTGGATGCCGTCGGCCTGCCGTCCGACATGGACTACCTGTCCTTTGTCGACACCGAATGGCAGGGCCTGCCGGTTCGGGTGTGCCGTACGGGTTACACCGGTGAGCACGGCTACGAGCTGCTGCCGCGCTGGGCGGACGCGCCGGTGTTGTGGGACGTGCTGCTCACCGCGGCGGCACCGCTCGGCGGCCGGGCGGCAGGCCTGGGCGCCCGCGACACCCTGCGTACCGAGATGGGCTACCCGCTGCACGGCCACGAGCTGTCCCTGGACATCACCCCGGTGCAGGCCGGCATCGGCTTCGCCGTCGGGTGGCGGAAGGACACGTTCTGGGGCAAGGCATCGCTGGCCGCCGAACGGGCCGACGGGCCGGCCCGTCGGCTGCGTGGCCTGCTCGCGCAGGGCCGTGGTGTGCCCAGGGAGGGCATGCCGGTGCTGGCCACCGACGGCAGGCGGGTCGGCGTGACCACGTCGGGCACGTTCTCGCCGACGTTGAAGACCGGCATCGCGCTGGCTCTGCTGGACACCGACGCGGGTGTCGACCTCGGCGACGAGGTGACCGTGGACGTGCGCGGCAGGGAGCTGGGCTGCCGGGTCGTGAAGCCCCCGTTCGTGGAGCCGCACACGCGCTGAGCGGGTGATCGTTCAACCGGAGGATAGTTGGACGTCCAATGCTCAGGATGATGATTTCCCCAGCCTGGTGGCAGGGGTTACGGTGCCAATATGACACAAGCGCTGCCTTTCACCAGGACTCCGAACCCGACCCCGGCGACCCCGGAGCGGGTTGCGGAGGTATTGGCCGCGCCGGGTTTCGGCAAGTACTTCACCGACCACATGGTGACCATTGACTGGAACTCGGAGCAGGGTTGGCACAACGCGACGGTCGGTCCCTACCGACCGCTCCAGTTCGACCCGGCGACGTCGGTCTTCCACTACGCCCAGGAGATCTTCGAGGGCCTCAAGGCGTACCGACAGGCCGACGGCTCGGTCGCGTCGTTCCGGCCGGACGTCAACGCGGCCAGATTCCGGAACTCGGCCGCCCGGCTGGCCATGCCGGAACTGCCGGACGAACTGTTCATCGCGTCGCTGCGTGAGCTGATCGCGCTCGACGAGCGGTGGGTGCCGTCCCAACCGGACGAGTCGCTGTACCTGCGGCCGTTCATGATCGCCACCGGCGTCGGGCTCGGTGTGAACGCGCCGTCGCCCACCTACACGTTCATCGTCATCGCTTCGCCTGCCGGCCCGTACTTCGCCGGTGGCATCCGCCCGGTCAAGGTGTGGCTGTGTGACGAGTACGTGCGGGCGGCCCCCGGCGGCACCGGTTTCGCCAAGTGCGGCGGCAACTACGCGGCCGCCTTCGTGGCCCAGGCCGAGGCCGTGGCGCAGGGGTGCGACCAGGTCGTCTGGCTGGACGCCATCGAGCGCAGGTGGGTCGAGGAAATGGGCGGCATGAACCTGTTCTTCGTGCTCGGCTCCGGCGCCGACGCCCGGCTGGTCACCCCCGAACTGGCGTCCGGCACGCTGCTGCCCGGCGTGACGAGGGCGTCGCTGATCGACCTGGCGGGCGAACTCGGCCTGACCGTCGAGGAGCGGCGGATCTCGGTGGAGGAATGGGAGAAGAAGGCGGCGACCGGTGAGCTGACCGAGGTGTTCGCGTGCGGTACCGCCGCCGTGATCACGCCGGTGGGCAGTGCCAAGTCGCGGGAAGGCGAGTTCACCGTCTCCGGTGGCGAACCCGGCCCGGTGACGTTGCGGTTGCGCGAACGGCTGACTGCGGTGCAGCACGGCACGGCACCCGACGCGAGTGGCTGGATGATCCGGCTGAACTGATCAGGATCCGAAGGCACAGACGACGAGGACGGCGGCGGCAGCCAGTTCGGCTGCCGCGCCGAGCACGTCGCCGGTGATGCCGCCGAACCGGCGGCCGGTGTGCCGGCTCAAGCCGAGTACGACCACACCGGCCAGCAGTACGGCGGCCGAGGCCTGCCACCACCGGCCCGGCACCACGAACACACTCGCCACCAGCGGCAGCACCCACCACACCACCGGCACGACGACCGGTTGGGTGCCGGCGACCAGCGCGCCGAGGCCGTCCGGCCGCGCCGCTGGCACGCCACGCCGACAGCACAGCGGGAACGCGGCCCGGCTCACGGTCAGCGCGAGCGGGGCCACCCACCAGCGGTGATCGGCGGCCGCGGTCGCGAAGCCGACGGTGTCGACGCCGAGCACCACGATCAGCGCCACCACACCGAACGGGCCGGCACCGCCGTCCCTCATCACGGCAAGCGCGCGCTCGGGTGGCCCGTAGCAGCCCAGGCCGTCGGCCGTGTCCGCCAGGCCGTCGATGTGCATACCGCGGGTGACCAGCGCGAGCAGGCCGACCGCGAGCAGCCCGGCCAGCAGCGGCGGGCAGTGCAGCGCCGTCAACCCGGCCAGCACACCGGTGGCCATCCCACCGAGCAGCACACCGACGAGCGGACCGGCCGTGATCGCGGCACCGGCCGTCCGCCGGTCCACAGCCGGCGCCGGCACCGGCAGAACGGTCAGCCAGGACAGCGCGAGACGCGGCCCGGCGAACAGCGGCCTAACCGGCAGCCACCCCGGACGTTCCGGCGAGCCCGCTGTCGTCGCTGGTCTTCTGGTCGTCGCTCGGCCCGGACACCCCGGCGTCGTCGAACGTGGCCATCTCGGTGAGCACCTTGGCCGCCATCAACACCAGCGGCAGCGCGACCACGGCACCGGAACCCTCGCCCAGCCGCATGTCCAGCTCCAGCAGCGGCTCCAGCTCCAGGTGGTCCAGCACCAGCGTGTGGGCAGGCTCGACGGACCGGTGCCCGGCCACCCACCAGCGCTTCGCGCCGGGCGCCAGCTTGTCGGCGACCGCGGCCGCCGCGGTGACCACCATGCCGTCCAGCACCACCGGCGTCTTGCGGACCGCGGCCTGGGCCAGGAAACCGGCCATGGCGGCCAGGTCGGCGCCACCGGCGGTACGCAGCAGCGCCACCGGGTCACGCTTCACCTTCCGTGCCCTGCGCAGCGCGTCCCGGATCGCGGCGGCCTTGCGCATCCACGCCGCGTCGTCGATCCCGGTGCCCCGGCCGACCACGGCGACCGGCTCGGCACCGGTCAGCGCCGCGATCAGCACCGCGGACGGAGTGGTGTTGCCGATCCCCATGTCCCCGGCGACCAGCAGGTCCGCGCCCCGGTCGATCTCCTCGTCGGCGATCCGCATGCCGGCCGCGATGGCCTGCTCGGTCTCGTCCTGGGTGAGCGCGTCCTCCCGGTCGATGGAGCCGGAGCCGTTGCGCACCTTGTACTGGGCCACATGGTTCTGGGTGTCGCCCAGTACGGCCATGTCGACCACGCGCACGGTGGCGCCGGCAGCGGCCGCCAGCACGTTCACCGCGGCACCGCCGGTCAGGAAGTTGGTCACCATCTGGCCGGTGACCTCACTCGGGTACGCCGACACACCGCTGGCCGCGACACCGTGGTCGCCAGCGAAGACCACCACCCTCGGGCGGGAGAACGGCCGAGGCGGGCAGACACCCTGGCAGGCCGCGATCCATACACCGAGTTCTTCGAGGCGCCCAAGTGAACCGGCCGGTTTGGTCAGCGTCGCCTGCCGCACCACGGCCTGCCTGCGGACCTGCTCGTCCGGCACCTGCACGTCGGGGAACGCGCCGGCGTCCTCGCTGGTGGTCATCTGCCTACCTCTCCAGGTGGCTCGTCGAACGTCTTCAGTCGCATCGGGAGTCCCGCGACGAGCAGCACCACGTTGTCGCAGGTGGCGGCCAGGTCCGCGTTCAGCGAGCCGAGGCCGTCCCGGAAAAGCCTGCCAGATCGGGTTTCCGGCACCACACCGAGTCCGACCTCGGCCGACACCAGCACCAGCCGGGCCGCGCACACCGCCGTCGCGGCGACCAGATCGGCCGCGTGTCGGTTGGCCGCGGCGAGCGCCGCCGGGTCGCCGTCCCACGCGAACACGTCGTCCAGCACACCGGTCAGCCACGTGGCCAGGTCGTCCACCAACAGCGGCGGATCGTCGGCCCGGGCGGCGGTCAGCAGTTCGGCCAGCGCACCGGGACCGGCAGGTTCGACGGTGTGCCAGGTCGACGGCCGCCGTGCGACGTGGGTGGCGATCCGTGCCGTCCACTCGTCGTCGGCCGGGTCACTCCGGGCAGTGGCCACGTAGGTGACCGGCTGGTCGGCCGGCAGCAGGCCCTCGGCGTACGCGGACTTGCCGGACCGCGTCCCGCCGAGCACGAGAGTGCGATGCGTCACAGACAGCTCCGGGTGATCGGACAGCGGTGATCGGGTCCGGCGAGGTTCACTGGTGCGATGGACTATCGCTGGCGGTACCAGGGTGAGACCGGCGCCGACGTGCCAGGGCCGGACGTGCGGTTCGACGACCAGGCCGAGGCAGAGGAGTGGTTCGGCGAGCAGTGGGGCGACCTGTTGGAGCAGGGCGTGCACCAGGTGACGCTGCTGCACGGCGAGGCCGAGGTCTACGGCCCGATGAGCCTGCACCCGGCCGGCTGAGGGATCTGGCGCGCCAGCGGCGCGGGAGGCCCAGGAGCGAAGCGACCGGGTGCGGGCGACAAGCTAGGGACTCTGCGTCTTCCGGGGGTCGGTCTCCACGACGTCACCGAGCACGTCGTCGATCTTGGTCATGACGTCCTCGGGCAGCTTCACGCCGGCCGCCTTGACGTTCTCGGCGACCTGCTCCGGCCGGGACGCGCCGACGATGGCCGATGCCACGTTCGGGTTCTGCAGCACCCACGCCACGGCCAGCTGAGCCATGGACAGGCCCAGGTCGTCGGCGATCGGCTGGAGTGCGGCCACCCTGGTCAGCACGTCGTCCCGCAGGAAGCGCGAGATGAAGTTGGCGCCGCCCTTCTCGTCGGTGGCGCGGGACCCGGCGGGCAGCTCGGCGCCCGGCTTGTACTTGCCGGTCAGCACGCCCTGCGCGATCGGCGACCACACGATCTGGCTGATCCCGGCGCGCTCGCTGGCCGGCACCACCTGGGACTCGATCACCCGCCACAGCATCGAGTACTGCGGCTGGCTGGAGATCAGCGGCACGTGCAGCTCCTTGGCCAGCGCGGCACCGCGGGTGATCTCGTCGGCCGTCCACTCGGAGACACCGACGTAGAGCACCTTGCCGGCCCGGACCAGGTCGGCGAACGCCAGGAACGTCTCCTCCAGCGGCGTGGTCCGGTCGAACCGGTGCGCCTGGTAGAGGTCGACGTAGTCGGTCTGCAACCGGCGCAGCGAGTTGTGCGCCGACTCGATGATGTGCTTGCGGCCAAGGCCACGGTCGTTCGGCCCGGTGCCGGTCGGCCAGTAGACCTTGGTGAAGATCTCCAGGCTCTCCCGGCGCTGGCCGTTCAGCGCCCGCCCGAGGACCGCCTCGGCGCGGGTACCGGCATACACGTCAGCGGTGTCGAACGTGGTGATGCCGGCGTCCAGCGCCGCTGCGACGCATGCCTGCGCCTGATCTTCCTCGACCTGGGAACCGTGGGTGATCCAGTTGCCGTACGAGATCTCACTGACCGATAGGCCGCTGCGGCCAAGGCGACGAAACTCCATGAGCGCGACTGTAACCGCCGGTCGTTCGCGTTGCTAACCAGCCTTATACGGTGTCGCCGGGCTTCACCTTCGGCTTGGGCACTCGCAGCTTGCGCACCTGGCTGGCCCGGACGAACGAGTACCAGCCCAGCGACAGCGGCCGGTCCGGGGCGTCCGGGAACTTCTCCCGCACGCGCTTGTTCACGGTCCGGCCGAGCAGCACGCCCTCCAGGATCATGATGACCAAAATCACCAGCGTGCCCGGGGCCGCGTAGACCTGGATGGCCGGCACCGGCGAGATGATCGCGACCAGCACGATCAGCGCCAGCGGCATGAACAGGCCGATC
>DASUJK010000343.1:0-12664 GCA_036279295.1 Pseudonocardiaceae bacterium | reverse complement strand
TTGGCCGCGATTCGGGACAGTCGGGCCGAACCGGTCCGCCTACCGGCACCGACGGCGGCGGAGTTCACTGCCCGCCTGGCCGACGAACTGGAGGTCAGTCTGGCGGCGCTCCGGTCCAGCACCGCCACCTATGACGACCGGCGCTGGCGGCCGGGCAAGATGGAGCCCGTCGCGGACGCACTGTGGCTGGCCAGTGCCGGCTACCTCGAAGTGCGCGACGGCGTCCACAACGGTCGGTCCTAGTCTACTTCGCGGCCCGGTACGCCAGGCCGACCTGGGTCGCCGTCGTGCCGTTCGTGTACAGGCCGGTGTCATTTCCCTTGGACGGCAAGGCGAACCACGCGTAACGCTCGACATAGGACAGTGAGTCGAGCATCGCGGCCGAGCCGGTGACGAACGCGGCCTGCTGCGCCTGGGTCGGGAACTTCGCGCCGCCGCCGAAGTTGATCAGCGCGTATTCGGTGAGCCAGATCGGCTTGTGGTACCTGGCATACACGGCCTGGATGTAACTCTTCAACTGGCCGACGGCCGCCGAGCTGAAGTCCGAGCCGTACCAGTGCAGCGTGACGAAGTCGACCCGGTAGCCCTTCTGCGCCGCGCCGGTCATGAACTGGTCCAGCCAGTCGCCCGCCCGGTCACCGCCGGTCGCCACGGCCGGGCTGCCCAGCCGCATCCCGGTCGCCTGCAACCGTGGCCATAGGTCCAGCGCCTGCGCCACGGTCATGTTGGCCTGGCCGCTCATGTCCGGCTCGTTGAACCCGAGCAGTTCGGTGCCCTGCTGCTTGGCCTGCGCGAGGGTGGCCGACGTGACCGAACCGGCACCCCAGATCATCGGGACGAACTCGACGCCGGCCGGCGCTGTCATGTTCGACCTGCTGGCTGCCCAGTCGTAGTACCAACTCGCGCCGACGTTGTGCAGTGCCGAGGTGACGCCGTCGAAGTACCAGGTGCTCACGCCCTTCCGGGACGACTTCGAGATCGGCGTGGCCGGGGGAGGTGCCGGCGCGTGCGTGGTGGTCCGTGTCGTCGTGGTGGGCTTCGGGGTCGTCGTGGTCACCGGTGGCGGGGTCGTCGTGGTGATCGGCGCCGCGTTGGTCGTCTGGACCGCGATGGGCAGCGCGTCAGCCGTGACCCGCTGTCGGTGGTGCGCCGGCAGCACGACGACGGCACCGGTCGCGGCCAGTGCCGCCACCGCCGCGATCACCGGCTTCGTGGCCGCGTGCGCCCAGAGGTGGGCGAATCGGCGAGCCGACCGGGAACTCCGGACGGCGTGCCGGCCGACGGCCAGATGAGCGGTACCGGGCAGAGCGCCGGCTCCGCCGAAGTGGAACGGCACCGGCACCAGCGGCAGGCCGGCCAGCAACCGCTCGGCCGGCATGAGGTCCGACCAGCACCGCTGGCAGCGCCGGCACTCCCTGGTGTGCCGGACCATTCGCTTACGCCACAACGGACTCGGCTCACCGTCCCAACTCGCCGCGACCTCGGTGAAGTCCGGACACTTCGGCGTCATCCGCAGCGCCCGCACCACCGACCGCGCCGCGTCCAGCTTGGCCTTCATCCGCTGCACCTTGACCGCCGTGTGCTGCGGCGACAGACCGACACCACCGGCCACCTCGGCCCTGGTCAGCTGACCTGCCGCCTCCAGCCACCACAGCGCCAGCAGCTCACGGTCGTCCTCGCCGAGCCACCGGGTGGCAGCGGCCAGGTCCTTGCGCTGGTCGGCCAGGTGCAGGCGGGCGATGGTCAGGTCCACGAAGTCGGCACCGGGGTCGGCGACATCGTCGGGTTCGTGCTCCGAACCGGGGAACCGCTGGGTGGTCCGGTGCCGGTTGCGCACCTGCCGCATCGCGATGATCACCAGCCAGGACCGGAAGCTGGCCGGATCGCGTAGCGCCGACAGCCCGTCCAGGGCGCGCACCATGGTGTCCTGCACGACGTCGTCCACGTCCGAGTGGCCGCCGATGGCCCGCCCGACGATGTTGTAGACCAGCGGCAGGTACCCGCCCACCAGCCGGTCCAGCGCGTCCGGCCTGCCGTTCCGTGCCGCGATCACCGTGGCGACATCCGGTTCGCCCGCTGTGCGCATACCCACATCTCCTCGTCCGCTGGTCGTGCCGGCCGGAAACCGGTGCTGACCAGGAGACACATGGTCGCGGCTGGGATAACCAAAAATTGTTCTACGGTGTCGTGCCGAACGTGATCCGGTAGTCGCACTCACCCGTGCAGGTGAACGTACTCGTCGCGTCGTCGTAGACGTACGGGTAGGCGTACGGCTCGGCATGCTCGAACACGGCCGTGAGCCGGGAATGATCGGCATCCTTGTACCAGCGCCAGTCCAATGTCACGACGAGGTAACAGCAACGCGAAAGAATAACGGAAACTGCGGTTCAGTAGGCCGACTGGCGCACGGAGTCGATCTGGTCGGCCGCGTTGACGTGGATGTGTGCACAGAAGGCGTCGTTGTTGTGCCCGATCACGCTCGCCACGATGTCGCTCGCGGTGCAGGACCGTGGTGGGCAGGCCTCGAACGGGAAGCCGCGCGGATCGATGGACCGCACTGTCGCTCCGGACGCCATCGGCAGCCGGTGAGTGCCCGGGTCGCTCGGGTCGGGCACCATGTTCGGGCCGGCCCCGTCGCTCTGCACCACCACCTTGTGGAACTCGACGAGTCCGTCCTGCGCGTCGTACCCGGTGAACTCCACATCGTTGCTGGTGTTCGGGAACCTCAGTTGCGGGGCTCGCGAGGTCATGGTGACCATAGTGGACGGTGCTGGTCCTGTCGGTAGGACCCGGGCGAAGCCGGGGATCGATGCGGCGGGTGGTGGTGCGGCGGTTCGAGTGCCCGCATTACAGGCGGTGAGGCCGACCATGCTCGCCGCTGCGACGACGACCAGAACGCGGGCATGGTGCTGCGACACGGTATTCATGGATCCCCCCGGATACGGTGGTGGCCGGTCAGGCTGCTGGCCGCTCATCTGAGAGGACGCGCACATGGCGACTTGGTTGTGTCGGCGCGACGGGGCAGCGAAATGGTGAACGGCAACTTGTCCATCGGTGAGCAATACACGGACCGGCGGACAAAGATCGAGATGTTCCGGGGCCGCGAGATCGAATCGGTCACCGCCCGGGTCGTGCTGCACGCGCTGGACGAACTCGGCCGACCGATCTGCGGCTCCGGCGACGAACTGACCCCCACCGGCCAGCGGTGGCACCGCGGGTACCTGCCACACCTGCCCCGCTGCCAGACCTGCGCCGCGCGAGCAGGAGCGACCGAGCACACCACGCCGGACGTCACCATCGACATCCGCACGGCCCACGGCACCGACGACGAGAACGCGGCATCGGCCGCGCTGCGGGCGGTCCTGGCCGACCACGACGTGCGGCGCTGGATCTTCACCGACCTCGTCATCGTCGACGAGACGATGCGCGGCGGCCTGAGCCACCCACTGACCATCGGCCCTCGTCTGCTGGTGCGGCGGCCCACCCTGGCGTTGACGTCGTTTCTGCACGAGCAGCTGCACTGGCTGGACGAACCAGGCACCGACAGCGCGACCGCCGAGGCCGCCGCGCGGTGGCCCGATCCGCCGTCCTTCGACGAGGGGGGAGCGGCGGATCCGACGTCCACCTGGCTGCACCTGATCGTCTGCGCCCTGGAACACCAGAGCCTCAGCGAATTCGTCGGCCCGGCGGCTGCGGCGGCGGAATTGCGCCAGCACACGGGTTACCGCTGGATCTACGGCCAGATCCTCGCCGAGCCCGACTGGTTCGCCGACTTCCTTCAGCGGCACGGCCTCCGAGTGCCCGACCTGCGCCCGGTGCCGCGCCGCTATGTCGGCGACCCGCTGTAGCTCAGGCGCGCTTGGCCGTCCGCACGATCGCGTCGACGATCTGCGGCCACGCGCCGGTCGGCAGGTCGTGGCCCATGCCCGGCACCAGCAACAGCTCGGCGCCCGGAATCGCGGCCGCCGTTGCCTTGCCGCCGCTCACGTCGACCAGCGGGTCGACCTCACCGTGGATGACCATGGTCGGCACGGTCACCGCGCCGAGGGCGGCCGTGCGATCGGGCGTGGTGAGGATCGCGGCGAGCTGCCGGGCGCCGCCTGCCGGGTGGTAACCGCGGTCGTAACCGGACTCGGCCCGCTCACGCAGGGACTCGTCGGTGACCTCGAAACCGGTCGACGCGGTCACCCGGAACGCGGCCACCGAACCGGCGATGGCGCTCTCCCGGTCGGCCGCCGGCGGGCGCATCAGGATGGCCTGCGCTTCCGGGCTCGGCCGACCGACGTCCGCGGCACCCGTGCTGGACATGATCGAGGTGAGGCTGCGGACCCGCGCCGGGTGGTCCAGCACCAGCCGCTGCGCGATCATGCCGCCCATCGACGCGCCCACGATGTGCGCGGTGTCGATGCCGAGGGCGTCCAGCAGGCCGACCGCGTCGTCACCGAAGTCGGACAGCGAGTAGGGAGCGGTGCCCTGACCGCCCAGCAGCGCCATCATGTCGGGCACACCGAGGTCGTCCTGCCAGGTGGACAGGCCGGCGTCCCGGTTGTCGTACCGGATGACGTGGAAACCATGGCCCGCGATCTGGCTGGCGAACTCCGGTGGCCAGTCGATCAGCTGGGCGCCGAGGCCCATGATCAGCAGGAGCGGCGGATCCGTCGGATCACCGAAGGTGTCGTACTCCAGCTCGATGCCGTTGGCTGTGGCGCGGGGCATGGTGCTCCTCTCGGGTCCCGGTCGTGGGCACGACTTCATCCTGGCACGCCGTGGAATGCGCTCCCCGTTACGCTGCGGCGAGCTGACAGGTGATTTCGGCGATCCTGGACTGGAAGCCGCCGTCCGCGTCGTCCAGATGGGTGATCCACACCAGCAGGTACGGCGATGCCGCGTGCACGGGCAGCGGAATAGTGGTGGCGCCGTCGGTCAGCGTGGCGGTGGCCAGTACCGGGGAGTCCAGGGACACGTCGGCCGTTGGCGCCGCACGGATCTGGACGACGGTGCCGGCGCTGGGCGACTGGATCGTCACCGCCGCGACGGCGACGGGCTGGGCGAAACCGGCGACGATGCCGATGCCGGGTGTGTAGACCGGGAACTGCTGGCGGTAGGTGTCGGTGTGCCACATGGTGCCAGGGTCGCCGTCGATCACCCTGCTCAGCGTGCGCGGGTTGTCCTCGTTGCCGGACACCACGTACTCCCGCACGGTGGCCGGCGTGATGGACGGCGGGGGAGCGGGCGGTGTGGTCGTCGTGGTGGTCACCGGTGGAGTTGTCTTCGTGACGGGTGGCGGCAGCACCGATTCGGCGGATGTCGTGTCCGCGGCGCCGAACGCGCCCGCCACCTGGGTGCCGATCAGCACGGCGACCGCGACCGCCAGGGTGCCCAGCGCGGCGGCGAGCCTGCGGCCACGGAACATCGTCCGTAGTCGACGACGTGGCGCTGCCACCCGCACCGGCTCTGGAACCGGCGCCGGCCGCTGCTCCTCGTACACCTCGTAGGCGATCATCTCGTCCAGCGCGCGCAGCAGCGGGCCGCACGTGCGGATACCAGGACCCTGGGTGGAATCCAGGCTGAGTACCGCGACCAGCGCCAGATCCCGGGGCACCTCCGGCCGCAGCGCTGTCGGGTCGACCAGGCGGCCCTCGGCATCGGCCATCGGCCACACACCGGTGAGCAGCAGGTACAGCACCGCACCGAGCGCGCCGACGTCGTCGCGGGTCGTGGTGATCGGTGGTGTGCCACGGAATCCGAGCGCCGCGGCACCGTGCCCACCGATCCGCAGCCGGCCCGGCGAGTCGATGCCGGCCACCACGCCGGAGTGGTGGCCCACGTCCACGGCGTCCACCAGCGGCCGCAGCATTCGGCACGCGGTGATGATCGGCAGGTGGGCGCCGTAGACGCCGTCCACCAGGTCCACGCCCTCGATCCACTCCGCGACGACAAAACCGAGCACACCGTCCCGCGCCGCGGCCACCCGACCAGGCGGCAGGTCCAGCACACGGGCCAGCGCGGGATGCGTGATCGCCTCGGCGTAGCGGACGCCCTCCAGCACGTGCCGCGCGGAACGCACGGCCACCTGGTCGGACGGGTCACCGAGCAGCACGGTGAGCGCGACGTCCCGACCCCGGCCCAGATCGCGGGCATGCCAGAACTCCATGCCGGCGCGCTCGTCCGCGCCACAGGCCGCCAGCAGCAGATAGCGGCCGTCGCCGAGCACCTCGTCCGGTGCCAGCCTCATGTCCAACGCCGTCCCTGAATCCGGTCCTGATGGTGGGGTGTCGATCAGCCCGCCAAGCCTCCGCCCACCGGCGTCCGGTGTCCAGTACATCGCGGTGAACGGTGGGCGCGGCATGATGGCGGGGTGCGAGTGATCGTGTTGTCCGACACGCATGCGCCGCGCAGATGGCGGTCGTGCCCACCGAAGGTCGCCGAACACCTGCGGGCCGCGGATCTCATCCTGCATGCCGGTGACGTGTGCGTGCCGAGCGTGCTGGACGAGCTGGCCACCTACGCGCCGGTGCATGCGGTGTGCGGCAACAACGACGGGCCCGACGTGGTCACGTGGGGCGCGCCGGAGACGGTGGAACTGGACATCGCGGGGCTGCGGGTGGCGATGATCCACGACAGCGGCCAGGCAGTCGGTCGCGCTGCCCGCATGCGACGTCGGTTTCCCACCGCGGATGTGGTGGTTTTCGGCCACTCCCACATCCCGCTGGACCGGACGGCCGACGGCATCCGGATCTTCAACCCCGGCTCGCCGACGGACCGCCGCCGCCAACCACACGGCACGATCGGCGTGTGGCAGGTCGAGGACGGCCAGCTCGCCGCTGAGATCGTCGCGGTCGACTGAGGGTCCGATTCCGGAAAGTTATGGCGGCCGGCCGCCGTGATCGGGACACTGGACGGCGGAACGAGGGGGCGATGTCGTCCAGATGTCAGCGCAGACTTCCGGGGCACTTCAGGCACTGGCCATCTCCGTGACCGCCGGGGTGCCGGTGCTGCTCTGGGGCAGTCCGGGCACCGGCAAGACGTCCGTCGTGCGTGCGCTCGGTGAGTCCTTCGGCTGGCCCGTTGAGGTGGTCGTCGGCTCGATCCGGGAGCCGACCGACTTCGCCGGGCTGCCCGTCGTGGTGGACGGCGGGGTACGCCTCGCCCCACCGGTCTGGGCGCACCGGCTGGCCGATGCCGGGCACGGTGTGCTGTTCCTGGACGAGCTGACCACGGCCCCGCCCGCAGTGCAGGCCGCGATGCTGCGCATCGTGCTGGAGCGGGTGGTCGGCGATCTCGCGCTGCCGGCCGGTGTCCGGGTCGTGGCCGCCGCGAACCCGCCCGAGCAGGCCGCTGACGGTTGGGAACTGAGTCCACCGCTTGCCAACCGACTGGTGCACCTGGACTGGCCGGTGGACGCGGCCTCGGTCGCCGACGGGCTCGCCGTCGGCTTCCCGCCACCGCCGGCCAGTCACCACACCGGTCCCGATCCGGTTCGGCTGGCCACCGCGCGGGCCACCGTCGGCGCGTTCCTGAAGGTCCGTCCGACGCTCGTGCTCCAGGTGCCGACATCGGCCGCGCAGTCCGGCCGCGGTTGGCCGAGCCCACGCAGCTGGGACACCGTGGCCACGCTGCTCGGTATGTGTGACACGGCGGGTGCCGACGAGGACGTGCGGGCGATGTTGCTGACCGGCGCGGTCGGCGAGGGTGCCGGCATCGAGTTCCTGTCCTGGCAGGCCAACGCCGATCTACCTGACCCCGAGGCCGTGCTGGCCGACCCGGACTCGTTCGAGCTGCCCGAACGCAGCGACCGGGCCTTCGCCGTGCTGACTGCCGTCGCTTCGGTGGCCATCGCGCACGGCGACGCCGACTCGTGGACCGCCGCGTGGCGGGTGCTGGCCAAGGCGACCACATCGGCGCCCGACGTGGCGACGCTGGTGGCCCAGTCCCTGGCCGCGGCCCGGCCGACCGGGGCCGCGCTGCCGGTGGAGGTATTGCAGTTGACGCCCGTGCTACGCGCGGCGGGCCTCCTACCGGACACCCCCGAGGGGCGGTGACCCAACCGTGGCGTTCCAGCTCGGCCGGATCGAGGCGCTGACCGTCGCGCAGCGGCAGAAGTGGGCCGCCGCCAGGGTGTGGACGGCACGGCGGGCGCCCTATCTCGCGTCCGCGATACTGGCCCTGGAGCCGATCGTCGTCATCCAGGACGAGCCACACTACGACCTGCGGGCGCTGCCCACCGACCAGGCCTGGCACATCTACCTCGACCCGGCCGTCGTCGACTCGACCGACGTGCCGGAACTCGGGTTCTGGCTGCTGCACCAGGTGACCCACCTGCTGCGCGGGCACGGCAACCGCTATCCCGGCGAGATGAGCTCCACCACGGCACCGCTGGCCGGCCGCAACGCCGATCAGCGCCGCTGGAATCTGGCCGGTGACGCCGAGATCAACGACGATCTGCAGGCCGACGAGCTGACGGTGCCGGCCATGGCGACCAAACCGGCTGATCTCGGCCTGCCCGACGCGTGGATCGCCGAGCAGTACTGGGACGCGCTGGCCGGCCAGGACCTGCCCGCCGACCAGTCCGACTGCGGCACCGGAGCGGACGGCATGCCACGGGACTGGAACTGCGGGCTGGCCGGACTGTCCGAGACGAACGGCAAGCTGCTGGCCAGGGACGTGGCACGGCGGATCCGGGAGCACCACCGCAGCCGGGGCGACACGCCGGCCGGCTGGCAGCGCTGGGCGGACGAGGTGCTGGAACCGGTGGTGGACTGGCGTCGGCTGCTCCGCGCCTCGGTCCGCCGGGGTGTCGCCGACATCGCGGGCCGGGTCGATTTCACCTACCGCAAGCCGTCCCGGCGGGCGGCAGCGCTGCCCGACATCGTGTTGCCCAGCCTGCGCCAGCCGCGGCCCACCGTGGCCGTGGTGATCGACACGTCCGGCAGCATGAGCGACCCGATGCTCAATCAGATCCTCGGCGAGGTCGCCGGCCTGCTGACCAGCGTCGGAGTCGCGGGCAAGCGACTGCACGTGGTGTGTTGCGACGCGCGGGCGTACCAGGCGCAGCGGGTGCTCAACGCGCATGACGTGCGGCTGCTCGGCGGTGGCGGCACCGACATGGGCGCGGGCCTGGCGGCAACGACCGAGCTGCGGCCACGCCCCGATCTGGTGATCGTGCTGACCGACGGCCACACGCCATGGCCGAGTGAGCCGCCCGGCAAGGCGAAGGTGATCGTCGGCCTGCTGGACAGCACGGGGTCGGTGCCGGACTGGGCGACATCGGTGCCCGTCGACCCGGCACTGGTCGGCGGTGGCCGATGAGGCGGTTCAACGACCCGGACGACCGGAACCGGCCACCCGAGGACCTGACGGCGTGGCTGGCCGCCGGGCTGCGCAGGGTGGACGCGTTGGCATGGCGGCGGTGGAACTTCACGCTGGCCGACGCGAAACAGTGGCGTGCCGCCGGTGTCAGCGAGGCGCTGACCGCCGCGCAGTGGCAGATCGCCGGGGCCGACCCGACCACCGTCGGCAACTGGATCAACGCGCGGATCACGGTCGGCGAGGCGATCCGCTGGCACGAGTTCGGCTTCAAGTTCGAGCAGGCCCGCGACCACACGAAAGCCGGTCGCAGCCCGGACGAAGCCTACGGCGAGCGGCACCCGACGACGACACCGCAGGCGAGGCAGCTGGGTTCGGCGATGTCGGGCTGGCAGGCGTCCAGCCGGATTCGGGCGTTCCTGAAGGCGGGTGTGCCGCACGACGTGATGGGCGGCTACCTCCAGACACAGTGGACGGACGACGAGGCCATTGCCTGGTCCCGCCAAGGCATCCAGGCACAGGACGCCCGGCTGTGGCAGATGATCGGGCTCACCCCGGTCGAGGCGGGCGAGTTGGAGAAGGTGAAGCAGACCGCGGCCACCGTGGTGCGGGACTGGTGGCGGGCCGGCATCCCGTTCGACGAGGTCGGCGACTGGATCGGCGCCGGGTTGACCCCCGACGAGGCCGTCGCGCAGCGCGAGGCCGGTGTCACCGTCGAACAGGCGGCGGCGTTGCGTGCGCTGCGCAGGGGCGGCGCCGTCTGATCTGCTGCCAGGATGGCGGCATGATCGAGGTACGGACAGCGCACACCGCCGAGTTGGACACCCCGGTGCTCGACGCGGTGCGCACGCTGCTGTTCGACGCGTTCAACGGTGACTTCACCGACCACGACTGGGATCACACGCTCGGCGGCATCCACGCGATCGCGTGGGACGGCGGCGAAGTCGTCGGCCACGCGTCGATCGTCCAGCGGCGGCTGGTGCACGCGGGTCGGGCGCTGCGCACCGGCTACATCGAGGGTGTCGGCGTGCGGGCCGATCAGCGGCGGCGCGGCTGTGGCACTGCGTTGATGGTTGTCCTGGAGCGGTTCGTGCGCGGCGGCTACGAGGTGGGTGCGCTCGGCGCCTCCGAGGACGGAGCCGCGCTGTACGCCACGCGGGGCTGGCAGCTGTGGCAGGGCACGACCTGGGCGCTGAACCCGGCGGGACGCGAGCGCACCGAGGACGAGGACGACTGTGTCTACGTGTTGCCGGTGTCCGCGTCGCTCGACCTGACCGGCGAGCTGACAGCCGACTGGCGGGACGGGGGCGCCTGGTAGGTCGGTTCGGTCACTGAACTGAATGGGCTACGGTGTGCGTATGGTGCTGCCCCGGGACTACGCGGGCCAGGTGTGCTCACTGGCCAAGGCGCTTGAGGTGGTCGGCGAGCGGTGGACGCTGCTGATCGTGCGGGACGCGTTCTTCGGTGTGCGCCGGTTCGGTGATTTCGTGACACATCTTGGCCTACCGCGTGCCGTGCTCACCGAGCGGCTCGGTGTTCTCGTCGCGGCGGGCGTGTTGGCGAAGGTGCCCGGCCAGGGTCGCCGGAGCGAGTACGAACTGACCGACGTCGGCGTCTCGCTGTGGCCCGTGGTCAGGTCGCTGATGACGTGGGGTGACGACCACTATGCCCCGGACGGGGTGCGCAGGGAGTTCTGGCACTCGTCGGACGGCGGCGCGCTGGACGGCGACGGTCGCTGCGCGAACTGTGGTGCCGTCGTCGGTGTGCGGGACACCGTGGTCGCACCCGGACCCGGTCTCGGCCCGCCATCCGACGTCGCCGATCCGGTGACGGTCGCGCTGACCCGGCCGCACCGGCTGCTCAGGCCGCTACCGCGCTGACCAGGGTGGCGCGTGACACGCACGTCCGGCCCGAGCCCGGTGCACCGGGAGCCCACCAGCCAGGAACGTGTCAGGCATCGGAACCCTCCGATCGGGGAGTCGAACCCACTCCTGGCTCGAAGACGGCCAGTGAGAAGCGAGCCGGCATGGTCCGCGGGTTGGCACTGGTGTGCGGGAGGTCGCCCGTGAAAGCGACCGCGTCCCCGGCGTCGAGAGTGACCGACTGGTCGGCCACATCGAGGACAACGGTGCCCTGGTGCACCTGGAGCAGCTCCTTGGTGCCCTTGGCGTGTGCCTCGCTGACGTGCCGCTCGCGCGGGGCCAGGGTCCACTCCCACAGTTCCAGCACGTCCGGTGGCTCGGTGCCGGCCACCAACACCCCTTTGCCGCCGGAGTCGCCGGTCCACAGGGTGGCGCCCGATCCGCACCGGATGACCTTGACGGCCCTGGGCACCGGTGGCTCGACCAGTGCCGGCAGCCCGACGCCGAGCGCGTCACTGATCCGCAGCAGTGTCCCGATGCTGGGATTCACCGTGCCCTGCTCGATGTTGACCACCATGCGCCTGCTGACCCCGGCCGCCTCCGCCAGACCGTCGAGCGTCCAGTGCCGCGCCTGTCGCTCCTGCCTGACCCGTGCACCGATCGCCGCCGCCAGGGCTGAGGTGGTCGCGTCCACTGGTGCATCATACTGCACTAGAAGTGCAGTTGTTACGGCGCGTCGAGACGGCCGCGTTAAGACCTCGCTCAGTTGGCCAGGGTATGCAGGAGCTATGTCCGAACCTGATCAGACCGTGGACGCCGTTGTCATCGGCGCGGGTCCCAACGGCCTGGTGGCCGCCAACCTGCTCGCCGACGCCGGTTGGCAGGTGCTGGTCCTGGAGTCGGCCGACCGGCCGGGTGGCGCCGTGCGGACCGACGAGTTCGTCGCGGGCTTCCGCAGCGACCGGTTCAGCGCGTTCTACCCGATGGCTGCGTTGTCCCCGGTACTGAACGGTCTCGGCCTGGCGGGCTACGGCCTGCACTGGCGGCACGCGCCGACCGTCCTGGCACACGTGCTGCCCGACGACCGGTGTGCCGTGATCTCCAGGGACATCGACGTGACGGCGGCGTCGCTGGCCGCGTTCGCGCCGCGGGACGGGGACGCATGGCGGGCCGAGTTCGCGGCGTGGCAACGAATCCGGACCGACCTGGTGGACGCGATGCTCACCCCGTTCCCACCCGTCCGGTCCGGATGGCGGCTGCTGCGCACGCTCGGCACCGCGGACGGGCCGCGGTTCGCCAGGCTGGCCGCCATGCCAGCCGGCGCCCTGGGCGAGGAGCGGTTCACCGGCGACGGCGGCCGACTGCTGCTGGCCGGCAACGCACTGCACACCGACCTCGGGCCCGGTACTTCCGGCAGTGCCGCGTTCGGCTGGCTGCTGTCCATGGCCGCCCAGGACGTCGGCTTCCCGGTGCCGGAAGGCGGTGCCGGCAGGCTG
>DASUJK010000342.1:0-18877 GCA_036279295.1 Pseudonocardiaceae bacterium | reverse complement strand
TGCCACCCGCCATGATCACCAAACCGGCGACGGTCGGCTCGGCGACCGCGACCCGTGGCGCGACCGTGCCGCCCAGGCTGTGGCCGAGCACGAAGATCCGGCTGGCATCGACGGCCGGATGCTCGGCGAGCAGGCGCACTGCGGCCTTCGCGTCCGGCAGGTATTCGTCGGCCAGGGTGAACGCAGGGTCGGTCAGCTCTCGACCGTGGGCGAGCGTGACCTTGTCGAAGCGCAGCACCACGATTCCCCGGCTGGCCAGACCCCAGGCGAGATCCTTGAACGGCTTGTTCCGCCCCACCGTCTCGTCGCGGTCGTTGGGTCCCGAGCCGGCGAGCAGCACCACGGCCGGCAGCGGCGCGCACCGGCGCGGCACCGTCACGGTGCCGGGCACCGCGAGCGGGCCGGAGCCGAGCGTCACGTCCTGCTCGTCGAAAGTCGCTTCGTCCGCGTAGTCCGGCGGTGTCCACGGCTCGGCGGCCTCGACCGGCAGCACCTGCACACCGGTGAGCAGGCCCGCGTCGTCGACCGCCAGGACGACGGTGGTGGCGCCCTGTTCGAACGTCACGGGGATCCGCACCACGGCGTCCCCGTCGGCGACCGGTGTGCCGACCGAGGACAACGCACCCTGCGCTGCCCAGCCCGAGCGCAGCACGTCGGCGGACACCAACGCCCGCAACTGGGGTGCGAACATGTCCCGGATCTTGGCGAAGTCCCCTGCCTCGGCCAGTTCGATGACGGCGAGTCCGGTCTCGGTCGGCGTTGTCATGGGGGGTCAGCCTCTTCTCCGGGTAGCAGGACGTAACCGAGGATGCGGCGCTTGCGGCCGGGCGCAGGCGGATTGGCCAACCGGGGCTGGACCACCCGGGCCAGCTCCCGCATCAGGTCGGCGAACTCGGCGTCGTCCAGCCACATCGCGGCCAGCCGGTAGGTCACGGTGTCGCGCAGCAGGTCGATGTCGCCGCGGTCCAGGTAGCGGTCGAAGTCGCCGAGCAGGCCGGCCATGAACGCCATGAACGCCTGGCGGTGGTCGTCGGCGTTCATGGTGGCGAACTCGTCCAGCCCGATGCCGGCCGTGGACAGGCGAAGCACGTAGGTGCGTTCCAGGGCACCACGAACCCGCCGTTCGGCGACAACCGCAAGCACACCGGCGTCGACCAGCATCGCCACGTGCCGGTAGAGGCTGGCGGCCGGCACGTCGGACAGCTCGGTCCGCAGCACACTCGTGGTCAGCGCGCGGTCACCGAGAAACGCCTGCACGATCCGCAGGCGTATCGGGTGCAGCAGCAGGTCCACGGTGGTCACGGCACCGACCGTAACAGACCGTTCTCAGAGTTGCGAATGTTCGTGGAGTTGAGAACACAGGACCACACGACGGTGGGCCGGCACGGTCGCCGGCCCACCGAGGAATCGCGTGACTACACAGCCAACAGCTGGTTGAAGAACGAGCGGTAGCGGCGCAGCGCGAGCCGAAGTTCCTCCGTCTCGGCCTCGTCGCCACGACTCCACTGTGCCTCCAGTGAGTGCTTGTGGTCGGCGAAGGTGGCGGCGAGGTTCTGCATCACCTGGGCCACCAACACGTCGGCTTCCTGGACAGCCTGCCGTGGGCTGTCCACAAAGGTTGATTGCAGCTCGCGCCACTGGCTGCGAAACCGCTCCACCTCGCCCTCGGCGAACAGCGGGGCGTCCACCGGCTCGTCGGTCGTCGACGGCCGGCCCTCGTTCATCGGCCGGCCCTCGTTCATCGGCCGGCCGTTGGTCACCACGGTTCGGTCAGGTGAGGCGGTCTCCTTGTTCGCCAGATGCCTGCCGGTCGGGGCCGGATCACGATCGGATTCGGCCAACGCCTCAGCGTCCGCATCACTGTCGACGGCGACTTCCGGTGCTGACAGGTCGTCGTCATCGATGTCCGATGTGTGCTCGGGCAACAGGTCGTCCGTGGTCGGCCTGTCGTGCTCGGTCAGTTCGTCGCCAGGTTTCATGGACTCTTGGATGCCCACTTCCTCACTCCGGCAACCATTCCGCCACTCAACTGTCGGACAGCACCTCGCGGACGAACCACTCCACCTCCTCGGGCCTGGGTCGGGGGTCACCGCCCTGTCTGGCGAACACGACGAGATCCTCGCCGGAGGCCGCCTCCACGGCCGCCGACCAGCCGACACGTTCGTCCCACAGCAGTGCCAGATCGTGGTCCGGGAACCTGGTCATGCTGATGTCCAGGGCGAGGTAGGCGGATGCCGGCCGGCCCGCGTCGATCACAGAAGACTCCAGGCCGACGCCGAGCGCGGCCGCCACCTCCGCCACGTACGCACGCAGGTTGCGCGCGAAGGGCTCCCCGGCGTCGACCATGCCGCTGTCGCGTACCAGATCGGGTACCTCCGTCATGACCTTGCTCCGTTCCGGCAGCCACCCGGCCGCCATACGGAGAATGGCCCGAACGGGGTAGTCGGCAAACGTCGGCTACGGGTTGACCACCGCGCCCAGGGCGTTGGCGGCCGCCACCTCCCCCTGCAGGTCGTTGATCGCCGTCTGCAACGTCAGCATCAGCGCCGCGTGCGTATTCACCCTGGCCGCCTGATAGGTCGCGGTGAGTGCCGCCTCCAGGTTGGCCGGTACCGGCTCGCCGACGATGGCGGCGACACACGTCACTCCATTCGAGATCAGGTAGCCGGCCTGCGCCACGTTGTTGGACCAGAATCCGGCCGCGGTCGTGATGGTCACCTGGATCCCGTAACCGAGGTTGGTCACGTCGATACCCATGTTGTTGATCGCCCGGTAGGCAGTCTTGAGGGTGAGGGTGACCGCGTCCTTGATGGCGTTGTCGAAAGCCCGCATCCTGCTGTTCGCGCCGGTGCTGAGGATCGTGAGGTTGTCCGAGTCGTCGCCGGCGCCACCGAACTCGGCGTTGAGCAGGTGGCCCGCCTTGAAGGTGTGCGCGGGGTACGCGGCCTCGGCGTTCACGATCGCGGGCAGCGCCGCGCGGTCGGCGTCGGAGTTCCTGGACACGTAGCCGCCCGGCCCGAGAATCGCGGTGGACAGCCTGCCACCGGCACCCGCCCGGACCGCGGCCGTGTAGTTCGGGGCGCCACCGGCGATGTAGTCGATTCGGTCGATGTCGCCGACGGAACCGACGATGATCCTCAGCCCCGGCTGGATCAGGGCGGCGTCCGGCTCCTCCTCGCTCGACGAGTCGTAGCTGGGCGTCGCCGAACCGCTGGAGTCCTCACCACCGCTGTCGGAGTAGGCATCCTCGTCGTAGCCCGACTTCTGATACTTGACGCCCCAGTCGTCGATGAAATCGTCCTCAAGCTTCTTCCGTTTCGCCATGATCCGTCCCTCCCTATCGCTGCAACAACGCGTTCACGAGTTCGATCCGGCGTGCCTCGGGGATCTCGGCGTACTCCGGCTTCTCGGCGAGCAGCTCGTCCATCACCTGCTGGACCCGCGGGTCCACCGTGCTGGCCGGCGGCCGGATTGTGACGCCGTACTGGGCGAACGCGGCCACCCGGTCCGGCGCGGACATCGGCTCCAGGTAGTTGAGCAGTCCGGTGGCCGGGGACTGGAAACCGCCCGCGTTCGCGTAGTACTCGAACCACTGCCGGAACGCGGCCCACGACTCGACCGTCCCGTCCCAGCGCGCACCGTCCTCGGTCAGGAACCTGTTCCAGGCACTCTCGTCGTACTGGGCGACCGCGGCTTGCTGCTGGACGACTTGCGTCGGTGCGGGCTCCGCTGGCGGCACGGCACGCCGTACCACTTGGTAGGCGTGGGCGGCCAGGTCGTCGGTACCGATCAGGTTGGAGCGGTCGGACTCGGACAGCTCGTTCAGCCAGCGGTACAGATCGTCGGCCACCGAGTGGGACGTCGCGGCGGACAGCTCACGCTTGAAGTTCTCGCCACGCTCGGACCACGGCACGCCCGGCCGTGCGACAACGTCGTTCTTGAGGTTTTCCAGTGGACCGGCGACCCAGGCCCACGCTTCTTCCAACGATGGCATCACGCCTCCTGTCGGCAAACATCTGCTGACAGCCAAGTCGAGACGATGGCCGGATCGTCGCTTCCGATGGCACGTTTCCCGGCACCGTCGGCTGCCCGTTCGTGCAGGCGCCCCGGCAGTCGCTACGAGCTGGCGCCTTCGGCCCGGAAGGAGTGCAGGCTCGCCACGCACAGGGTCTGCTCGGCGTCGAACTGTTCGAACGTGCTGACCGGCTGGAAGCCAAGGCGGTCCGCGAGTCGCAGCGAGCGCTGGTTGGCCGTCTGGGTGAGCAGGAGGACCGGCTGGTCGGGCAGTTCGGCCGCGGCCGCGCGTAACACGGCGGTGGTGGCCTCGAACGCCAGTCCCGCGCCCCAGGCGTCGCGCCGCAGCAGGTAACCCAGTTCCAGTTCCCCGCCCTCCTCCACGGCGTGACCGGGTTCGTCGACGGCACGCCGGTTGAGCACCACCGTGCCGATGACGTCGTCGGTGGCCCTGTCGGCGATCACGAGGACACCGGGCGCCGCGGTCGCGTTGCCGGCGCCACCGATCTCGTCGAGACGCCGCTCGACATCCGCCCGGCGACGTGGGCCGCCGAGGTAGGCGTGCACCTCCGGGTCGGTCCGCAACTCGATGAGCCGTTCCCGGTCGGCGTCGTGCGCCTTGCGCAGCAGGACCCGGTCGGTGGCGATCCGAACGGCGGACAGCGTCGGCAACTCGTTCATGCGATCCTCTCCCGTGGCGAACAGCAGCACGTCAGCCAGCAGGCGATCGCGCAGCGCGTGGCCACGCTCAAGGATGCCGGGCTCGTGCGCGGCGACCGGGACGCGAGCGACGGCCGCAAGGTCCTGATCAGCGCCACCGAGACCGGTCGCGAGCTGTTCCTGTCGCTGCTGCGCTCGCGGAAGGCGTGGCTGGCCGAGGTGATCGACACGGTGGTCGAAGCGGACCAGCGAGCCGCCCTGGACACCGCGATCGAACTGCTGGAGCGACTGGCCGGCGCCGACCTGCGGCTGGCAGCGACCCGATGACGTCGGTCCGCGCGACGGTCGACGACCCCGAGGCCTTCTCCCGGCGGTTCGTCACGCCGCTGTTCACCGGTGCCGCGCTGAACCCGATCAACAGCACCCTGATCGCCACCGCGCTGGTGCCGATCGCACCCACCGTGCACGTCTCGGTCGGGCAGACATCGGTGCTGGTGGCCGCGCTCTACCTGGCCTGTGCCGCGGCCCAGCCGACCGCGGGCAAACTGGCCGAGGAGTTCGGCCCACGGCGGGTGTTCCTGGCCGGGATCATGATCATCCTGGTGGCCGGTGTCATCGGTGGGCTGGCGCGGAACCTGACCGCGTTGACCGTGGCCCGCGTGCTGATCGGCATCGGCACGTCGGCCGGTTACCCGTCGGCGATGCTGCTGATCCGGCGCCGGGCCGCGGCCGCCGGCATGCGGGAGCCACCTGGCGGTGTGCTGGGCGGACTGTCCATCGCGGGCACCGTGACGGTCGCGGTCGGGCCACCGATCGGCGGGCTGCTGGTCGGCGCACTCGGCTGGCAGGCCGCCTTCCCGGTCAACATCCCGCTCGCGCTTTGCGCGCTGGCCATGACGTTGCGGTGGATCCCCAGGAACCCGGCGGCCACGACGCCACGGAACGTGCGCGAGATGGCCACCCGGATCGACGTCGTCGGCATCATCGGCTTCGGCTGCGCGATCACCGCCCTGCTGGTGTTCCTGCTGGCACTGCCGCACCCGAACTGGATCGCAGTGGCCGTGTTCCCCACGGCGCACAGCCCCGTCATCCTGATCACCGGCGTGACGCTGATCCTCGGGATCACCGCGGGCACCACCTCGACCGGCAACCAGACCGCCCTCCACGCCCAGGCGCCCGCCGACCAGCTCGGCACCGCGTCCGGCCTGTTCCGCACGTTCAGCTACCTGGGCTCGATCGCGTCGTCCACGATCACCGGCATCGTGTTCGGATCGGGCGTCACCGACCACGGCCTGCACACGCTGGCCTACATCCTGGTCGGTGTCGCCGCGACCGTGCTGGTGCTGACCGTGGCCGACCGCACCCCGCGCCGCTGACCCCGGCTCAGCCGAGCATGTCCGGCCGACGCCACTCCTGACCGAGCACGTTGTGCTCCAGGAACGCGAACACCGTGTCGTACCAGACCTTCGCGTGGTTGGGTGTCATGATCCAGTGGTTCTCGTCCGGGAAGTACAGGAACTTGTGCGGGCACGAGCCGTCCTGCGCCTTCGACCGCGACAGCAGGTCCCACCACAGCCGCAGCGCCTCGCCGATCGGCACCCGGTAGTCCCGGTCGCCGTGGATCACCAGCATCGGGGTGGAGATGTTGTCCGCGAACAGATGCGGCGAATTGCGCTCGGTCATGTCCTCGGTCATTTCCCTGGCCCAGTAGAACGAGGCATCCGTCGTGCCGCGCATCTGCTCCAGCGACCACAGCGAGGCGTGGGTCACGATCGCGGCGAACCGGTCGGTGTGCCCGGCCACCCAGTTGGCCATGTAGCCGCCGAAGGACCCGCCCATCGCGGCGACCCGGTTCGCATCGATGTCGTCCCTGGCCACGGCGGCGTCGGTCACCGACATCAGGTCGGTGAACGGCTCGGCACCCCAGGTGCCCCAGCCACGCTGGATGAAGTCGATGCCGTAACCGGTGGACAGTGCCGGGTCGGGCAGCAGCACGGCGTAGCCCTTGGCCACCGCCAGCCAGGGATTCCACCGCCACGTCCACGAGTTCCACGAACTGAGCGGGCCACCGTGGATCCACAGCAGCATCGGCGCCGGCTGGTCCGCGCGGGCGTCGTGCGGCAGTGCCAGCCAGGCGCGCAGCGGCGTGCCGTCCTCGGCCTCCGTGGTGACCTCGGTCAGCCGGCCGGACATCGGGACGGCATCGGCCGGACCACGCAGCGGCTGCGCGGGCGACGAGCCGTCCAGCGCCACCCGGACCGGGGTGGGCGGGCTGTCCACCGCGGTCCGCAGCGCGTAGACCCACTGGCCGTCCGGTGCCACCTGGACGTTGATGTAGGCGCCGTCGTCCTGGGTCAGCCGGGTCGGTTCGCCGGTCGCCACGTCCACCAGCCACAGCGGCCTGCGGCCCTGGTCGTCGGCCGTCACGACGAGCGTGGCGCCGTCCGGTGTCCAGTGCGCCGATGCAGGCCAGCGGTCCCACGCCGACGTGACCGCCCGTATCTCGCCACCGGCCGTCGGCACGACGGCCAGCCAGCGATCACCGGGGTCCTGTGGCCCGGACCGGTGCTGCACATGGAACGCCACCGTCTGCCCGTCCGGCGACACCGTCGGCGAGCCGTACTCGTGGTCGGGGTCGTCGGCCAGGGCGCGGCGCTCCCCCGTCTCGACATCGATGGCCACCAGGGTGACCCGCCGCGACCCCGCCGGTTCGGCCACCGTCCAGGTGGTGACCACGGTGCGGCCGTCCGGCGTGATCTCCCAGCTGGCCTCGTCGTGCAGTGCGCTGCCGACGTTGCCGGTGAGGTCCCGCAGCTCAAGTCGGTCGGCGGTGGCCGTGGTGGCTGCCGTGAACAGCCGCGTCCGGCCCGGTCCGAGATCGTGGTCCCAGAAGCGGATCGGGTACTCCTCGTGCAGGATCGCGGCGACGCCGGCGTCCTTGCGCGCCTTGCGCAGCTGCTCGTCGGCAGCCGGGTCGGCGGCCGATGGCAGCACCGACGAGCCGAACACGACGGTGCCCGCCGAACGGGCCACGGCGACACCGCGCACCCCACCGGCCAGCGCGGCCACCACCCGGGCGTCACCGCCGTCGGCGGGCTGCAACCACAGTGCCCCGGCGGCACGCTTCGGGTCGTCCGGGTCGCCGTCGGGCTCCGGCCGCTTCGAGACGAACAGCAGGTCGCCGGACGGCGTGAACGCGACCGCCGACTCCCCGTCCGCGCTGCGGGTCAGCCGCCGGGCCTGCCGTTCGCCGTCCGGATCGAGCTCCCACAGCGCTGTCGTGTACTTGGTTTTCTTCCGATCCAGCGTCGACATCCCGACGACGATCGAACGACCGTCCGGGGCGAGCCGCAGCCCCTCCACCCTGGGCAGGGCGATGAAGGCATCCAGGTCGGCGAATGGGTCCACGGGGCTGTTGGCGGAGCTCGCGTCGTCGGTCACCTGGCCTTCATACCATCGGCGTCCTGCGAACTGGAGACCGTCATTGCGGGGCCACCACCTGGTAGATTCCGGCCGTGCACACCAGGCGCCCCTAGACGCTCCAGCGCGGACCGGGCCGATCGACACCGGGTTCGCGCCGTCGAGCCACTGATCACGGCCGCGCCCACGCGCGGCCCCCAGGTCCAGGAGCCCTTCCCCTGTCCAGCACATCCGGTGCTGGGAGTTATCGAGCCGTGCTGACGATCCCGTTCGCCGCGCCCACCTTCGGTGCCGCGCTGCTCGGGCGGCTGTCCCGTAACCGGCGGCCCGCTGTGGGGTCGGCGGCGGCACACCCGCACCTGGTCGGCACAGCTGGCCGGCCTGACCGCCTGGCTGCCGATCGGTGTCGCGGTGGCGGCGGCTGCCGCCAACCTGATCGCGCTCGGGGTCGTCCTCGCGGTCACCGGCGTTGCCGTCGCGCCGCTGTTCGTCGTGTCCTATGTGGTCGCCGACGAGCCGGCGCCGGCCCACCAGCGCACCGAGGCCGGCACGTGGGTCAACACGGCCAACAACCTGGGCTCCGCCGCGGGTGCGTCGGTGGCGGTTGTGCTCGTCGATCACGTGAGCATCGCGTCCGGCTTCGGCGCCGGAGCGCTGCTCGCCTTGTGCGCCAGCATGATCTGGCTACTCGGACATCACCCGGAACGCCGCAGGAGGTAGGGAATCGTGACGTGGTGGATCGGCGCGGCGACTGCCCACAGAACCCGCGCCGGCCACCGCCGATAGCTCACGAAGGTCGCCAGCACCACCCTGGAATCCCGCATTCGCAACACATTGTGCGCGACCATCAGGCTGGAGCCGGCCTCGAAGACGACCGTGTCGGGTGTGCTGCCGACGATCCGCCAACCCTGCACGTAACCAGGCGCCCTGCGTGGTCCCAGCCGGAAACCCAGCACGGCCCTCCACCCCAGCCAGAGGAGCCGGCGCAGCGGCACCGGAGCGCTCTCGAACATCGCGCGGGCCCGATCATCTGGCGACCGGGAGTCGGTGGCGGTGATCGCCGCCTCGAACGCGGACGAGTAGTCCGGTTGGCGCAGGGTGTCCAGCGCGCGGATGTCCTCGGTGACGGCGACACGACGGGCGTGCACTCAGTCCTCGGCCAGGTGCTGTTCCAGCCGCTCGACCTTGGCCAGCAACTGACCGGTGTAGCCGGGCCGGATGTCCGCCTTGAGCACCAGGCTGACCCGTGGGGCGCCGGCCGCGACGGCCTCCGTGGCCCGGCGCACCACGTCCATCACCTCGTCCCACTCACCTTCCACGGTGGTGAACATGGAGGTCGTCTCGTTCGGCAGCCCGGACTCGCGCACCACCCGAACCGCCTCGGCCACGGCGGCACCGACGCTGTCGGACTCGCCACCAAGCGGAGACACACTGAACGCGACCAGCATGGCGGCCTCCACTTGTGAGTGTCGTGGACCGCCAGCATAGATCGTGTGCGGTGGGCCAAGATGGCCGGATGACCACCGTGCGACTCACCGGAGCGATCCAACTCCCCGACGGCGCGTGGATCCGAGGCCGCGGACTGCGTCGGCCGGCACCTGAGGGTGTACCGCCCGACTACGGCCTGTACCTGGGCAGCAAGCGGCTCCGCCGACAGCACGACCACGAGTTGACCTGGCAGCACGAGTGGATCGAGTGGCCGGATTTCGGTCTGCCCAGGGACCGGGAGCGGGCCGTGGACCACATCCGCGCGCTGTACGAGCATGCCCGCGCCGACACCAGGGTCGAGGTAGCGTGCGGCGCCGGGATCGGCCGGACCGGCACCGTGATCGCCGCGCTGGCCGCGCTGGCCGGCCTGCCGCCGACCGAAACGGTGGCGTGGACCAGGACGAACTATCACCACCGGGCGGTCGAGACACCCCGCCAGCGAGCGTGGGTGGCGGATTTCCCCGGTCTGTCGTGAGCGGAGTGTCGGTGGTCGTTGTGAAGATCCCGGCATGGCGCTGACCGGACAGGAAGTCACGAACGCGATACACGATCTTGGCTGGCGGCTGGTGCTCGGCAGGCTCAGTACCCATGTCGCCGTGCGCTCGGTCGCGGCGGGAGCCGAGGTCGCGGCGCTGGTGGCCGGTGTGCCCACCGACGACCGCCTCCAGATCGACATCCGCGCGGACGGGGTGCTGCTGTCGGTCCGCACGTCGGGCACCCGTTCGTTGACCGGGCGGGACGTGGTCGTCGCGCGGGCGGTCACCAGGATGCTGACCGACAACGGCTTCCGGACCGATGTCGGTGGGTCGCGTGCGCCGCAGTCGCTGGAGATCGCGGTGGACGCCATGGACATCCCGTTGATCCGGCCGTTCTGGCAGGCGGTGCTCGGCTACGTCGAGGAGATCCCCGGCTCGGGCCCGGACGGCGCGCTGGCCGATCCACTCGGTCAGGGTCCGGCGGTCTGGTTCCAGCAGATGGACCAGCCGCGACCGCAGCGCAACCGGATCCACCTGGACATCTCGGTGCCCCACGACGAAGCCCCCGGCCGGATCGAGCGGACACTGGCCGCCGGCGGCCGGCTGCTGTCGGACGCGGAGGCACCCGCGTTCTGGGTACTGGCCGACGCCGAGGGCAACGAGGTCTGCATCACGACGTGGCAGGGCCGGGACTGAATATCTGCGCGAGGGGTCAGCGCAACTGGTTGCCCAACCATGGGGGAACCGGCTCCCCACGAAGGCGCAGCATCGTGCGACCGGCACGCATCGCCATGTTCGCGAAATCCAACAACGCCTGATCGGTGAACAACAAACCCACGCCCGCGTTGGCCGCACCCAGGCTCAGGTATCTCCCCTCCTTCTCCACCGCATACTCCATCGGGCACCCATCCTCGATCGCGGCGCTCGCATCCAACCCCACCATCGTGGGTGCATAATCCGCAGCGGCGCGGTCACGGTTCGGTGGTCCGTTCGGTGTTCTCGGCCAGCAGTCGAAAACGCGCGGCTGCCGCACCCCACACTCCTTCGAGGTACTCCTGCACGGCGTGCAACCCCTGGTCTTCCAGGTGGTAGATCCGCCGAGCCCCCTCGGCGCGCTCGGCCACCATGCCGGCTTCCTTGAGCAGGCGCAGATGCCGGGACACGGCGGGCCTGCTGATCGGCATCGCGTCGGCGATCTCCGCGACCGGTTTGTCGCCGCCGCTCAGCAGGTGCAGGATCGCCCGTCGGTTCGGGTCGCCGAGCGCCTCGAACGGGTCACCGGAACGGCTCGCGTCAGTCATCGCACACCTCCACGTCCGGTAACCTGTGGGTTACCGTAACACGGCGGTTACCGCTATGAGGAACAACGTCGCGGACGCGAAGAACGGCCGCGTGGTGAGGTGCGCCAGGAACCGCTCGCCCTCCGATGCGGTCAGGTACCCGCTGGTCACCGCCCGGTCGGTCACCCGGCCCAGCCCGAGCACCTGGTCGGCGGTCCGCACGTCACGGAACACCGTCGTGATCGGGATGACGTTGGTGACCGCGAAACCGGCGGCGATCGCCAACCCGGACAGTTGGCGCCCGATGTACTCGTTGCGCACGACCTCGTCGGTTACGAACCGCGTGTACGCCCGGACGACGGCCACGTCGGGATGATCGATGATCAGCGTGTCCCAGTCGGGCTCGACGAACACCGCACTGCCACCGGGCCGGAGCACCCGACGCGCCTGCGCCAGGACGGCGGCCGGGTCGGCGACATGCTGGAGCACCCGGTCGGTGTGCACGTGGTCGACGCTGGCGTCGGGCAGGTCGATGGCGTGGATGTCGCACTCCCGCACGACAACCTGGGACAGCTCGGCCGTGCTGGCGGCCGCCTGCTCGACCAGCGCGGCGTCGCGGTCCAGCCCGATGACCATGCCCGACGGACCGACCTCGGCCGCGAACGCCGGCAGGTCCACACCCGGGCCACAGCCCAGATCCAGCACGATGTCGCCGCGGTTGATGCCGAGTTCGGTGACGGCCAGGCTCTTGTACCCGCGCCCGAGATCGGAAGCGGCCAGCCGTTCGAGGTAGTCGACGGGTCGGGTTCGCTCGAAGACAGACATCCGCAAGGCCCTTCTAGTAGTGGATGGCACCCTTCGCGCCGCCGCCGACCGCGATCGCGTCACCGGTGATCGCGACGCTGCGCGGTGAGGCCAGAAACGCGATGACGTCACCGATCTCGGCTGCCATGACCGTGCGGCCGATGCTGATCCCCTTCGCCAACGCCCGCTCGGCGTCGGCCTCGCTGATGCCGTGGGTTTCCGCGTACCTGGCCAGCAGCGCCGGTGTCCGCTCGGTGACGGTCAGCCCAGGGTGGACCACGGTCACGTTGACGCCCGCCGGACCCAGTTCGTCGGCCAGGTTCTTGGTCATGGCCGCCACGGCGACGTTGCGGATCGAGCCGACGATGCTGGTCGCCTGCCGCGTGGCGAGCCCGCTGATGTTGATGATCCGGCCCCAGCCCTGCGCGACCATATGCGGCGCCGCCGCCCGAGCGCACCGCAGGTAGCCGAGCACCTTCGTCTCGATCTCGGCCCGCAGCGCGTCGTCCGTCGTGCCGGCCACGCCTGCCGTGACGTTCGGGCTGGCTGGTTGCGCTGCCGCGTTGACCAGGATGTCCACCCCGCCGAACTCCTCGACGACCTGGGCCACCATCGCCTGCACGGCCTCGTCGTCCGAGGTGTCGGCGGCCACGGTCAGCACCCGGTGGCCGTACCCGGCCAGTCGGTCGGCTG
This sequence comes from Pseudonocardiaceae bacterium, assembly GCA_036279295.1. Taxonomy (GTDB): domain Bacteria; phylum Actinomycetota; class Actinomycetes; order Mycobacteriales; family Pseudonocardiaceae; genus DATEPR01. The sequence continues at coordinate 6,042 of DASUJK010000342.1, read as the reverse complement.
CCGCCTCCAGCGCCGCCTTGTCCCTGGCCACCAGCACGACGTCCGCGCCCTCGGCGGCGAGCGCGTCGGCGGCGGCGAAGCCGATGCCTCGACTGCCCCCGGTGACGAGCGCCCGCTTGCCGATCAACTGAAGATCCACGTGGTCATCCTGTCTGTTGTCGCACTTCGAACGGCAGTCGCACCGGTTCCGCCCGGCGACCGTCGTCATCCGCATTGGTCAGGTCCCGGTCGAACACCCTGCTCACCGAATTGCCGGCCACATCCTCCAGGATCGGATCGACCACCAGATGATGCACACCGGGCACCCACGGCCGGTCCGGCGTGTACCGCCAGGACTGCTCGCCGGGACCGATCTGCGCGCCGCCGGGCACCGGCACACCGGCCGGATCGAGGACCCGCAGACACCGGCTGAGCAGGCCGTGGTCCAGTGGCCGCCCGAAGCCGACACCCAACGAGTCGGCCGACACGGTGAGCTGCCAGTCCCCCGGCTCGACCCGCCGCCGCTCCGGCCCACCGACCCGGTAGGTCCGCCCCGCACCCGTACGCAGCGGACTGCCGGTCGCGTCCAGGAAACCGCTGTCCACGACCAGTCGGACCATTGTGCCGGACCGCAGCGGGTAACCGTGCCCGACCAGGCCACGCTTGATCCGCGCCGGATCCAGCAGCACTGTGAGCCGACGCCTCGCCACGTCCCACAGCTCGTGCTCGGTGGGCAACAGTGCCCCGGCCAACGGCTCGCCGGTGTCGTCGACGAGCCGAACATGAGCAGCCGCATGGCCTTCGCTCATCGGAGCGGAGAACCAGACGTAGTGCCGCAACAGGTTCAGCGGCATGTCGGCACCGGACGGGTAGACGGCCACCACTTCGGTTGTCGCCGAACGAACCGGCGGCTCCCGGACCAGTTCCGCGACGACAACGCCGTCGACGGCAACCGTGTACGTCGTGCCGGCCAGGAACGGAAACCGAGGCTCCCAGCACAGGTCGTCGCCGTCGGCGACCAGTCGACCGGCCGTGGCCGGCAGGCCAGGGGCGGCACCTGCCGGCCGGACGACCACGTCGGCCCCGGCCGGCACGCCGGTCAGCCGGACACAGTGATGACCGTCTCGGCCATGACCGGCGTGGTCGGACCACTCCACCGGTCTAGAGATCCGCCGTCTTCAGCGAGCGCAGGTGTCGCCCGTCGTCGTCGGTCTGCAACGCCAGCACGTAGCCGCCGTTGAGGTTGGCCAGCCGGGTGACACCTTGCAGGTCCTCGGTGTGCCTCGCCACGCCGACCGGTTCGGTGGGCTCGGTCAGCGGCTGCTGCCCCTCGATGTCCCGGCAGGCGATCTTCACCAGGCCGTGCGAGGTGTTGGCGACCAGCAGGTGCTCCTCGCCGTCCCGCGTGAACGACACCATGTCCAGCGGCTGGTTCATCGCGCCGAGTTCGGCGACGGTGCGGCCGACCGTCTTGGTGCCCGACACCAGGTCGGTGAGCGGGAAATGGACGACCGGCGTGCACGTGTAGCTGGCCAGGATGGCGCGGCCGTCGTCGTAGGGCACGAACGTGCGGATCGGGGCCTCCGTCTCCCACCTGCCGTGCGACACGTGGAAGATCTCCAGGTTGTTGTCGGCCACGGCGGCGGAATCGGTGAACGGGAACGGAATCCGGCGCAACTTCGAGGAGAACTCCTCGTTCGACAGGCCGGCCACGAACAGCGAGCCGGCCACGTACGCCATGTCGGTCACCGTCGACGTGCGGATCGGCGAGCGCAGGATGCGGATCACGCGGTCGCCGACCTGGAGGTCCTCGCCCTCGCTGCCCAGCGGCAGCGTGATGTCGACCCGTTCGTCCTCCTGCGTCGGCGCGTCGGTGATGCCCACCGTGGCCAGCGGCACGTCGATCAGCGGCACATCGGTGATCGAGCCGTCCACGCGGTCGATCCGCACCAACACGAACCGGCCCGCGTCGCCGGACCCGCGCTGCACCGACAGGTACACGTTGTGCGAGACGGGATGCACCGCCATGTCCCGGATCGCCACGTCAGCGGCGGCGCACCCGAGGAACGAGCCGACCCGCGCGTCGACATTCGCCAGGTCGAACGGTTCCGAGCCGGCAGCCGCGCCGGGGTCCGCGACATCGACGGCGTACACGGCCGCCGTGACGTTGTCGGCGACGAACAGAATCCCCTCCGGTCCGAACGCGATCGGTCCCGCGGATCGAACTTCAGCCGTGCCGACCCGCAGTCCGTACTCACCCATGTGATCGCCTCCTGGTGCGGACAAGCTGTCGGCCCCATCATGCCCCCGGCCATGCACTTGTCACTGTCGTAGGGCAGTTCTAGCGTGACCGCCATGCCTGCGAACGAGACCGACGAGCGGCCCATCGCCGCACGGTTGTTCAACGAGACGTGGCGCCTGCTGGAGCAGTCCGACCGCAGCCGGGACGACGACGACCGGATGATCCACACCGCGCACGCGTCCCGCTACCACTGGGGTGAGGTGGCGACCGCCACACCGGCGAACCTGGCCCGGGGTGAGTGGCAGATCGCCAGGGTGTACTCGGTGCTCGGCCGGGCCGAGCCCGCCAGGCACCACGCCTCCCGGGTGCTGGACATCTGCACCGAACACGGTCTCGGCGATTTCGACCTCGCGTTCGCCTTCGAGGCACTGGCCAGGGCAGCGGCCGTGGCGGGCGACTCCGCGTCGGCGCGGAGCTGGACGGACAAGGCGCTGGCCGCCGCCGAAGCGATCAGTGAGGCGGCGGATCGCGAGTTGTTGCTCGGCGACCTGGAAACTATTCCCGGGCAGTCCAAATACTGGTGACCCGCTGTTGATCTCCCAACTGTGCCGTCGACGCGGTTACCGTGATGTGTAGCGCGGTAACCGCGCTGGACGCGGTACGGGAGGGCACAGTGAGCACGGACCAATTCACCGAGCAGTGGTCGGACTGGAAGCGCAACCGGGAGCAGGACCTGGCCGACCCGTACGGCTGGCTGGCCCTGATCTCGTTGGACTGGCTGACGGAGGAGCCTCGGCAGTACACGACGCTGCCCGGCCTGTGGTGGCAGGACAGCGAAGCCGCCTACCTCGATCCGCAGGGCGCCGACGTCACCCACGACGGCGAGCGGATCACCGGGGTGCACCGCTTCGAGCTGATCAACAGCGGTCCGGGCACCCGGGTGGTGGCCGGTGACCTTGAGGTCGAGGTGGCCCGCCGGTCCGGCTACCTGATCCGGGTACATGACCCGAAAGCCCCTGTGCTGCAAGAGTTCCACGGCGTGCCGGCCTACGAACCGGACCCGGCCTGGGTGCTGCGGGGCACGTTCGAGGCGTTCGACGAACCGCGGCCGACCACGGTCGGTGCCGTGGTGCCCGGCCTGAGCCACGTCTACCAGGCACCGGGCATCGTGCGCTTCACCCACGACGGCGCCGAGCACACCCTGACCGCGTTCAACGGCAAGGCCACCGGGCTGAACATCCTGTTCACCGACGCCACCAGCGGTGTCACGACATATCCGGCCAACCGGTCGCTCGGTGTCGCGCAGATCGCCGACGACGGCACGGTCGTGCTCGACTTCAACCGCGCGGTGAACCTGCCGTGCGCGTTCACCGACTACGCCACGTGCCCACTGCCGCCGGCCGGCAACAACCTGTCGTTCGCGGTCGAAGCCGGCGAGCGCCTGCCCTACGAGCGCGAGGCCTGACCGAACCGTCGGCGCCCGGCACCGACGACGTATGTTGGTTCCATGGTCGACATCTCTGATTGGATCCGGGCGCTCCGCGGCTCGCAGGACAGATTCGCCGCCGTCGTGGCACCGCTGGACGACGACGCGGTGACCAAGCCGTCGTACGCGAGTGAATGGTCGATCGCCCAGGTGGCATCCCACCTGGGCAGTCAGGCCGTGATCTTCGCGAAGTTCCTGGACGCCGGTACCGCCGGTACCGAACCGCCCGGATTGGAGCAGTTCCAACCGATCTGGGCGGAATGGGACGGCAAGACACCGCAGGCGCAGGTAGCCGAGAGCGTCGTGGCCAACGAGGAACTGACGGCCCGCATCGAAGGACTGTCCGACACCGAACGGGCGGCGTTCCGGATCTCGTTGTTCGGCATGGACCTGGACCTGGTCGGGTTGGCCGGCATGCGGCTTGGCGAGCACGCCATGCACGTGTGGGACATCGCCGTGGCCCTGGACCCGACCGCGGTGATCGACGCCGAATCGGTGGCACTGCTGGTGGACGCGCTGCCCACGATGGCGGCCAGGGTCGGCAAGCCGACCGAGGACGAACTCACCGTGGTCGTGGAAACTGTTGCGCCAGAACGAAAGTTTGTCCTGACCACCGGGGCCGCGGTGACCATGGCCCTCAGCGACGGGGGCGAGGCGGCCGAGTTGACACTGCCGGCCGAGGCGCTGCTGCGGCTCGTCTACGGCCGGATGGACGCCGAGCACACGCCGATCGAGGCGAACCCGGTGCTGGACCGGTTGCGTGAGGTCTTCCCTGGCTTCTGATCAGGCGCCGCGCTCACCGAGCCAGGAGACCATCAGCTCACGGCGGGTGTCGGTGCTGCCCGCGATGGCCGCGGCCGACCGGTCGGTGTAGCCGGGCCTGCCGTTGATGTCCGCGCCGCGGTCCAGCGGGTACTCGACCACCCTGCGCTGACCGCCGTGGCAGGCCTCTGCCAGAACGCCTCGGTCACGTCGGCGGGCGCCGGGTCGGCGGGCGCCGGGTCGGCGGCACACAGCCCCTGGACCCGGTAGCCGATCGCGTTGTCCAGTGGTGTGCCGATCGACCCGCCCGCCGCCTCGACGTCGGCACCGGCCGCGAGCAGCAGCCCGACCACCTCGGGACCGTGCGGAAGTAACCGGGCCAGTCGGTGCCATGCGCAGGGCGGTCAGCGTGCCCTTCCGCCTGGTGATCCGGACCGTGGCCAGGTCCGGCCGTGCTGTCAACAGGCTGCTCAGCGCGTCCAGATCACCGGATCGCACGGCTCCGAGCAGCGCCAATGCCGGTGGATCACCGATGTCCATCATCACCCACCCGATTGGGCCGGTTGACCGGCCTGTGCGCGGGGTAACCGAGACAACGAACATCGGTGCACGCGGATGAGTGGAGACGGGCAATGACTGTCAATCCGGCACAAAGGGGTACCCCCCGGCAGCTGGACGCCGGCAAACTGTGGGCCGGCGGCGGCGCGACAGCGGTGGTGGCCGCACTCGCCGCGCTCGTCGGCATCCTGATCGCGCGGGGGCTGGCCCACGTGGCGATCCTCGCGCCGAAGGGCGCGGGCGCCTGGGGCAGCGCCAGCAGTACGGTCTACGTGATCCTGTCGGCGGTTGTCGCCCTGATCGCGACCGGTCTGCTGCACTTCCTGCTGACCACCACGCCAAGGGCCACCCAGTTCTTCGGGTGGATCATGGGCCTGCTGATCGTGGTCGCGATGGTGATCCCGCTGAGCCTGGTCACCGACACCGACGACAAGGTCGCGACCGCGCTGCTGAACCTGCTGATCGGCCTGGCCATCGCGGTGCCGCTGACCAACGTGGCACACATCGTGCGCGGCAGGGAGGTCCTGGTCGTCGAGGAGGACCCGATGGTGGATCCTCGCGTCGATCCCAGGGCACCCCGGGCGGCGCAGCAGCCACTACCGCCGACCCGGCAGGAACGCTGGAACGGCTGAGCGGTCAGCTCTCCGTGACCCGGACGATGACCTGCTCGTGGTCGAGGGTGTAGCCCTCGTACTGGAAGGCGATGCCGGCCCTGGCGGTGTACTCGGTCCAGGCCCGGTACTCGCCGTCCGCCCAGCCCGGGTAGTTGAAGTACTCGTCGAACACGACGATGGAGCCCGGCCGCAGGCGGGTGCCGACCAGGTCGAGCACCGCCACCGTGGACGTGTAGAGGTCGCAGTCGATGTGCAGGAAGTCGACATGCTCGGGGTGGTCGGCCAGGAAGCCGGGCAGCACGTCGGCGAACAGGCCGACGACGAGTTCGCTGCCCGGCACGTCCGGCAGGTTGTCCACACCGAACATGCCCTCGGGGAAACCGGGCCGCCAAGCCGCCGGC
>DASUJK010000341.1:0-41464 GCA_036279295.1 Pseudonocardiaceae bacterium | reverse complement strand
TGGACCGTGTTCGCCGTACTGGTCGGCGGCACCATGGCGGCCGGCAGCGCGAACGCGCTCAACTGTGTGATCGACGCCGATATCGACGCCGTGATGAAGCGCACGAAAGCGCGCCCGCTGGTCCGGCACGAGGTGACCCCGCGCAACGCGTTGATCTTCGGTCTCGTGCTCGGCGTGGGCTCTTTCACAATGCTGTTCCTGATGACCAACTGGCTGGCCGCCGTGCTCGCGGTCGCGGCCATCCTGTTCTACGTCCTCGTGTACACGATGGTGCTCAAGCGGCGAACGTCACAGAACATCGTGTGGGGCGGCGCCGCGGGCTGCATGCCGGTGGTGATCAGCTGGGCCGCGGTCACCCACACCGTGGGCTGGCCTGCCTTCGTCATGTTCGGTGTCGTCTTCTTCTGGACCCCGCCACATTTCTGGGCGCTGGCGATGAAGTTCAAGGACGACTACGCCCGTGCCGGTGTGCCGATGCTGCCGGTGATCGCGACCCAGGAGCGGGTGTCCCGGCAGATCATCATCTACTCGTGGGTGATGGTCGCGTGGACACTGCTGCTGGTGCCGGCCACCGGCTGGCTGTACACGACGTTCACCGTGTTGTTCGGCGTCTGGTTCCTGATCACGGCACACCGGCTGCACAGTGCGGTCAAGCGTGGCGAGAAGTCCAACCCGATGACGCTGTTCCACGTGTCCAACACCTATCTGATGCTGGTGTTCGTGGCGCTGGCCGCCGACTCGGTGCTGCACCTGCCGGTGCTGGGCTGGCCGTTCTAGATAGCCGCGAGCAGCTGATTGACCGACGGGTCGTCCAGCGCTTCCATCACGCACTGCCACAGTTCCAGGTTGGCCGACGCCCAGTGCGAGTACGCGTCGGCGGCCTCCTGGCTGTAGAAGTAGAAACCGGCGTCGTGCACACCGCGCTGCTCGCCGACGATCTTGCTGGCCAGCTCGCGCAGGCTGATGCCGTTCTCCGTGAGGTAGCGGTGCGCCAGCATGACCGGGGTCACCGGCAGCGCCTTGAACAGCGTGTCGGCGTCGGACAGCGCCTGCGCCTCGATGCTGATGTCCCGGTGTCGGGTGGCCATCTCCGCCTCGTCCACGACGGCGTCGATCCACACCGCAGCCGCGTCGGGCACACCGGACTCGGCCAGGATGCGCATCCGCAGCGCACCCCCCGCTGACGCCGCCGAGTTGCGCTCGACCAGGTAGTTCAGGTCGTGCACCAGGGCGGCCGTCTCCACCAGGCTGACGTCGGCGCCGTTGTGCGCAGCGAACTGGGCACCCTTGGCGCGCACGAAGCTGACGTGGTGCCAGCCGTGGAACGGCAGGCGTTGGTCGGCTTTTCGGCACAGCTCACGGACCCGGCACGAGACTTCCGCGGTGACCTGCCTTGGCACCGTTCGCCTCAGCGCTGTTCGGGTCCTGGACATGTCGCGCATCGGACCTCCGATCGCAGTCGCTGCGATCGTAGGTCGGGTTGGCGTCTGAACAGTTCGCTTTCCTGCTACGTCAGCGAGTTGTCCCAGCTCTGTCCAGTGCCCGGTTCACAACCGGCCGGCCAGGCCGTCGAGTCGGTTGCGCATCGGGATGTGCCGCTGCGACAGGCCGGTGGCCGGGTCGTAGGACAGGCTCCACGGCGTGATCATCCTGGACTTGACCAGCAGCGTCATGGTGCCGTCGTCGGCCACCGGGATGCGGTGGAACTCGTGCGAGAGCAGGTGTCCGCCACCGCCTTCCGCGCAGCGCGTGCTGGTCTGCCTGGTCACCGCGCTGATCGTGTTGCCGTCGCCGGAGATGTCGGCGGTGAACCGTTCGTGCAGGTAGCCGCCGGACAACAGCGTGGTACAGAAGTGATACCTGTGGTTGTGCACCGAATTCGCGTAGCCGGGCAGCCAGCTCCGGCTCGGCTTGTACTCGTGCAGCCAGAGTGAGAAGGCATCACCCGGTTGGTCGTACAGGCACCATGCGAAGTGGGTGGTCGCCTCCTTCGATCTGGTCACCACGTCGGCTGCCTCGTCGGCGGGCAGCGCACGCAGGTGGGCGCGCAGGCCACGGCGCCGGTCGGGGAAGCCTGCCCAGGCCTGGAGCAGTCGGTCGACGCGGGCCCAGTACTGAGTTGACCACTGCTGTGTCGCCGGAGCGTCGACGCCACGGATCTGGTCGGCGAGTTCGGCCAGGATGGACGACCCGGTACGCACGGCGATCAACTCCTCAGTTCGGCCACGATGGAGAAGGCCTGTTGGAACTCTCGGAATTTCTCCGCGAGGGCGTCGAGTCCGGCGTCGGTCAGCGGGGTTCCGGTGATCTTGCCGAACAGCGTCAGGAACTCGGCCCTGCTGGTGTCCGGCGTGATGGCGAAGTGGTGTGCGGTACGGGAATTGCAGACGTGCAGGAATTCGGCGCGCTCCATGGCGTACAGGAACGACCCCTCGGAGAACCGCAGTGTCTTCGGATAGGGCGCTGTGGCACCGGAAGCGGCGCTGAACAACGCGATCCACACACTGCTGTCGAATATCTCAAGGCGGTCCGGCTGTGGGTCGGCGACGACGGTGATGTCGATCCTGCTGCATCGGCTGCGGGCCAGGTACAACCCGACGAGGCCGACCCGGATCTCCTCGTGCAGCCGCCGCTCGATGGCTGTGTAGTCGAAGTCGGATCCCTGCTGCCGCAACAGATACCGGGCCCGGCCACTGATCGCGTTGGTGGACCGTGGATCGGCGACCACGGCCCGCAGTTCCCACTCCGCCCGCGACAGCAGCAGTCGGGCCGCGGCGTGCCGGCCGGAGAAGCCGCGGAACAGGTACTCGCGGGTGTGGTGCAGGTCGGCCATCATCAGCCGGTTGAACGTCGGATCCGGTTCCGTGGTCGGCTCGAACATGTGTGTCGGGTAGTACTCCTGGTTCAGCGCCCGGTATTCGGCGGACAGTTCCTGCAGTGCCCGCCTGCTCTCCTCGACCAGCGGCGTGACCAGTGCGCGCTGGGACGCGGACGCGGTGACGATGGTCTGGCTGAAGCTGACCACGGCCGAGATCAGGGTGCCGGTCCCGACGGATAACACGAAAGTGTGCAGTGCTCCACCGCCGAGCACGCTGGCGACACCGAACGACGCGGCCGAGACGAGCAACAGTATTGCCAGTAGCAATCCGGTTCTGGTCCAGAAGATGTCCTGGATCAGGGTGTTGCGGAGGCCGGGGGCATCCGCCGACACGTGGTTCACCTCCTTGGCGGGCACCCGTTCGGACGAATGCTGTACGTGGTCGAACGGGCGCGCGGAGTCACCATACGCGCACGTGGGGTCGCCCGGAAGCGGCCGAACCATGATTGTTCGACGGGTTTCGGCGTTACGTTCCCGCAGGTGCGGCCACTGTTGTTGGACGGCCGGCCGGCATTCTCGGCAGCCGGAGCGACCCGATCATGCCGCGCCTGCGCAGCAGTGGCAGCCAGCCCAACATCCCGATGTAGAGCGACAGCGTGTGCCCGGCCACGGTGACGACCGCGCCGGTGCTCGTCGGGTCGGTGCTCAGGTAGATCACGACGATGCTGGCGTTCAACAGTCCGAGCACGCACCAGCGGACCGGCGTCGGCAGTACGAGCAGCAGAGCGCCTGCCGCGGCGAAGAAGCCGTAACTGACACCGACATCCAGCAGGTGCGCGTCCACCGTCGGCAACAGGTGGCTGCGGACCGCCCACAGCACGGGTAGTTCGGTGGCCAGCGTGGCCAACACGTGGCCGCTGGCGAACACCAGCACCGCCCACTTGGTGCCGATGCGGCGTTCCAGTGGAGCCAGCACGATCGTGAAGATGGCGGCGTAGACCAGCCAGTGCGCGTCGACCAGCCACAGCGCGGACAGGAACAGCACCTGGATCGGATGCCGTTGCAGGTTGACCGCGTCGGTGCTGGACATCGCCAGCAGGCGGTGCACCGCGGTCGGTCGGCCGAAGTGCAGCAGGATCGTGGTGAGCCCGAGCAGCCCCAGGTACCAGAACGTGAACGGAGTGGTCCGGGGCGATGGCAGCAGGCGCAGGACCGCGCCGGCACGGCGTCCGATCCGCGCCGGCCAGGACGGGCCGGCCACCTGCTCGCTCACCAGCACAGCATGACCGGAATTCCTGAGAACGGACTGAACGGCGTGTCGAAACTGCCGATGGCTGCGCACACGATAGTTTCAGTGTTGATTGACACAGACTGACTTCTGCTGAACAGGAGCATCGTGGTCGCCAACCAGAGTCAGCTCACCACCTGGATGGAGCGCCTCGCAGCACACCTCGTGCCGGAGGGGATTCCGCTGATCGGCGGCCGAATCCTGGCCTACCTCCTGGTGTGCGATCCGGACGAGCGCACAGCGGCCGAGCTGTCCGAGGAGTTGGAGGCCAGCACCGGATCGGTCAGCACCAACCTGAAACTGTTGGTCAACACCGGTCTTGTGGTGCGTACCACTCGGCGTGGCCGGCAGGCGGCGCAGTACCGGGCGGACGCGGCGGCGTGGGCGAACCTGGTGCGGCGCAGGCTGGACGCGCTGGCCGAACTGCGCACGCTCAGCGCGTCCGGGTTGCGGCTGCTGTCCGGTGATCCGCAGCGGGCGCTGCGGCTGCGCACGGTGGACGAGTTCCAGGGCTGGCTGGCCGGCGAGATCCCGGAACTGTGGGAGCGCCGTCCGGCGCCACCGCGCTAGCTCAGTTGGTGGCGGTGACCGGTGCCGGGCTGGTGGCCGGCGTGGTGTCCGGGGCGACGGTGCGCATCGGGCCGCGGTCCCGGGACGCGCACCACAGGGCGGCCAGCGCGGCCACCACCAGCGTCGAGCCGAGCACATGCAGGATGACCAGCACGTCCGGCACGCCGAGGAAGTACTGCAGCAGGCCCAGCGCGCCCTGCGCGAGCACCAAGGCGACGAACAGCACGTAGCGCCGCCACAGCGCCGGGGTGCCGCCGGTGATCCGCAGCGCGAAGCCGAACGCGACCATCATCCCGACCAGGATGAACACGATGTCGGCGTGCGCCTGGGCCAGGTTGGCCACCGGCAGGTTCAACCGGGGCGTGTGGATGTCGCCGGCATGCGGGCCTGCCGCGGTGACCAGCGTGCCGGCCATCAGCACGAGCGCGACGTCGGCGGCCATGGCGACCTGCAGCGCCCGCAGTGGGCGGGGGATCAGCGGCCGGGCGGGCTCGTCGCCCTCGGTGATCGCGCGCAGCAGCAGCACGGCCAGCCAGACCAGCGCGGGTGACGGCAGGAAGTGCAGGCAGACCGTCCACCAGGACAGCTTGGTGAGCACGGTGATGCCGCCGATGACCGCCTGCAGGATGACGCCCAGCGGCATCGTCAGCGCGAGCAGGATGTGCCGCTTGCGGCGGGGTTTGGCCAGCACCGCGCCCAGGAACACCAGCGCGGACAGCACACCGACGGCGCCGCCGAGCAGCCGGTTGCTGAACTCGATCCACTGGTGCAGCTGGCCGAGCGCCGGGTGCGCGATGGGCACCAGGCTGCCGCCCGAGCAGTCCGGCCACGTCGGACAGCCCAGGCCGGACTCGGAGACCCGCACGATCGAGCCGGTGACCGTGATGCCGATCTGTGCCACCACGTTGGCGACGGCGAGGGCGCGCAGGGTGGGCACGTTCGGCGTGAGAGCGCGGGAAAGGCGCGGCGGGACCGGCACGCATCGATGGTAGGCGGCGGGGTCGGACACGTTCGGTCGGCCCCGCCCGGCTGTGACGCCCCGCACGGGTCCGCCTGGTCACCCGGTCGGCTGACTGGCCCGATCGGGGACTTCCGACCCTTCCCCCAACTGGTCTACTTGGCGAGGCTCGTGCCGACGAGAGGAGCTGTCTTCGATGGAAATGACTACCTACCAGCCGGGCACTCCGTCCTGGGTGGATCTCAGCACGCCCGACACCGACGCGGCCGCGGAGTTCTACGGGACCCTGTTCGGCTGGCAGGTGCAGGAATCCATGCCCGAAGCCGGTGGTTACCGAATCGCTGACCTGCGCGGCAAGCCCGTCGCCGGCATCGGCCCGCAGATGCAGCCCGGCATGCCGCCGGCGTGGGGGACCTACATCGCCACCGCCGACGCGGACGCCACGGCCAAGGCGGTCGTCGACGCCGGTGGCCAGGCGCTGATGGCGCCGATGGAGGTGATGCAGGTCGGCACGATGGCGGTGTTCGCCGACCCGACCGGTGCCGCGTTCTCCGTGTGGCAGGCGGGCCAGCACATCGGTGCCGGCATCGTGAACGAGCCGGGTTCGCTGTCCTGGAACGAGCTGGCCACCCGGCAGCCGGAGGCCGCGATCCCGTTCTACCGGGACGTGTTCGGCTGGGACGCGGTCACGCACGAGATGGACGGCGGCATGGCCTACACCGAGTGGCTGCTGGACGGTCGCGGCAGCATCGGCGGCATGATGAAGATGGACGAGAACTTCCCGCCCGAGGTGCCGGCGCACTGGGACGTCTACTTCGCGGTGGCCGACGCCGACGCGACGGTGGCCAAGACGACCGGGCTGGGTGGTTCGGTGCACGTGCCGCCGATGGACATCCCGCAGGGCCGGTTCGCGATGCTCGCCGACCCGCAGGGAGCCTCGTTCAACGTGATCAAGCTGGCCGGCTGACCGCTGGCGCTAGGTGAGTTTGGTGGTGCGCGTGGCGACTCCGACCGCCACCGCACCCCACACCAGCAGCACCACGGCCGACTCCCACAGCGGGGTCGAGCCGTGCCCGAGTGCGGTGTAGAGACCTTCGGCCAACGCCCCGGACGGCAGCAACAGCAGGGCATCGCTGGCGCCGTGCGTCGACGTCGAGATGCCGGCGCCACCGGCCAGCAGCAGCACGAACCAGATGATGTTGGCGAGCGCGAGCACGATCTCGGCCCGCAGCGAGCCGCCGAGCAGCACGCCGAGCGCGCCGAACGCGAACGTGCCGAGCACGATCAGCAGCAGCGCCCAGCCGATGCCGGCCGCGCGTGGCTGCCAGCCAAGGGCCGCCGCGACCGCGCACAACACCACGAGTTGGATCACGACGACGGCCACCGCGGACGTCATCCGGCCGCCGACGATCAGCCAGCGTGGGATGGCGGTCGCCGCGAGCCGCTTGAGTACGCCGTAACGACGGTCGAAGCCCAGCGAGATGGCCTGGCTGGTGAACGCGGAGGACAGGATCGCCAGCGCGATGATCCTCGGCGCGACGGCGTCGACCCTCGGTGTCGTGGTGGACAGGATCGGCAGCACGCTCAGGCCGACGAGCAGGGCGAGCGGGATCAGCAGGGTGAGCAGGACCTGCTCGCCGTTGCGCAGCGCGAGCGTGGTTTCCGTCTTCGCCTGCGCGAACAGCATGGCGGAGCGGCGGCCCGCGCCGGGTGCCGGCGTGAACGTGCCGGGGGCGAAGCGGTTCGGTGCGGTCACGAGCGCAGCTCCCGTCCGGTGAGGTCGAGGAACACGTCCTCCAGGCTGCGTTTGGCGACCTGCATGGCGTCGGCGAGCACACCCTGTTGCGCGCACCAGGCGGTCACGGTGGACACGACCTGCGGGCTGATCGGCCCCTGTACCTGGTAGGAGCCCGGGGTGATCTCGATGGCCGAGCAGCCTTCCGGCAGCGCGGTGACCAGCAGCCCCAGTGGCAGGGCGGCTCGGGCATGGAAGGTCAGGCGCTGGTCGTCGGCCGCACTGGCGGTCAGCTGCGCCGGGCTGCCTTCGGCGGCCACCGTGCCCTTGTCGATGATCACCACGTGGTCGGCCAGCGCCTCGGCCTCCTCCATCAGGTGAGTGGTCAGCAGCACGCTGACCCCGTCGGCACGTAACGCCGTGACGAGTTCCCAGACCAGCCTGCGGGCCTGTGGGTCCATGCCGGCCGTCGGTTCGTCGAGGAAAACGAGCTCCGGTCGGCCGATCAGCGCGCAGGCCAGTGACAGCCGCTGCTGCTGGCCGCCGGAGAGCCGCTTGTACGGGGTCCGCCGGACCGTGCCCAGACCGAGGACGTCCAGCAGCCACGCCGGGTCCAGCGGATGCGCTGCGCACGCGGCGACGACACGCAGCATCTCCTCGGCGTGCACACCGGGGTAGGCGCCGCCGCCCTGCGGCATCACACCGATCCTGGGCCGGAGCCGGTCGCCGTCTGCGGCGGGGTTCAGCCCGAGCACCTGGACGATGCCGGCGTCGGCGCTCCGAAAGCCCTCGCAGATCTCCACGGTGGTCGTTTTGCCGGCCCCGTTGGGGCCAAGCAGCGCCAGCACTGTGCCTGTCGGCAGGCTCAGGTCGAGACCGGATACGGCGGTCGTGCCGCCGTACCTTTTGACCAGTCCGGAGACCTCAACTGCCGTACCCACCACGATTTGCAAGACTAGGCCGTGCTTCCCGTCACACCGCGCTCGGATCGCCGACTGTGTCCGGCACCGGTGACGAGATGTCGGCGGCCGGATCCCGCCAGGGCAGCAGGGGTATCGACTTGCGCACCACGAACAGTGCGACAGCCAGCACCACGGCCGCCGCGACATAGGAGTCGGGCAGCACGTAGGCGTGGCCGTCGAACGTGCTGCCGGTGGGTGGTACCAGCATCGCGACCGCGGCGCTGACGATCGTGGCCACGTTGCGGAATCCGGACACACCGGTCCCGGCTGCCAACGGAATCGCGGCCCACAGCAGGTACCAGGCCTGCACGGTGGCGCCGAGCACGACGACGGCGCCGAGGCACAGCCCCAGCCCGATCATCGGCTGGAGCCTGCCCTTCCAGGTGTCCCACAGCAGCTTCCCGGTCACCACCACACTGGCGAGCTCGCCGATGGTGCGCATGATGTTGATGGTGGCGTCGGCGTGGTTGCCCAGGCCGAACGCGATGCCGATGCCGCCAGCGACGAAGCCGAGCCCGGTCATCGGGGACAGCCAACTCTTCACCACACCGTTGGTGCCCAGGGCGCTGATCCAGCCGAAACCGAGCCCGGTGCCGACCGACATGCCGACCATGATCACGCCGAACACGGCGACCAGCAGCGCGGCGGCCAGCACGAGATGTCGTGGTCGGGCGCCCCAGCGGCGGGCCACCATCACCCCGAGGAAGCCCAGTGCCGGCGCCGCGGAGATCTTCACCGCAGCACCCAGCGTGATCACGGCGGCACCGGCCAGCAGCCAGAGCAGTTCCTGTCTGGTCACCGGCGGTATCGGCTCACCAGGTCTTGTCGTCGGCATCCTGCGCAGCGCCAGTTCGAAACCGGCCAGCATCAGGCCGATCATCAGCGCCTCGTTGTGCGACCCGATGATCAGGTGCCACAGCACCAGCGGGTTGGCCACCCCGAGCCACAGCGCGCTCACCTTGGGCACCCCGAAGCGGCCGGCCAGCCTGGGCACCGCCCAGACGATCATGGCGATGCCGATCAGTTCCAGCAGCCGTTGCAGGTAGACCCCGGTCACGACGTGGTCGCCGGACAGTGCGGTCACCACGCGGCCCACGGTGATGAAGAACGGGCCGTAGGGCGCCGGGGTGTCCCGCCAGATGTTGGGCACCCCCCTGGTCAGCGGGTCGGCGACACCGAGCGCGGTGGCCGGCCCGAGCACGTAGGGGTTCAGGCCGAGCGCGGCGATCTTGCTCTGCGCCAGGTAGCTGTAGACGTCCATGCTGAACATCGGCGGCACCAGCAGCAGCGGCGCGGTCCAGGTCCACATGGTGCGCTTGAGCTGGCGGCGGGAGATCAGCCGTGACCGGCCCGGCCGGACGAAGCGGCCCAGCCACAGCCAGCCCAGCACGATCATCGCCATACCGGTGAACGCGCAGGCCAGGGCGACGGTGGACAGCCGGGAGAACAGGCCGAGCACGGGCACGGTGGTCAGCGGGTTGAACACGGGGGAGGCGCCGGCACCCAGCGAGCCGGCCGCCAGCAGCAGCGCACCGACGGTGCCGAACCTGCGGATCATGTCCAGCTGGCGGCACTCGGCCGGATCCAGTGGCGCTGCGTCGGCATCCGGGTCGGCGCCTGCGGGCCCACGGGGCGCCAGGGACCGCTCCACCTCACCCATCACCACCATGGCAGCGTAGCGATCGTGCTCAATCGGTGAGTCAGGTCACGCGGGATGCCGCTAACTTTGCCCCCGGCGAGTAAATACGTCACACTTGTGTTGTGAAATACGTCGATGGCGCCGCGGGTGCCGTGCCGGGTGGCACGGTCGCCGGGCACGTCGACGGCCGGACCCGGCAGGCGGTGACGCAGTTGCTGCTGGAACGGGGTCCGGTGACGGCGGCGCTGATCGCCGACGCCCTCGGTCTCAGCCCGGCCGCGGTGCGCAGGCACCTGGACGCGCTGGTGGCCGACGGTGAGGTCGGCACCCGTGAAGCCCCTCGTCGGGGCCATCGGGGCCGTGGCAGGCCGGCCAAGCTGTTCCTGCTCACCGAGACCGGTCGGGCCAGGTTCGGCCACGCCTACGACGACCTGGCCGTGTCCGCCCTGCGGTTCCTCGCCGATCGCGGCGGGGAACAGGCCATCAGGGCGTTCGCGGAGAGCAGGGTCGAGGCGATGATCGTCGCGCACCGCGACGACGTGACCGCGCAGACCGATCCGTCCGCGCGGGCCAGGACCCTCGCCGAGGCGCTGACCAGCGAGGGATACGCTGCGTCAACCCGCGATGTCGGGTCGGGAGAGCAGCTGTGCCAGCACCACTGCCCGGTGGCTCACGTGGCCGCCGAGTTCCCGCAGCTGTGTGAGGCCGAGACGGCGGCGTTCGCCGACCTGCTCGGCACGCACGTGCAACGCCTGGCCACCATCGCCCGCGGTGACGCGGCATGCACCACCCACGTGCCGACCGGGTCGCTTCCGAACGCGAGCCGATCGACCACGGATCCGGACCCGGATCAGCACGACCCGGATCCGAACACTGAACACGGAGGGGAGCCCGCATGACTGCCGCTGCACAGCAGCGAACGCCCACCACGCCGCAGCAGGCACCGATGACCCAGGCCGAGACCCTGGCGTCCATCGGGCGTTACGGCTACGGCTGGGCGGACGACGATGTGGCAGGCGCGAACGCCCGTCGTGGCCTGAACGAGGACGTGGTCCGGGACATCTCGGCGAAGAAGAGCGAGCCGGAGTGGATGCTCGAAGCGCGCCTCAAGGCGCTGCGCCTCTTCGGCCGCAAGCCGATGCCCAACTGGGGTTCGGACCTGTCCGGAATCCACTTCGACACGATCAAGTACTTCGTGCGGTCGACCGAGCAGCAGGCCGCGACCTGGGACGACCTGCCGGCCGACATCAAGAACACCTACGACAAGCTGGGCATCCCCGAGGCGGAGAAGCAGCGGCTGATCGGCGGTGTGGCCGCGCAGTACGAGAGCGAGGTCGTCTACCACAAGATCCGCGAGGACCTGGAAGCCCAGGGCGTGCTGTTCCTGGACACCGACACCGGTCTGCGCGAGCACCCCGAGCTGTTCCAGGAGTACTTCGGCTCGGTCATCCCGGCCGGCGACAACAAGTTCTCCGCGTTGAACACGGCGGTGTGGAGCGGCGGCAGCTTCATCTACGTGCCGAAGGGCGTGCACGTGGACATCCCGCTGCAGGCCTACTTCCGGATCAACACCGAGAACATGGGCCAGTTCGAGCGGACGCTGATCATCGTCGACGAGGACGCCTACGTGCACTACGTCGAGGGCTGCACGGCGCCGATCTACAAGTCGGACTCGCTGCACTCGGCCGTCGTGGAGATCATCGTCAAGAAGGGCGGCCGCTGCCGCTACACGACGATCCAGAACTGGTCGAACAACGTCTACAACCTGGTCACCAAGCGCGCCAAGGCAGAAGAGGGCGCGACCATGGAGTGGATCGACGGCAACCTCGGTTCCAAGGTCACCATGAAGTACCCGTCGGTGTTCCTGATGGGCGAGCACGCCCACGGTGAGGTGCTCTCGATCGCCTTCGCTGGCGAGGGCCAGCACCAGGACGCGGGCGCCAAGATGGAGCACCTGGCGCCGCACACGTCCTCGACGATCGTGTCCAAGTCGGTGGCCCGTGGCGGCGGCCGGACCTCCTACCGTGGCCTGGTCCGGGTGCACAAGCGGGCGCATCACTCGAAGTCGACGGTGAAGTGCGACGCGTTGCTGGTGGACAACATCAGCCGGTCGGACACCTACCCGTACGTGGACATCCGTGAGGACGACGTGTCCATGGGGCACGAGGCCACGGTATCCAAGGTCAGCGACGACCAGCTGTTCTACCTGATGTCGCGCGGCCTGACCGAGGACGAGGCCATGGCCATGATCGTGCGCGGGTTCATCGAGCCGATCGCGCGCGAACTGCCGATGGAGTACGCGCTGGAACTGAACCGCCTGATCGAGCTGCAGATGGAAGGGGCCGTCGGCTGACCATGACGACAGCACAGAAGCGGCCTCAACGAGATTTGGCCGAACACGGCATGACCGAACACTCGCACGGCGCCGGCATTCCGAACGCCAACCGTGCGGAGCGGTTCGCCTCCTTCGACGTCGACGCCTTCGAGGTGCCCGGCGGCCGCGAGGAGGACTGGCGGTTCACGCCGATGAAGAGGCTGCGCGGCCTGCACTCCGGGGCCGAGGCCACCGGGACGGCACAGGTCGACGTGACCGGCTCCGACCAGCTCCGGGTCGAGTCCGTCGCCAGGGGCGACGAGCGGCTCGGCGTCGCGGGCACACCGGGTGACCGCGTGGCCGCACAGGCCTGGAACTCGTTCCCGGCCGCGACCCTGCTCACCGTGCCGGCCGAGACGAAGGTCGCCGACCCGGTGACGGTGGCGATCACCGGTCCCGGCGTCGACCAGGTCAGTTACGGTCATCTCCAGGTGCGCGCCGAGCGGTTCGCCGAGGCCGTCGTGGTCCTCGACTACACCGGTTCGGGCACGCACGCGGACAACGTCGAGCTGGTGCTCGGTGACGGCGCGAAACTGACGGTCGTCGTGGTGCACGACTGGGCCGACGACGCCGTCCACCTCACCTCGCACCACGCGACGCTCGGCCGGGACACCACGTTGCGGCATACCGTGGTGACCCTGGGCGGGGGAGTGGTCCGGGTCGCGCCGACGGTGACGTTCACCGACCGAGGTGGCGACGCCGAACTGACCGGCCTGTACTTCGCCGACGCAGGCCAGCACCTGGAACACCGGCTGTTCGTGGACCACGCGGTGCCGAACTGCCGCAGCAACGTGGCCTACAAGGGAGCGTTGCAGGGCGAGGGCGCGCACACGGTGTGGATCGGCGACGTGCTGATCCGGGCCGCGGCCGAAGACACGGAAACCTATGAGCTGAACCGGAATCTCGTGCTCTCCGATGGTGCCCGCGCCGACTCGGTGCCGAACCTGGAGATCGAGACCGGCGAGATCAAGGGTGCCGGCCACGCCAGCGCCACCGGCCGGTTCGACGATGAGCAGCTGTTCTACCTGCAGGCTCGCGGTATCCCCGAGGACCAGGCCCGCAGGCTGGTCGTGCGCGGGTTCTTCCACGAGGTGCTGGCCAAGATCGCCGTGCCGCAGGTGCGGGAACGGCTGGAGGCCGCGATCGAGGCGGAACTGGCGGTGGTAGGGGTATGACGGCCGACGTGCTTTTCCCGGCGGAGGCCGCATCATGACGGCCACGCGGGTCTGTGGGCTCACCGAGCTGGACGACAACAAGCCGTTCGCGGTCGAGGTCGGCGACGACCTCGTGGTGCTGGTCCGGCAGGGCGACGAGGTACACGCGCTGCGCGACGAGTGCACGCATGCCGCGCTGGCGTTGTCCGACGGCGAGGTGACCAGCAAGGGGATCGAGTGCTTCCTGCACGGGTCGTGTTTCGACCTGCGCACAGGGGCGCCGTCCTCGCTGCCGGCGACGGAGCCGGTCGAGGTGTTCGCGGTGCGGGTGTCCGACGGGGACGTCTACGTGGACACCGACACGCTGATCAACTAGAGACTTTCTGAGTACGGGAGAAACGAAGTAGCGATGGCCACTCTCCAGATCAACGACCTGCACGTGTCGGTGGCGACCGACGAGGGCGAGAAGCAGATCCTCGCCGGTGTCGACCTCACCATCAACGCGGGCGAGACGCACGCCATCATGGGACCCAACGGCTCGGGCAAGTCGACCCTGTCCTACGCCATCGCCGGTCACCCGAAGTACAAGGTGACGTCCGGGAACGTGTTGCTGGACGGCGAGAGCGTGCTGGACATGACGGTGGACGAGCGGGCGCGGGCGGGCCTCTTCCTGGCCATGCAGTACCCGGTCGAGGTGCCCGGCGTGTCCATGTCGAACTTCCTGCGCACCGCGGCCACCGCGGTGCGTGGCGAGGCGCCCAAGCTGCGGCACTGGGTCAAAGAGGTCAAGCAGGCCATGGGCGACCTGGAGATCGACGCGGCGTTCGCCGAACGCAGTGTCAACGAGGGCTTCTCCGGTGGTGAGAAGAAGCGGCACGAGATCCTGCAACTGGCGCTGCTCAAGCCGAAGATCGCGATCCTGGACGAGACCGACTCCGGCCTGGACGTGGACGCGCTGCGGGTCGTGTCCGAGGGCGTGAACCGGTACAAGGAATCCGGTGACGTCGGCATCATGCTGATCACGCACTACACGCGGATCCTCAAGCACATCAAGCCGGACTTCGTGCACGTGTTCGCGGGCGGCCGGATCGTCGAGTCCGGCGGGCCGGAACTGGCCCAGGTCCTGGAGGACGACGGCTACGTGCGCTTCACCAGTGGGAAGCGCGAGGAGGCGGTGACACCGTGACGACCACCTCTGCCGCCGTTCCGGTGTCCCCACTGGACGTCGAGACGATCCGCAAGGACTTCCCGATCTTCGGCCGGACCATCCGGGACGGCAAACGGTTGGTGTACTTGGACTCCGGTGCGACATCCCAGCGGCCACGGCAGGTGCTGGACGCCGAGCGGGTCTTTCTGGAGACGTCGAACGCCGCCGTGCACCGGGGTGCGCACCAGTTGGCCGAGGAGGCCACCGACGCGTACGAGGACGCGCGGGCCAACATCGCCCGGTTCATCGGTGTGCACGAGAACGAGGTGGTGTTCGCGAAGAACGCCACCGAGGGCGTGAACCTGGTCGCCTACGCGATGAGCAACGCGTCCACGTCCGGCCCGGAGGCCGAGCGGTTCCGGTTGGCACCGGGCGACGAGATCGTCGTGACCGAGATGGAGCACCACGCGAACCTGGTGCCGTGGCAGCAGGTGGCCGAGCGGACCGGGGCGACGCTGCGGTGGTTCGGCGTGACCGACGAGGGCAGGCTGGATCTGTCCAACATCGACGAGCTGATCAACGACCACACCAAGGTGGTCGCGTTCACGCACCAGTCGAACGTGACCGGCACCGTGAACCCACCGGCCCGGTTGGTCGCGCGGGCACGTGAGGTCAGTGCGCTGACATTGCTGGACGCGTGCCAGTCGGTGCCGCACTCGCCCGTCGACCTCGGTGCGCTGGGTGTCGACTTCGCGGTGTTCTCCGGCCACAAGATGCTCGGCCCGTCCGGGGTCGGCGTGCTGTACGGCCGCAACGAGCTGCTGTCGGCCATGCCGCCGTTCCTGACCGGTGGTTCGATGATCGAGATGGTGCACATGGCCCGCTCGACGTTCGCGGCACCGCCGCAGCGGTTCGAGGCCGGTGTGCCGATGACCTCGCAGGTCGTGGGGCTCGGTGCCGCGGTCGACTACCTGTCGGTGGTCGGCATGGAGCGCATCGCCGAGCACGAGCACCTGCTGACCGACGCGGCGCTCAACGGATTGGCCCAGATCCCCGGTGTGCGGGTCGTCGGCCCGACCCCGGACGGCGCGACGGGAACAGCCGACCGGGGCGGCGCTGTTTCGTTCGTTGTGGAAGGTATCCATGCGCACGATGTCGGCCAGGTACTGGACGACAACGGCGTCGAGGTGCGGGTCGGACACCACTGTGCGTGGCCGCTGCACCGCAGGTTCGGTGTGCAGGCGACGGTCCGGGCGACGTTCTACCTGTACAACGACCTGGACGACGTGACCGCGTTGTTGGACGGGGTACGTGCGGCGCAGCGGTTCTTCGGGACGGTCTGATGCGATTGGATCAGATGTACCAGGAGATCATCCTGGACCACTACAAGCACCCGCACGGGCGTGGCTTGCGGGACCCGTACGGGGCCGAGGTGCACCACGTGAACCCCACCTGTGGGGACGAGGTGACCCTGCGGGTGAACCTCAAGGGCAGCGGCACGACGGCCGAGGTGGCCGACGTGTCGTACGAGGGGCAGGGCTGCTCGATCAGCCAGGCGGCCACGTCCGTGTTGACGGACCTGGTCATCGGGCGCTCGGTGGCCGAGGCGTTCGGCACGATGGACGTGTTCGTCGAGCTGATGCAGAGCCGGGGCCAGGTCGAGCCGGACGAGGACGTGCTGGAGGACGCGGTCGCGTTCGCCGGTGTGGCGAAGTACCCGGCCAGGGTGAAGTGCGCGCTACTGGGTTGGATGGCGTTCAAGGACGCGGTGGCCAGGGCGGAAGCGAGCAGCGAGACCGAGGTGGAGCACTGATGACGACCGACGAGACTTCTGTCGACCCTGCTGTTTCTGGTTCTGCTTCTGGTTCTGTCGACCGCACTGCGGCAGGCCTGCCGGAACCGCCGGCACCGAGGGCCGACGTGGCATCCATCGACGACGTCGAGGAGGCCATGCGCGACGTGGTCGACCCCGAGCTGGGCATCAACGTGGTCGACCTGGGCCTGGTCTACGACCTCCGAGTGGACGACGAGAACACGGCGATCATCGACATGACGCTGACGTCAGCGGCATGCCCGTTGACGGACGTGATCGAGGACCAGGCCCGCAGCGCACTGGTCGGCGGCCCCGGCGGCGGCCTGGTAGGCGACATCAAGATCAACTGGGTCTGGATGCCGCCGTGGGGCCCGGAAAAGATCACCGAAGACGGCCGCGAGCAGCTGCGCGCACTCGGCTTCACAGTCTGACCGGCAGCACAGCCCGACCAGCGGCACAGCCCGGCCGGCAGGATGGCCTGGCTGGCCGGATGGCCTGGCTACGCCACCGGTCTGGCCAGTTGCGCGGTCTGAGCGGCTGCGCAGCCTGAACGGCGGCTGTCCCGGCCCACAACCGCTCAACCCGGAGATCATGCGCCGAACCGAGCCACGACCGGACTCGCAGCGGCCTGGTAGGGCGGCGGCAGCTCGGACGACGACGCCTGACCGCAACGCTGCCCGGCGCAACTCCGCCCGACCGCAACGCCACTTGGGCAAACGGATCGAGCCACGCAAGGCTGCCAAGCCACCACGCTGCCAAGCCCGCCCTGCCTGGCCGCAGCGGTGCCTGGCAAGCGGGGATGTGACCTCCTGTCAGGCGGACGCGCAGCGCGACTACGAGCGCCTGCTGCTCGCCGCCCGGGAGATCTTCGGCGAGCGCGGTGCGGACGTGCCGCTGGACGATGTCGCTCGCCGGGCCGGGATCGGCAACGCCACCATGTGCCGGCATTTCCCGACGCGGCGCGACTTGATCATCGCCGTCTACGCCGATGAGGCCGCCACACTCTGCCCCCCGGACGAGGCCCTACTTGGCGACGACTCACCGATCGACGCGGACATGCGCGCAGCGCACGGGCGGCGCCGCCGCCGCCGCTCGTCTCGATGCGTATGACCTCCTCGTGCCGGCCAACGGGATCGCCGGCGCGAGCGTCGGTCCCGAGCAGACGGATCGATGCCTTGATCTGCTCCGTCACGGCATCGCGGGACGGCGTGGTCGCTGGCGACTGCGTGTCGCGTGGCTGATACTCGCCCCTATGACCTCCTTCAGTGAGGCTGAGCTGGCGTATCTGGCCAGCCAGCGGCTCGGTCGGCTCGCCACCGTCGCTCCGGATGGCGGTCCGCAGAACAATCCCGTCTCCTTCCGCGTCAACGCTGAGCTGGGCACGATCGACATCGGCGGCCGCGCCATGGGTGCCAGCCGCAAGTTCCGGAACCTGCGGACCAACGACCGGGTGGCATTCGTTGTCGATGACATCGCTTCGGTCAGCCCGTGGCGGGTGCGGTGTCTGGAGATTCGCGGCACCGCCGAAGCACTCACCGATCAACAACCGTTCATGAACGGCATGTCTCCGGAACTGATCCGTGTGCACCCGGATCGTGTGATCAGCTTCGGACTCACCGACTGAGCCAGGGCTCCTGCGGGACCGACTGTCATGCTGTGTCGTGGAAGTTCACCCCCAGCGCGTGGCGGACACCGGTGTGGACGGTGCTGATCCCATATCGCACGCCGATTCGGTAGTGGCCTCGGTTGCTGGTGCCAGGGCGGCAGTAGGTTGGCCAGATGACTGCCTGGCCCTGTTTCAGCACAACGGCTCGGCCACGGGACTGGGCTCGCGGCAGGTTCTCCACGAGGAGCAGTTCGCCGCCGGTGTAGTCCTGACGCGCGCGGGACAACATGACCGTCATCTGGAGCGGGAACACGTGGCCCTCGTGATCGTCCTGGTGCAGGCAGTTGAACTCCTGGGCGCGGTGGCGCATCACGAGCGGTGTCGGGTTGGTCTGGCCGGCGTTGTGGCATGTGGTGAGGAAACCGTCCAGATGGTCGGGGAAACCGCCGGGTATGCCGAGTTGGCCGCGCCACGCGTTGGCCACCGGCGCCAGTCGCTGGTAGCACTCTGTGCGGAGCATGGCAACGGTGTTCGGCAGGGGATCGTCGAAGTGTCGGTATTCGCCGGGACCGAGCCGGTAGGGGCTCGGCTCGACGCGGGACCGCCATGGTTCTGGCCGGTCGTACAGCGCGATCAGCTCCGCACAGTCCGCAGGGGACAGTGCGGGCGGTGTGATCGCATAGCCGATCTTGTCGAGCGAGGCGGCCAGCGCTTGCCAGTTCCAGGCGGACACGGTGTTGGGGGTGTCGAGTGTTTTCATACCCGTAGAACCCCGACGGGACCGGATTGGTTGCAGTTCAGGCGTCGGTGAGGCCGGATTCCCTCAATGTGATGTTCAGGCGGCCCGTCGGCAGGCCGATCTCGCGGTCGCCCTCGCCGGGCAGAATCCTTGGCACGCCATGGTAAGCGAGTCGAGACGGGCCGCCGAACACGAACAGGTCGCCGGACGACAGCTCGATGTCGGACCACGGCCGGGTGCGTGTCTCCGTGTTGCCGAACCGGAAAACGCAGCGCTCACCGAGACTCAGTGACACGACCGGTGCCGGGCTGCGCTCGTCCTTGTCCTGGTGCAGGCCCATTTTCGCGTCGTTGTCGTAGTAGTTGACCAGTGCCACGTCCGGTTGGTAGGCGCGGCCGGCTGCCTCGTCGTCGTACGCATCGGCCACCGCGCGACGGCCGAGGTCGGCGAGCCATGCCGGGAACTGTTTGACCGGCGTGGAGTTCTCGTCGTTGACCGTGCGGGAGTAGCCGTACGGATGCCAGTGCCAGCCGAGGCACACGGTGCGTACCGACATCATGCCGCCGGACGGCAGCCTCGTCGTGCGCAAGCCGGCCGGTGGCGCGGACCACTCGCGACAGGCGGCCACCAGATCGCGTTGCTCGCGCAGGTCGAGCCAGTCGGGCACGTGCACGGCGCCGGGCGCGATCTCGGCCCGTGGCCGGGGCAGTAGAGCGGACATGTCAACTGACTCCGTTGGACACTGGCCGACACATTGGGCAAGCACGGTAGCCGGCATCCTCGGCCTGCGCCACGGTGGGCAGCCACGGCGGTGGGCACTGTCGGTGCGCCGGGTGTCCGAGCACGTCGGGAAGCGCACCACGCCGGCCACCTACTGGATGTCGCGCTGGGCCGGCTGATGCACCTCGTCGAGGTGGGTGCCCTCGGCGTCGAGCAGCGCACGCTTCGCCGTCGGGCCGAAGACGTGGTCGCCGAGCGTGCCGTCGGCGTTGATGACCCGGTGGCAGGGGATGAGGATCGGCACCGGGTTGTGGCGCAGGGTGATGTCGATGTCGGGGATGGCCGTCGGTCGGCCGATCTGGTGGGCGACCCAGGAATGGGGGCGCACCTGGCCGCGTGGGATGGCGAGGACGGCCAGGAGCACCTCGCGTTCGAAGGCGCTGAAGCGGCTGAGGTCGAGTCGCAGGCCGGCCAGGTGGTCGAGGGCGGCATCGGGGGCGGTAGCCGAGCAGGGGATGGCCGAGCGGGCGGTGGCTGAGTCGGGGGCGGCTGAGTTGGGGGTGGCCGGGATCGTGGCTGCCGGCGCGGCCTGCCGGGGGATGGACGGTTGGGCTGCGACTGGTGGGGCGGTGACCGGCTGGGCACGGGGTGGCTGGGCGGCGATCGGCTGGGCACAGGGCGGCTCGGAGTAGGGCGGCTCGGAGTAGGGCGGCTCGGTGGCGCGTGCTCGGCTGTCGGGTGGCTCGCTCGTCGGCGGCTGGGCTGCGATCGGCCGGCTGGATGGGTGGGCGGGCATCAACGGGCTGGCGAATCTGTGGTGGAACAGGGTGGCGAACTCGGATGCGTCGTCGTGGACGGCGTCGCTGGTGCGGACGTAGATCACGCCCAGGTGGGTCGATGCGATGTACAGGTCGCACGTCGGGCCTGCGACGCGCGACCACCGTGCCGCGATCCGCTCCAGCAAGCCCGGTGGTCCGTTGGTGGCCAGCGCGGCCAGCCCCGCGGTCAACGCATCATCCAGATCTTCAAGATCGAAGTCGCTCACTGGAGCACCTCCGCTGGTACGGGCGTGAGACATGCTGGATGCAGCTCACGCAGCCGGCGCAGGCCACGCGAGATGTCCGACTTCACGGTGCCGGCCGGGCGGCCCAACACGCTCGCTATCTCGGCCACCGGCAACTCGACGACGTGTCGCAGCACCACGGCCGCCCGCTGGTCCGGGGGGAGCACGGCGAGCAGCGTCGCCAGTTCCCGCTCGGTCTCCCGCAGCCCGACCGTCTCGGCGACGCCGGGCCGGGCATCGGGTGGGTCCAACGCCTGTTCCCACTGGTCGCACATCGGCCGCCGTGCCGCGTCCCGCTGCTGGTTGCGCCACAGGTTCAGCGCGATGGTCAGCAGCCAGGACTTCGGCCGCAGTGCCGCCACCTGGTCCGGCCGATATCCGGACAGCGCCCGGTAGGCCCGCAGAAACGACTCGGCCGTGATGTCCTCCGCGTCCGCCCAGCGGGCGCAGAGCCGCAGCGCGGTCGAGAACACCACATGTTGGTAGGTCTCGAACAGCTGGATGAAGCCCGTGTCCAGGTCACGCGCCAGCGCCCGGACGATGTCCGGGTCACTGCTGAGGGCTGCGTTCTCGCTGGTCACCCCCCTTGAACCCCAGCACACCCCGATCGGTTGCACTTCCCGGCCGAAACCCAGCACCGGTCACCCGTTCGTGTACCCGGTGCGGTATGACAGGGACTGTGGCGGAACTCGCGGACCTGATGCGGTCGGTGGCCGACGGCGAACAGCTGGCGGCCGATGCGGTGCTGACCGTGGTCCCGCCACCGGACGAACGGTCGGTCGGTGTGCTCGTGTTCGGCGGGCACAACGTGGTGTCCACGGACGTCGCGGGCGACCGGGTGCGCAGCTGGCTGCCGGACGACGACCTGTCCGCCCCGACGCAGCCCCAGTTCCTCACGCTGCTGGCCGCGGCGACCGGTCGGGTGCTGGACAACCTCGATCTGGTGCTGGTGGCGCAGGCGACCGGTCGACTGGGCGGTGCCGAACTCACCGAGCTGACCGAGTTCGTCGAGCCGTTGCCGCACCGGTTGGCCAGGGCGCTGGCGGTGCGGATCGGTGTGCGGGCCTGGCGCTGCCCCGGTGGCCTGCTCACGCTGGGCCGGGGCGTCGCAGGGCGCTGGGAGGTGTCGGTCGAGGTGGAGCCGGCGCTGCGCGGTTTCGGGCTGGGCCGGGGGCTGTTCACCGCGGCCCGGGGGCTGCTGCCGGCCGGCGAGCTGGTGTGGGCACAGGTCGCCCCCGGTAACGCCGCTTCGGTGCGGGCCGCGCTGGCGGCGGGCTTCCGGCCGGTGGGTGCGGAGGTGCTGCTGCACCAGGGAGAAGCGACGTTCGGGCAGTTCGGGTGGTTCGAGGATCGGACCGATGCCGAGGAACCGCAGCCTCCGGTCGAACCGAACACAGTGGACCAGCTGGGTGAAGCGGACCAGGCACAAGCACAGCTGCCAGGGAAAATCCAGGCCGAGGATGACGATCTGGCCACGAATGTGGATGCAATTCCGCCACTGTCGGTATTGGACGATCCGACAACTGAGGATGAATCGGTCGATTAACCCTCGAAAGTGTATGCACCGGGCGGATGACGTTCCCGGATTCCAGCTGGTCGTATCTTGACGCTGTGTGAGTAGGGTGTAACGCTCCCAACGCCAAGTTCACTCGCCCGGGGTCGGGGCCGGGCGTGATTTCAGGAGGGCTCGTGCGTGCACACTCAGGTCGCCGCTTAGCGGCGGCCCTGTCCGGGCTCGCGGTGGCAGCGGCCACCGCGGGGGTCGGCATAGCCACGACCACAGCCGTCGCCGCAAGCGGCGTGATGACACCATCGATCGCTGTCAGCCCGGCCTACAAGGTTGCCGGGCACGTCGCTTCGAACCCGGCGGACACGATCTTCAGCTGCGAGCAGACCGTTCCGGCTCAGTGCTACGGACCGAACCAGATCCGGGCCGCCTACGGGGTGGACAAGCTGGCCAAGGTCGGTCTCGACGGCAGGGGCCAGACGATCGTGATCGTCGACGCCTTCCAGAGCCCGACCATCACGCAGGACCTCGCCAGCTTCGACACGGCGTTCGGCCTGCCGGCACCGAAGCTGAACATCATCGCGCCGGACGGTCTGACGCCGTTCGACCAGTCCAACGCCGACCAGACCAACTGGGCCGGCGAGATCAGCCTTGACGTCGAGTACTCGCACGCCATCGCTCCGGCCGCCACGATCGATCTTGTCCTCTCCAAGAGCGACAACGACGCCGACATCGAGTCGGCGCAGAAGTTCGTGATCGACCACAACCTCGGCGACACTCTCTCGCAGAGCTTCGGCGAGGCGGAGCAGTGTGAAGACCCGACGATCCTGAACAACGTCCACAAGCTGTTCCAGAAGGCCGCGAACGAGCGCATGACCGTGTTCGCGTCGTCGGCCGACCAGGGCGCCGCGCTGCCGACGTGCGACGGCACGTCGTTCTTCAAGGCAGTCAGCACCCCGGCATCCGACCCGATCGTCACCGGTGTCGGTGGCACCATCCTCGACGCTGACGGCATCACCGGTGCCTACCACAGCGAGACGGTCTGGAACGAGCCGGACTTCAACGCCGCGGGCGGCGGTGGGTTCAGCACCCTGTACAAGACTCCGAACTTCCAGAGGGGGCTCGGCCTGCACACCCGCGGTGTGCCGGACATCTCGTACAACGCAGCCATCATCGGCGGCGTGCTCGCGGTGTGGAGCTCGTCCGGCCTGGGTGCCAACCTGGTCTTCCAGTTCGGTGGCACCAGCGCGGGTTCCCCGCAGTGGGCCGGTCTGACCGCACTGGCCGACCAACTGGGTCACCGCCGGATCGGTGCCATCAACGATGCTCTGTACGGCTTGGCGCACGGCCCGCTCTACGGTGCCCTGTACCACGACATCACCGTTGGTGACAACACCTTCCACGGTGCCGACATCACGATTCAGGGCTTCTCGGCCAAGAAGGGCTGGGACGCCGCTTCCGGTCTTGGCACGCCCAAGGCGAATCTGTTGGTGCCCGCGTTGGTGCTGGCCACGCACGGCGGCCCCGGCAAGGGCTGATCGTTCGCAGTTGACCAGGAATGGCGTGCCGGTTGCGACCGGCACGCCATTCCGGTGTCTAGGGGCGGTAGTGGAACGTGGGCCGGGGATGCATCAGGAAGTCCTGGTGCGAGATGTTCCACGCGTACGCCCCGGCCAGCCCGAACACGACCCGGTCGCCGACCCGGAGGCGCGCCACCGGTACGCGCCTGGCCAGCACGTCCTTGGGTGTGCACAGCTGTCCGGCCACGGTGACCGGCTCGTCGGCGACCCCCGGTCGGGGCCACGGCGGGGACCACTCGTCCACCGGCAGCACGTCGAACGGCTGGTCATGGCCCTTGGCGGCCGGTGTCCGCAGGTGATGGGTGCCGCCGCCGATCAGCGCGAACGCCTCGCCGTGGCTGTGCTTCACGTCCACCACCGGTGCGGCGTACCAGCCGCAGTACGCGCTCAGCGCCCGGCCCGGCTCGATCCGCAGCCGCACATCGCCCACGCGGGCGAGGATGTCGCGCAGCCCGGCACCCAGTACCGCCCAGTCGAATCGCGCCTGCGAGGTGTAGTCCACCGCCATGCCGCCGCCGATGTTGACCTCGGCGACCGGTAGCCCGACCGCCCAGTCGACGACCGCGCCGGCCAGCGTGACCTGGTCGGCCGCTGCCAGGCCGCTGGCCAGGTGCGCGTGCACGCCGTGGCACACCAGCCGATCGTCCCGATCGACGATGTCCAGGCATTCGGCGATCTCGGTCGGGTCGATGCCGAACTGGCTCGGCACCCCACCCATCGCCAGCGCCACCGGTCCGGTCGGCAACGGCAGGTTCACCCGCAGCAGCACGTGCGCCGTGGTGCCCGCACTGGCCGCCAGCAGGCCCACTCGCCGCAGTTCATGGGTGCTCTCCACATGGATGCGGTGCACGCCGGCCCGTAGCGCCGCGGCCAACTCGGCGTCGCTCTTGGCCGGTCCGCCGAACGCCAGCGAAGCAGTGGGGACGGCAGCCGCGACGTGTGTCAGTTCGCCGCCGGACGCCACCTCGAACCCGTCCACCACGCCGGCCAACGTGTGCAGCACCGGTTCGGCCGGATTCGCCTTGGCCGCGTAGTAGCACTCCACCTCGGGTGGCAGCGCCGCGCGGATCGCCGCCGCGTGTGAGCGCAGTGCCGCGAGGTCGTACACGTAGGCCGGGAGTTGGTCGTCGGGCAGGGATGCCACCAGGTCGGCGACCGAGGGTGTGATCACCGAGGCTCACCGAGCGGCAGGGTCAGCGGCACGTATCCGGCCCGCCGGTCGTTGGCCCGCTGCCACCTGGCCAGCAGGTTCGCCTTGGCCGGTACCGGTGCGCCGGCCAGGATCGCGCGCAGTTCGGGCGGCAGGCCGTGTCGCCCGCGACAGCCGGCCAGTTCGTCCCGGACCATCGCCCACAGGTCCGGCTCCAGTGCCGGCCACAGGTCGGCCAGCGCGGCGACGAGTTCGGCGACGTGGTTGACCAGCAGGCAGTACGCGACCCGCTGCCACCCCTGCTCGACCGGATAGGTCAGCGGGCCCGCCACGTCGGGCGACAGCGCGGCGAGGGTGCCGGCGTGGTGTTCGGCGAGCAGCTTGGTGCCCTCCATGTCGCGGAACAGCATCTGCACCGGCATGCCGTCGCCGTTCACGCCGACGAGCACGTTCTGCAGGTGCGGTTCCAGCACGACGCCGTGGTCGAAGAACGCCGCCAGCACGGGTGGCAGCAGCAGCCGCAGGTAGGCACGCCACCAGTCCAGCGGGTGGTCGCCGGCCAGGTGTGACACGTGCGCGGCCGACAGCGGGTACTCGTCGGCGACGGCGGCGGCCAGCAGCGGTGTGACGCCGGGCCGCAGGTAGCCGGACAGGCCGTCCCGCAGGATCACGCCGAAACCCTCGAACAGCTCCCGGTCACCGAGGTCGAGAGTGCGGTAGCCCGGCTCACGCAGCACCCGGCAGCCGGGGAACCGGACCGGCAGGTCGGCCAGTTCGGTGTCCAGCAACGTGGTCAGCGCGACGGCGGAGGCCAGCTCGTAGGCCGCGTTCTTCCGGACACAGTTGGTGATCCGCACGTTGAGGCTGAACTTGAGGAAGCAGTCCTGGCCGTGCAGCGTGCGGACCGAGGACGTCGGCGTGAACTCCGGGCCGCCGGTACCGAGGTCCAGCACAGCGCCATCGCGCAGCGCGACGGTCAGGGTTTCGTTGTGCCGCAACAGGTCGTACTGCCACGGGTGCACGGGCAGCAGGCGATAGCCGGGTGGCACCGACCGCAACCGGTCCACCGCACCGAGATCGCTGCCCGGCACGGCGGCCTCCCGGATCAGGTCGGCGCGCACCGCGAGATGACGCAGCGGGAACCGGCTGCCGGTCTCCGGGGCGTAGTCCTGCCACTGCCCGGTCGGTGCGGACCGCGCCTTCGGC
The DNA here is from genome assembly GCA_036279295.1 of Pseudonocardiaceae bacterium. Lineage (GTDB taxonomy): Bacteria > Actinomycetota > Actinomycetes > Mycobacteriales > Pseudonocardiaceae > DATEPR01. The sequence goes on along the minus strand of DASUJK010000341.1, from coordinate 15,435 downwards.
GTCGGGTGGAACCGGTGACCGAGCAGCAGTGCCTGTTCGGAGGCGAGGTAGCGGTCGGTGGCCACGGAAAACCCTTGGCACAGGGCGGTTTCGGTGACGTCGTGGCTACCGGCGACCTGTGCCGCGAACTCGTCGTTGGTCATCCCCGTCGCCAGGGTCAGCTCGGCCGCGATCACGTCGGCCACCTCACGCCAGTCCAGTTCGGACCACTCGCCGCCCTGCCAGCGCGACACCGGTCCGGTGAACCGGTGGGCGCCTGCCATGGATCTGCGCCGGACCTCGACCCGCAGCCGCTGATCCACGCTGGGCAGCCGCAGACACAGGTGGTCCTCGGCGATTCGGGCCTGTTCGTCGGCGACCTCACGGACGTAGCAGTTGAGCAGGGTGTGGGCGACCACGTGATCGGCACGCACCGCCGTGTACGCACCGATGGTCGGGGTGGGCATGTCAGGTACTCCTGTTGGTGAGGTAGTTCGGGCCGCTGCGCAGATAGAACTTGTTGATGTCGGCGGCACCGGAGCGCTGCTTGGTCAGCAGCGTGCCCGCCGTGACCATCGCTTTGACGGGCAGCCGGTCGGCGGCCAGGGTGTTCGCCACCAGCAGTCGGCGGTCCGCGCTGTCCGGGTGCCGATCGATCGCGGCGACCAGCAGGTCTCGTACCAGCCTGCGGTCGATTCCCCCTGTGCCGAACACGATCGCGGCGGCGCACAGGTGCAGCGTGATGGTGGTGAAGACGTCGATCAGCGGCTCGGTGTGTGCGACCAGGACGCGTTGGTCGTCCAGGAGTGCGAGGTCGTCGGTCAAGTCGGGCGGCAGCCGGTCGGCGCGTACGCGTGGCCCGTCGTTGTCCTTGAGCAGCAACCTGGTCCGGGTTCGGCCGGTGACCCGGTCCAGCACCAGCGAGATGTTCTGCTGGTGGGATTCCAGCGCGATGCCGTACCGCAGCAGCAGGGTGACCTGGAAGTCGAGCAGCAGGGTGAGGTATTCGGTGAGCAACGCGGTCCGGTCGCCTGCGAAGTACCGGTCGGCCAGGTCGTCCGGTACCGAGCAGGCCGGCAGTGCGGCCAACGTGACCACGTCGGCCGGGTCGAGGCCGGTTGGATACCTGCGGATCAGGAACGTGCGCAGCTCGTCGTTCGCGTGGCTGTAGGTCTGTTCGTCGGCCAACAGGATACGGTCGGCGAACCGGGGTTCCCGTGCCAGCACGGCGGCCAGCAGCCTGCCGATGACCGCTCCGTCCACCAGCGTGCCGGGCTTGATGGTGCGCCGGTTGCGCAACCCGAGTGTGCTGGTCGGCAGCGGCAGCTTGATGTGGGTGTCCGGGTCGGCCAGCACGGCGACCGTGCGCATCGACAACGTCGGTGCCACGGTGAGCCACTCCGGCCCGGCGCCGGCCAGCGGATGCACGGGGAACGGCACCACGTCACCGGTCAGCCCGAGGTCGTCCGGGGTGGGCCACCAGTCCGGCAGCGTGCCGGCCGACGTGACGGCGGCGGCCGGGATTCCCATCCAGCGCAGGCCGAACGTCGGGTGGTACTCCGGTGCGTACCGCAACTGGTCGGCGGGAGCGATGCCCTGCCTGGCCAACCCGGTCGGGTACACCGGGTGGCCGACGTGCGCGGCCAGCGTGTCGTAGCGCAGGCTGCCCGCCATGCCCGGTCGGTGCGGCACAGTGACCCGGTGGGCCTGCTGGAGCGCCATGGTCGCCCGGGCGTCTCGACATTCGGTGACGAACGCGTCGAAGCCGCCGACGTCATCCGGCTCGACCCAACAGCGGAACAGTGCCAGCACCGAGTCCAGGTCGGTGACCTGCCGGCCGTCGTACTCGACCATCGGCTCGGCCACCGCGATGTCACACAGGAAACCGTCCGGCCGTACCGGAATCGCGCAGTCGCGAAAACGCAGCCATCCGTCCACCACGGACCCGCGCGTTCGCATGCCACAGAAGTCCTCGCGCAGCAATGTGTCCAGCACGGCGCGCAGCAGCGTCACGGCTGGATGTCCCAGTTCTGGGCGGCCAGGAATTGTGCCGCGGTACGGTCCACAGTGGTCTGATCCGGTCCGATGGTGCGCAACACTCCCAGGTAGTCGCGGTTCGTGTTGGTGTGCGCACGTGTCTCGCCGACGGCCCGCAGCGGCCGGTAGGCCAGGCGCACACCGTCCCGCAGCTCGTCGGTCCGAGGGGGAGCGGCCGCGAGCCGGCCGGACCGGTCGGCACAGCGGTAGTCGACCCGGCCGGCCGCGACCGCGGGTTGCCACACGGGCAACGGTTCACCGAGGTGCACACGCAGAATGTGTTGGAACAGTGGCACACCGGTCAGTTCGGCCAGCATCAGATCGCACTGGTCGCCGATCGCCCGGTAGTTCACCTCGATCAGTCGGACCTGGTCACCGGCCACCAGATACTCGGTGTGGCAGGCACCGAAACCGACCCGCAGCGCCCTCAGATGCTCCAGCACCGCGTCGACCTGCCATGCCGGCGGCGTCGGGTCGAACACCATGCTCTGCTCGATGAAGTAGGGCGGTGGCGACAGCGTGGTGCGAAATCCGCCCAGTACCTCAGGAGTACCGCCGTCGCCGATGGTCTCCAGGGTGTGCAGGTCGCCGGCCAGGAACTCCTCGACCACGAGCGCCTGGTCCGGCTTCCGCTGCCAGATGTCCGTGCAGGTCCGGCGCACTTCGGCCGAGTCGTGCACCAGCACGACATCCTCGCTGGCCACACCCTCGCGTGGCTTCACGACACACGGGAACGGGATGTCCTCGATGGCTCGGCCCGGCAACAGCTCCCGACTCCACACCTGGTCCACGCCCAGCCGTGCGATGTGCCGCCGCAGTTGGGCCTTGTTCTTGGCCCGCAGCGCCGCACGCCAGTCCTTGGCCGGCAGACCGGCGTGGCTGGCCGCGAGCGCGGTCTGGGTCTGGAGATGGTCGCTGTTGCTGAACACGGCGTCGAACGGGTCGCGCCGGTCGACGTGGTCGATGATCGCCAGGTAGTCGCGCACGTCGCACTCGACGATCTCGGCGGGCGCGCACCGCAGTCCGGCGTAGGCGCGCTCGTGGGCCGATGGCTGGTCGGTGAGTAGGGTGACGCGCAGGCCGAGCGCCGCTGCGGCGGGCAGGAACCCCTCGGTCACGGAGTCGGTCGGGTTGAGCGCGACCAGACACAGCTGTTGCGGGGGCATCCTCATCCTCTTCGTGATGGACCGGTGCCCTAAGTTAGGTTAGCCTTGCCTGACGCACAAGATCTAGATCGAGATGTCCCGCCGAATCACACGAATGAGTATGTTCTCAGGCTGCCTTGGCGGGCGCGTGCGAGGCACACTGGTGAGCCGCCGCACCGGGTGAGTGGTCTGGGTGGCCACCGAGTCCGCCGGACCGTCGCCATGGCGGAGCACGTCGACGCGGTCGCTGCCCGGCCTGCCGACCACCCAGCTGGAACCCTGGATCGTCTTCGCGCGCACCTTGAGCGGCGCCAGCAGCCGGGACGACTCCCGATAGCTCCGCACCGAGCCGCCAGCGCAGACCAACGTGGCCAGCGACAGCGAGACCGGCGCGCCGTCAACCGCCCATCGGGTGTCGATCAGCCTGCTGGCCAGTGGCATCAGGTGATCCAACGCGGCGACGAACAGGAAGTCGTCACCGCCGATGTGGCCGACGCGGATGTTCTGGTGGTCTTCGGCCGCCTCGGCAAGACACCGGCCGACGCCCCGGATCAGGTCGTCGCCAGCCGCGAAGCCGAAGCGGTCGTTCACGGACGTGAACGCGTCGATGTCCAGCCAGTGCCACCACCAGCGCGTCGCCCGCCATCGGGGTGATCGTCACGTGCCCGGTCGGCCGGTGCGAAGCGGGATGCGGCAGGTCACCCTGGGCCAGTACGACACCCAGCGAGTGCAGCGTCTCCAACGTCCACGGCCAGCCGGAAGGCAACGTGCACGTCGTTCAGCAACGCGGGCACCCGCTCATCGTGCACCTGGCCTGCCGAGCGGCGAAACCACGTTCACGACTTGTTCACTGCCGTCCAGGCGATCCTGGTGCCGGAGTGCTCGTGGGTGCTGATCGGCCTGTGTCCGCAGGCCTACATGGTGGCCAGGCCAGGGTCGCGCTGTTCTGGGTGGTGTTGCTGAACGCGGCGCTGCCGCTGGTCGACCTGGTGCGGGGCGGCACCGGCGCCAGTGTGCTGATCAACGCCGTCATCGGTGCGGCGATCGTGGTGTACGCGCATTTCGTCGGTACCACCCTGGGGCAGTTGGCCGCGAGCCGGGCGCAGGTGGCCGCCCTGTCCCGGGATGCGGGCATCGCGGCGGAGCGGGAGCGGCTGGCCGGCGAGATCCACGACACGCTGGCGCAGGGATTCACCAGCATCCTTGCCCTGGTCCAGGCGGCCGAGGCGGAGCTACGGGGCAACCCCGACCGGGCGACAGCACACCTGCGCCTTGCGGCGACCACGGCCAGGGAGAACCTGAGTGAGGCGCGGGCGGTGGTCGGCGCGCTGACCCCGGCCGCACTGGGTTCGGGCACTTTGGTGGACGCGTTGCGCCGGCAGTCCGACCGGCTGACCGACGAGTGCGGCATTCCTGTCACCCATCACGACATCCGGTGAGCTGGATGGGCTGCCCATGCCGATGGAGGTGGTGCTGTTGCGGGCCACGCAGGAGGCATTGACCAATGTGCGCCGGCACCGGTGGTGCGGGCCGGGCTGCGCGGCATGCTGGAGGCTGGCGCCGTCGGTGGCCGCCCGCCTGGTGCGCAACGCACGCAGGCCGGGTCCGACGCCCGCGTTGTTCGCGCGGGAGATCGAGGTGCTGCGGCTGGTCGGCCGTGGCCTCACGAACGCGGACATCGGCCGGGAGTTGTTCATCGGCGAGGCGACCGTGAAGACCCATCTGCTCCGGATGTTCCACAAGCTCGGCGTGTCCGACCGCACTGCTGCCGTGACGACGGCGATGGCGCGGGGCTATCTCTGACTCCGGACGCGGTGCCGAATCCGGTCGGCGATGACCTCGGCCCGTGGCGAGTCGGGCAGCGAGCCGATCCGGTACTGCCCGCCGTCGCGCAGTTCCAGCACGATGTCGTGGGCCACGCCGAGGGCACGCACCGTGCGCCGTGTGCAGACCGTGCACACGTCGACCAGGTTCACCGACGCGAACTCGGCGTCGGCTGCGTGCCGGAGCACCCAGGCCGCGCTCGGTACCGCGCTCAGGCCGCCCCGCGCCGCGTACACCTCGATCAGTCGTGTTCCGGTCAGGCAGGCCAACGCGGGCCGGATCCTGGGATGCGGCCGGAACGGATTGGTGACGTCGAGATAGTCGGAGTGGTAGGCGAACGCGTCCAGAATCCGTTCGCCCTGGCGCAGCATGCTGATGGCGAATCGGATGAACAGCGATTCCACACCGGCGAGTATCTGCTGGTACTGCGCATTGTCCCGTAGATAGACCGACTGTCGAACGGTGTCCTCGTCCCGCGTCGCGCGCACCAAGGAAACCTAGGCGGGACAGGGTGTTGCGCGGGCCGGGGGAGCACCCTAGTGATCCGGGCCGCCGACCCTAGGCTGACTCCTCGACCAGGTGCCGCAATTGCTGGCGGGACGTGATGTCCAGCTTGTCGAATACATGCCCCATGTGGTACTCGACGGTTTTCTGGCTGATGATCAGGCGGGCGGCGATTTCCCGGTTCGACAATCCCTCACTGGCCAGCCGGGCGACTGCCCGCTCGGTGTCGGTGAGCACTTCGAACGGGCCCTGCGCGGTGTCGGCGGACAGCCCGAACTCTTCTACGACGGCCAGCGCCCGTGCGGTGAACGCGTGGGCGCCCAGCATCGTGAACTGCCGCAACGCGTTGTGCACGTGTCGTTCGGCGGCACCGCGCTTGCCTTGGGCCAGCAGGCATCGGCCGGTGAGCAGCTCGGCCCTGCCCTGTTCCAACGGCATCCCGAGATCCGATGCGATGTTCAGCGCCAGGGCGCAGTCCGAGCGTGCCGCCCTGGATTCGCCGCGGGCCAGGTTGATCTGGGCACGCACCCTGGCCACCCCCATCAGCGCCGACCGCCGGCCGCTCTGCGCGAGCGAGCCCGCGAACGCGTCCACCGCCTCGGTCGCCTCGTCGATGCGGCCCAACCGGGACAACGCGTCCGCCCGGACCGGACCGAGCAGGTACGTGCCCGGCTCCAGCGAGTCGTACGCGGCGTCCAGGTCGGTGGCCGCGGCCAGCATCGTGGTGGCGTCACCTCGGGCCACGGCGACGGCCGCTCGGCTGCCGGCGGCGAACGCGGCGCTGGACCGGATACCGAGCACCGGTGCCCATTCGGCTGCCTTCGCGACGTGCGTGTCGGCGTCGGTCCAGTCGCCCCTGGCCGCCCGTGGGTAGGTGGCCAGCGCGTGCAGCATGGTGAGGTCCCAGACCCGGCCGTTCTCCTCGGCGTCGGCGATGGCCAGTTCGGTGTGCAGCACCGACTCCGCGAGCATGCCCCTGCGGTACTCGACCTCACCGAGGAAGCTCAGCGCCTGGGCGACGCGCATCGCCTCGCCCGCTGCCGCCCGCTCGGTGACGGCCAGCAGATCCTGGTGTGCGCCGGCCAGTTCGTCCCGCCAGAGCCGGATCATGCCCCTGGCCACCAGCCCGTCCAGGCCGCTCTGCGCGCCCGGCTGCTCGACGCCGGTCAGGCCGGCCAGTGCCTCGTCGCCGCGCCCGGCCAGTGCCAGCCCGATGCTCCTGGCGAACCAGGCGAACGCGCTGACCCACCGCTCCTGCGAACCGGACCGGACCGCGATCTCACCGTACTCGATCATGTCCGGGTACGACAGCGTGACGATGCCGACGATGGCGAGCTGGGAGGCGATCCGGGCGGTCAGGTCGGCAGGCGTTGGCGGTGGTGGCTGGCCGGCCAGCACCGCGTCCAGCGCCCTGGTCAGCCGCTGCCGCGCGTCGTTGATCCGGCCCGACAGCATCGCCTGCTGGCCCGCCACGTAGTCCCACCACGGCGCACCCTGGCCGGCCAGCACCTCGTCGGCGTACTCGGCGGCGGTCACGGCGTCCCCGGTGACCAGGAGGGCCTCCACTGCGGTCAGCAGTCGCGGTGCACGCTCCGGGCCGGGCGCCGTCAGATCAAGGCAGGTACGCAGCTGGGCGGCGGCCACCGGGATCCGGCCAAGGCGCAGTTCCTCGTGCGCGGTGGCGTCCAGATCGGCGGCCAGCACCGGATCGGGTCCGTCCGCGGCCGCGATCCGGTGCCGCAGGGTGGCCGCTCCGCTGACCAGCCCGGCCGCGGCCCGGTGCAGCTCCCGTCGTTGGGCCGCACCGAGATCGTCGTAGATCGCGGCCTGCACCAGCCCGTGGGTGAACGCGAGTTCCTGCCCCTCGGTGCCGGGCACCTCGGCCAGGAACCGGCTGCCCACCGCCTCGGCCACCGGTGCCGCCGTGTCCACGAGGTTGGCCAGCGCGCGCACGGTGGCCAACCGGAACCGCCTGCCCAGCACCGATCCGGCCGTCACCAGCTGCCGAGTCGGCTGTGTGCACCGCTCCAGTTGGTCGGCAACGATCAGCGCGATGTCGTGTGGTGCCGGCAGTGGGCCGGTGCCAGCGGCGATCGAGCGCAGCGGCACCTGGTCCAGCACCGCCTGGGCGTAGAGCGGATTGCCGCCGGTGTGCTCCCGCAGCCGCGTGGCGCCTGCCGGGTTCAGCCCCGGATGGCCGAGTGCGGCGGCCAGTTCGACGAGTTCGTGCGAGGACAGCCCGCCGATCCGCAGGTGGCTGCCCCGGTCGGACTCGAAGATCCGTCGCCAGCCGTCGTCCAGACCGGGTCTCGGCCACGGCTGGCCCAGATCGCCGCCCGCACCGGCCGGCTGGTGCACCACCAGCATCAGCACCGGGTCGGTGACCGGCCCTGACAACAGCCTGCGGGCCACGAACCGAAGCACGGCAAGGGAAGGCCGGTCCGCCCACTGCGCGTCGTCCACCACGAGCAGCAGCTCGTCGGACGACTCCAGGTATCGCAGCAGGCCCTTGCCGACGAACAGCGGGTCGGCCTGCGCGTCCAGGCCCTCGACGAGCGTCACCAGTTCGGGGGAGACCTGCCGGACCAGCTGCCACAGCACACCCCACGGCAGATGCGACTCCTGTTCGTCGCCGCTGGCCCACACACACCTGGCCGGCGTGATGTCCGCGCGGAACCGCTGGACCAGCGCCGTCTTGCCGATACCCGCGTCGCCGTCGACGCCGATCACCCTGGCGCCACGCTCCTGGCCGGCCTGCCAGGCGTTGTGCAGGAAGGTGAGCTCAGCGGCTCGGCCGACGAACGGGCGCCCCGCGGTCTCGGTCGACCGCCGGGCGCCGGGATGCGCTGGGGATGTCACTACGAGCCTGTCGTGTTGGATCATCGGATCATTTCCCGCCGCAGGTACGGTGGCCGCATGCCGGCCGAGATCGAACCCAGGAAGGCCCGCCGCTGGCGGCAGGAACCGGTGCACGGTGATCTCGCCGCGAATCCGTTCCGCGCCGATCGGGACCGGGTGGCCAGTTCGCCGTTCTTCGGCAGGCTGGCCGGTGTCACCCAGGTGGTCAGCCCGACCGGTTCCGGCCTGCTGCTGCACAACCGGCTCACGCACAGCCTGAAGGTGGCGCAGATCGCCAGGGCGATAGCGGAGCGGCTGACGGGCGACCAGGACACCGCGCGGCTGCTGGCGAAACTGGGCGGCTGCGACGTGGATGTCGTGGAGGCCGCCGCGCTGGCCCACGATCTCGGCCATCCGCCGTTCGGCCACCTCGGCGAGGAGATCCTGGACCGCATCGCGCGACACCGGTTCAACCTGCCCGACGGGTTCGAGGGCAACGCGCAGTCGTTCCGGATCGTCACCACGACCGACGCGCGCGGCCCGAGCGGGGTCGGGTTGGACCTGACCGCCGCCGTGCGTGCCGCGGTGCTGAAGTACCCGTGGACCCGGCTGCGTTATCCGCGGCCGCACCCCAGCTCGATGGCGGTGCCGCCGCGCGGGGCGACCGCGCCCGCCGACGCACCGGACGCGGGCTCGGCCAAGTTCTCCGCCTACGTCACGGAACTGGCCGATCTGGCGCAGGCCAGGGACGCGTTCACCGGCCGGATCGAACCGTGGCAGCAGACCGTCGAGGCATCGGTGATGGACACCGCGGACGACATCGCCTACGCCATCCACGACCTGGACGACTTCCACCGGGTCGGGGTGTTGCAGCACGCCACGGTGGCGGCCGAGTTCGGGCACTGGCAGGCGCACGCGGCCGAACTGGCCGCGCTGGACGAGGACGGTCTCGCCGTCGAGGAGCGGCTGCCCGGTCGCGCACTGGAGGCACTGCGCAGGCGGCTGCACCGGCGTGACTCGTGGGCGGTGGACGACGACGCGTTCGCCGAGGCCGTGGCCAGGGTGCGGGTGGAGCTGGTGGACGGGCTGCTGGCCGTGCCGTTCGACGGTTCGGTCGCCGCGGAGCAGTCCCTGGCCCGGTTCTCGGCGGGCTGGACCGAGCGGCTGGTGGCAGGCGTGATCGTGAGCGCCGACCCGACCACCAGGTCCGGGCACGTGCTGCTGGCCACGGCCGCGTGGCACGAGGTCCAGGTGCTCAAGTTCGTGCACCGGCACTTCGTGCTGCTGCGGCCGGATCTGGCTCTCAACCAGCGCGGTCAGGCGCGGCTGCTCACGTCGCTGGTCGAGGAACTGGAGCAGTGGGCGGGGGACCGGCGCGAGACCGACCGGCTGCCGCGTCGGCTGCACGACCTGGTGGAGCTGGCCGAGCACCAGTACGCGGCGCTGTCGGCCACCGACCCGACACTGCTGGCCGGCGCCACGGGTGAGGCACCCACCGGGCCGGACGCGGTACGTGCGCTGGCCAGGGGGCGTGCGGTGGTGGACTTCGTGGCGTCACTGACCGACAACCAGGCAGCGGCCCTGCTGGACGCGCTGACCGGTCGCCGCGGTCAGTTGTGGACGGACGCGTTCGCGCTCTGACGGGGGGCCTGGCGCGCCAGCGGCGTGGGAGACCCGGGAGCGAAGCGACAGCTCCAGCTCTAGCTGTAGCTCTGTGCCCCCAGCTGCTGCCTCGGTGGCAGCCGCTCACCGGCCGGTGCGGGGATCACCGGCGGCCAGTCCCATTCGATGCCGAACAGGCCGGGGCCGACGCCGAGCGCGACCGCGTGTGCCTCGCCGGTCGGGCTGACGGTCAGGTTGCGCCGTCGCGCCATTCGGACATCGCCGGCAGGCGAGCTGAACTGCTGGCAGCGCAGCGGCAGGTTCTCGCGGTCGAACTGGACCTCGACCACGTAGTCCCGCACCGGCAGCCGCAGCCGCCGGAAGTAGGAGTCGGCCGTGGCGCCGTGGTCGCTGGCCGGGTTGACCACCTGGTATTCCATGATCAGCGTCTCGCCCGTGGCCAGCGGCCGGTCGAACAGCAGTTCCGCCACGAGAATGTGCGCGTCGTGGTCGACGGCGATCCGGCCGAGGCGGCAGTTGCGCAGGCCGATGATCTGCGGCGCGTCCTTGGTGGCGATCTCCCAGTCGTAGACGAGGACCCAGCGGTCGGCGCCGTCCTGCTCGGCCCGCAGCACCTGGCTGACGTGCACGCTGTGCAGTTGGCGCCGTGCGTTCACCGAGCACCGGTCGTGCTGGCTGATCCTGGCCAGGATGCCGTCACACGAGGTGTTCACGCGGGTCAGCAGGCTGCCCAGGTTGGCGCTGCCCCACAGCACGTCCAGCGGCAGCAACCTGCCGTTGTGCCGGCGGCGGCCACGCGGCCGGGGTGGCCCGAGCAGCGCGGTGAGCGCGTTCGGCGGTACCCGCAGCACTGCTTCCAGGTGGCGTAGCGCGTCGAGTGATTCGGGACGTTCCGGACGCCGTCGACCTGACTGCCAGTAACTGAGGGTGGCCACACTGATGGTGACACCGCGCAGTTGCAGCCGGTGTTGGATCCGATCCAGGCTCAGCCCGCTGCCCTTGATGGCAGCGCGCAGCGCGTCTGGAAATGGGCCACCGGCAAGCAGTCTTGCCAGCTCTGGCCGTACTGTCACGGGTCGAGCCAATCCGTGCTCGGTTCGACTGGCAGCGATAGTCATGGTGACTCCCCGTCGTCACATCGTCACGCGAGAGTTACCCTACTTGGGTGACGCCGTTTGTTACACCCCCATACGGCGTCAATTGATGCGACGAATGGCCGATCAAGGTCTACCCCACCTGCGACGATAGGGTACCGATCGTGACCGAACGGCGTCGGTTCCGCGGCCTGGGCGGTTCGCCCTGTTGCCACCTCGACCAGGGGATCGACCGCATTATCGAGACTCGCCGGGACACCAATCGGCACGACAATACCGAGGGTGGCCAATGGGCGCCGTGAGGTCAGCACCGGGCGGTGGCCGCATCGTCGAGATATCCCCCTCGCGGGTGAGTGGGTGGTTCGACCGGTTCGGCGAGCGGCACGGCGGCGTGCTCAGCACCGACATCACCGCCGACACGGTGACCGTGCTGGCCGAGGACGGCGCCACCGCGACGGTGACCGTGCCGTTCCCGCCGCTGACGGCGGCCGAGGACGGACTCGACATGACCGACCTGGTGGCCCACCTGCTGGTGCCCCGGCGGATCGGCCTGCTGCTGGTCCGGCTCGGCGGGCACAGCGTCGGTATCGCCGAGGCGGGCCTGGTACTGGTGTCCGCCACCGACCGTACCCAGGTGCACGGCAGGAACAAGGCGGGCGGCTGGTCCCAGCAGCGGTTCGCCCGGCGGCGCGCCGGCCAGGCCAGGGTGGCGCTGCGCTCGGCCGCGGACGACGCGGTGCGGGTGCTGGTGCCCCGGCTGCCCGAACTCGTCGCCGTGGTCCTCGGTGGGGATCGCAGGGCGCTGGAGGTGTTGCGCGAGGACGGGCGACTGGCCGCCGTGTTCGCGCTCGCGCAGGCCCGCGTGCTGGAGGTCGCCGAACCCCGCAGGGCCGTGCTGGACGACGCGGCCGAGCGGGCGATGGCGGTGGAGATCCTGGTCACGGAGCCATGATCGGCAACGTCACCGCGAAATCCGATGGAGCTGATCCCGTACACTGTGAGCGTGGTGGTTCGCACGGAATGAGGAGCGACTGAGCTCGCCTGCCCCGGCAGGCGGGCAGATGCCTCCTGCCCGTTGCCCGTCCGATCACGGACGCCACTTTTCCGGAGTTCACTCGTGATTGTCGCTGCCAATATCGAACTGCGCGCTGGCTCGCGCATCCTGCTCGACGACGCCACACTGCGCATCCAGCCCGGCGACCGGATCGGCCTCGTCGGCCGTAACGGCGCCGGTAAGACCACAACGCTGCGCGTACTCGCCGGTGAGGGCGAGCCCTACGGCGGCACTGTGCAGCGCGTCGGCGAAATCGGTTATCTGCCACAGGATCCACGCGAAGGTGATCTTTCGGTCACCGCGAAGGACCGGGTGTTGTCCGCGCGTGGGCTGGACCAGTTGCTGCGCGACATGGAAAAGGCGCAGACCGCGATGGCGGAACTGGTCGACGACAAGGAACGGGACGCGCAGGTGCGCCGCTACGGCCGGCTGGAGGAGCGGTTCTCCGCCCAGGGCGCCTATGCGGCGGAAAGCGACGCGGCACGGATCTGTGCCAATCTCGGGCTGGAGGACCGCGTGCTCGGCCAGCCACTGCGCACCCTGTCCGGCGGACAGCGTCGGCGGGTGGAGCTGGGCCGTATCCTGTTCGCGGCCTCCGATGCCGGGGTGAACGGCCGCTCGGCGACCACACTGCTGCTGGACGAGCCGACCAACCACCTGGACGCCGACTCGGTCAGCTGGCTGCGCGGCTTCCTCAAGTCGCACGACGGCGGTCTCGTGGTGATCAGCCACGATGTCGAGCTGCTGGCCGCCGTGGTGAACAAGGTGTGGTTCCTGGACGCCACCCGGGGCGAACTGGACGCCTACAACATGACGTGGCAGCGCTACCTGGACGCGCGCGCCGCCGACGAGAAGCGTCGGCGCAGGGAACGCGCCAACGCGGAGAAGAAGGCGGGCGCCCTGATGGCGCAGGCCGACAAGATGCGTGCGAAGGCAACCAAGGCGGTCGCCGCGCAGAACATGGCCAAGCGGGCCGAAAAGCTGCTGTCCGGTTTGGACGAGACCAGGCAGGCCGACAAGGTGGCCAAGATCCGGTTCCCGGATCCGGCACCGTGCGGGCGGACCCCGCTGACCGCCGAGGGCCTGTCCAAGAGCTATGGCTCGCTTGAGGTCTTCTCCGGTGTCGATCTGGCGGTGGACCGGGGGTCGAAGGTGGTCGTGCTCGGCCTCAACGGTGCCGGCAAGACCACCCTGTTGCGGCTGCTCGGTGGTAACGAGGAGGCCGACTCCGGCAAGGTCGTGCCAGGTCACGGCCTGCGGATCGGCTACTACGCCCAGGAACACGAGACCCTCGACCACGACGCGACGGTGTGGGCGAACATCCGGCACGCCGCGCCGGACACGGGTGAGCAGCAGTTGCGCAACCTGCTCGGCACGTTCCTGTTCACCGGTGAACAGCTCGACCAGCCGGCCGGCACGCTGTCCGGTGGCGAGAAGACCAGGTTGGCGCTGGCCGGTCTGGTGTCCAGCCAGGCGAACGTGCTGCTGCTGGACGAACCGACCAACAACCTCGATCCGGCGAGCCGGCAGCAGGTGCTCGACGCGTTGCGCCGGTTCGCCGGTGCCGTCGTACTGGTCACGCACGACCCCGGCGCGGTCTCCGCGCTTGAGCCCGAGCGGGTGATCCTGTTGCCAGACGGCTCCGAGGACCATTGGTCGGAGGAATACCTCGAACTCGTGCAGTTGGCCTGATTAACCTGCGACGACAGGAATTGGCTCGCCGCCGCCGATACTGCATGTGAGTGATCAGCCGCATGTGACGTGTCGATCACGCTCAGAAGATTTCTCTCACTCGCCTGGCGTTCTGCGCGTTCGTGTTCGATCATTGCCCCCATAGGGGCCGCACGCGGTCCGACCTGCAGTGCGTGGAAGGCGGGACAAGGTGGCTGACCTGAAGAAGGGTGCTCGTATCACGGGCGCCACGCGGGACAAGCTCGCCGCGGACCTCAAGAAGAAGTACGAGAAGGGCGCCTCAATCCGGGCTCTTGCCGAGTCGACCGGCCGCTCGTACGGATTCGTGCACCGGGTGTTGTCCGAGTCCGGTGTCCAATTGCGTGGACGCGGCGGAGCGACGCGAACGAAGAAGAAGTAGGCTACCGCGCGGTAACATGTACCGCGCGATCGGCCAGGCGGTGAGCAGGTCCGGTTCGCACGACCGCTGGGAGGGTCTGTGTCTGGATCTGTGTCAAGGCCGGCGTCACCGCCCGAAGTCGATGCCGATGTGCTGGAGCGCGGCGGGCTCGACCTAGCCGTCGATGGTGCGCGCGCAACGATCACCTTGCGGCGCCCCGAAACGCTCAACGCACAAACGCCGAGCACCTGGGAGGCGTTGCGGCAGATCGGGGAGTGGTTGGCCCCGGACGTCCGAGTCGTGGTCGTCCGGGGTTCCGGTCGAGCGTTCTCCGCTGGGTTGGACCGCAGGATGTTCACCCCCGAGGGAATTCCCGGCGAGCCCGGTTTCGTGGCGATCAGCACGTCGCCGCCGGGTGGCGGAGACGCGATCGTGGATCGCTTCCAGCAGGGCTTCACCTGGCTCCAGGCACCCGGCCGGGTGACCGTCGCCGCCGTGCACGGGCACGCCATCGGTGCCGGATTCCAGCTGGCGCTCGCCTGTGACCTGCGGATCGCCGCGACGGACGCCCAGTTCACCATGGCCGAGCCGACGTTGGGCCTGGTGCCCGACCTGACCGGCACCCTGACGCTGGTCCGTGCCGTCGGTTACTCGAAGGCGGTGGAGATCTGCCTGACCGGCCGCCGGATTCCGGCTGCCGAGGCGCTGCGCGTCGGCTTGGTCAACTCGGTGGTCGAACCGGACCAGCTGGAATCCGCTGTGGACGAACTCGTCGCCGACCTGCTCAAGCCGGCTGCCGGTGCGACCAGGGAGACGTTGGCGCTGCTGGCCGGTGCTGCCGACGGACCGACACTGGACGAGCAGCGGGCTGCCGAACGGGCGGCCCAGCTGCGCAGGCTGGCCGAGCTGCGGCAGCTGCTCGGCTAGGTCAATGCCGGTGCCCGCTCGGTCGCCTCGACGGTCATGTCGGCCGGCAACCGGTCCAGTTGCCGCAACGCCATCGCGGCCCCGAACAGCACGATGGGGTAGACCAGATAGCCGTAGCGGGTGGCAGGCGCCAGCAGCAGCGCACTGGTCAACCCGACCGCGATCCGCACCGCGGCCGCCGCGCTGGTGCGCGGTGGTCTGGTGACCATCCAGATCGCCATGGCCAGGCCGGCGGCGGCGAGCAGCGCGAGCGACACGTCGTGGCCCACCGGCCCGATGCGGGCGATCAGGTTGCCGGGCAACGGACTCGCGGCCGGCGAGCGCGCCTTGCCCAGGCCG
>DASUJK010000340.1:0-3139 GCA_036279295.1 Pseudonocardiaceae bacterium | reverse complement strand
CCCCAGGACATCGACGAGGCGCTCGCGATGCCCGGCGGGCACATCTTCCACGGCGACCTGTCCTGGCCGTGGGCGCCGAACCGGGCCCGCCTGGACACCCCGGCGCAGCGCTGGGGGGTGGCCACCGAGGTGCCGAACGTGGTGCTCTGCGGCGCCGGCGCCAGGCGCGGCGGGGCGGTCAGCGGCATCGGCGGGCACAACGCCGCCCAGGCCGTGCTGGAGGCGATCGCTGGTCGCTGAGCCGCCTCGCAAAGGTCTAGGCGGCGTGCCGGGCGCCGATTTCATGTCATGCCCGCCGCGCTGATACAGTTCCAGTCGCTTCAGGCGCCATTAGCTCAATTGGCAGAGCAGCTGACTCTTAATCAGCGGGTTCGGGGTTCGAGTCCCTGATGGCGCACAAAACCCCAGGTCACAGGCCCAGACACCGATCCGCCCCGGCCAGAAATGGACCGGGGCGGTTGCGTTTCGGTTACATGGCATGTCTCAGCCGCTCTCCGACAGCGGCGGGAACAGCACCGGCCCCTCGTCCAGATCGCGCCTCCGGATCAGGTCCTCCAGGGCCAGCGAAGCCGAGCCGTCCACGGCCCGTCGACCCATGTAGACGTCCTGTGTCATCGAGATCCGCGAGTGCCCGAGCTGGTCCGCGATCGTCCTCGCCGTCAAACCGCCCCGGTCCATCAGCGTTGCCACCGTCTTGCGGTAGGTGTGTGGAACCACCCACTCGAACTCCGTGCCCCCTCGAACGGCCCGGAAGTCCCGTTCAACGTTCTGCCTGTCGCGGTAGCCACCGGCCGAGTCCGGGAACACCGGACCATCCCCACTGACCACCGAGCGGCGCTCGGATAGCAGCTGCGCCAACCAGGACGGCAGCCCCAACAGCCTCTCCCCCGCCCTGGACTTCGGCCGCTTCCCGATCAGTCCCTGCTTCGGGACACGGATCACAGTCCGGCGGATGTTCACCTGGCGGCGCTCCAGGTCCACGTCCTCCCAGCGCACCCCCAGCGCCTCACCCACCCGGCAACCCGTACCCAAGAGAAAGCGAACGAGATCAGGGAGATCCTTCCGACGGGCGTACTCGCTCCCGTCCAAAATGGCCAGCCACCGACTCACCTCGTCGACGGTGAGCGCCCGCGCCGGCTCCCGGCCCCCTTGCTCCAACGGAGCCACGTCACGGACCGGGTTGAAGCGCATCGCCTCCCGACGAACCGCATAGCCGCAGACACCCGAGCACACCGAGCGGCACACCTTCGCAGTGGCATAACCGTCGGCCCCATGCTTCTCATGCAGGAAATGGTCAAGTCGAGCCACCGTCAACTCCGACAGCCGCAGATCACCGAGCGCAGGGAGGACGTGCAGGTCAAGCGTGCGCCGGTAGAGCACCGAGGTCGTCGGCGAGCGACGGCCCTGTTCCACCAAGCGCGCGATCTGCTGGAACCACTCCTCCGCAACCACTCCGAAGGTGGTCCGCTCGTTGTAGCGGCCCATCCCGCCCGACGACATTACGCGGTCGAGGGACGCCAACCCTTCACGACGAGCTGCAGTCTTGCTCGACGCGGTTGCCTCGATCCTTCGCCGCTGACCCTGGTTGTTCCGGTAGTAGAAGGACGCCGTCCACTTCTCAGCCGTGCGACGGTAGGCAATCTCACCATGCTCACCGATCTGAAGCCGCCGACCACTCACGACGCCGCTCCGACCCCGTCACAGGCATCGACCCACGCGCGCACGTCCCGCGGCCGGTACCTCAGGAACCGCCCAACCCGTCGACAGGTCGGCCCCCTACCCTCGCACTTCCACTGGTACAGCGTCTGCACCGGCACACCGAGGAAGTAACCAACCTCCTTGGCAGTCCAGAGCCGATCTTCCGCCAGATCTAGGTGTTCCATGCGTATCTCCCGAGTCTTCTGTGGTTGGGGACCCTCGTCCTCCCGCCAGGTGATGGTCAGTCAGGTCGTCTGACCGTCGGTCAAGGGCACTTCGTGTCACTTCGTGATTCGCTTCGCTCTCCCTTGACAGCCAGTCAGGCGACCTGGGTTGGCTGGCTGTCGGGAGGACGAGGGGGCTGTGGTCGCGCTCGCTGGTGCGGAATTTTTCAAGGTGGATGAGGCCAGAGGGTGTTAGGCAGCCGGGGTTTCGGCGTCGGCTGGTTGGTTGATCCAGGCGTTCTCGGGGAGCGTGAGGATCTTGGGGCTGGTGCTGGTGGCGAACCGTTCGGGGTGCGCCTGTCGGGCGGCCTGGAGTGTTGCTGATCGCTGTCGGTCGACGGTGCTGGCGTGGCCGTAGTGGACGTCGGCGGGGGTGTGCAGGCCGATCCCGGTGTGGTGGTGCTGGTGGTTGTAGTCGGTGACGAAGGCGTCCATGAACCCGCGGGCCTGGCCGATCGAGCCGAACCGGTCGGGGAAGACCGGGGCGTACTTCATGGTCTTGAACAGCGACTCGGAGTAGGGGTTGTCGTTGGACACGCTGGGCCGGGAGTGGGACCGGGTCACGCCCAGGTCGGCCAGCAGGGTCGCCACCGACTTCGAGGTCATCGAGGTGCCCCGGTCGGCGTGCACCACGTGCGGGATGCCGTGGATCCCGAAAATCTGCTTCATCATCTCCTCGGCCAACACACCGGCCTCGTGGGCGTGGACGTGGGCGCCGACGATGTAGCGGGAGTAGATGTCGATCATCACGTAGGCGTCGTAGTAGACCCCGCGGGTCGGGCCGGGCAGCTTGGTGATGTCCCAGGTGTAGACCTGCCCGGGTCCACTAGCGACCAGCTCGGGCACCGCCCGGGCTGGATGGCGGGCCAGCCTTCGGCGTTCGGTGACCTGGCCGGCCTCGGCGAGGATCCGGTACATCGTGGACACCGAGCACAGGTAGACGCCGCGTTCGAGCAGGGTGGCGTAGACCTGCAACGGCGCCTGATCGACGAACTCCTGCGAATCGAGGACCTCCAACACTCGGATCCGCTCGGCCAGGCTCAACTTGTTCACCGGCGGGGTCCGGCCGGGCCCCGGTGCCGGGTCGGGCACCGGGGCCGGCTTCGTGGCGCGGGTCGCGGTCGCTCGCGGTATCCCGGTCAACGCCGCCGCAGCCCGGGTTGTGACTCCCGCGTCGGTGAGCTCGAGGTAGGTGCCCATCAGCGCTTCCTGCGCGG
>DASUJK010000339.1:0-3972 GCA_036279295.1 Pseudonocardiaceae bacterium | reverse complement strand
CCCCCCCACCACTCCCGTGTCCAAGCCCTTCAGCGGCAGGCGATGCGCAGTGCGGCGGCCAGATCACCGCGCTCGCCGACCTCGATTCCGGACAGCCCGAGCCACTCCGCCATCGTGGCCAGTTCCTCGGCCAGCTCGGCGGCGACCCGGGCCATGTCCGTGCCGGGTTCGAGGAACGCGCCCGGCACCCGCAGCACACCGGCCGCCCGGTCCGCCTTCAGGTCGACCCGTGCCACCAGCGAGTCGTCGAGCAGGAACGGGAACACGTAGTACCCGTGGATCCGCTTCGGCTCCGGCACGTAGATCTCGATGCGGTAGTGGAAGTCGAACAGCCGCTCGGTGCGTTCCCGCCGCCACACCATCGGATCGAACGGGCACAGCAGCGCCCGGGCCGCCACCTTGCGCGGCGCCTTCGCGGCCACGTGCCGGTAGGCGGGCGCCGACCAGCCCGCGACCCGCTCCGGAATCAGCACGCCGTCGTCGACCAGTTCGGCCACCGCCCGCTGGCTGCTGGCCGGCGAGATCCGGTAGTAGTCCCGCAGATCCGGCTCGGTGGCCACGCCCAGTGCGACGGCCGCCCTCGTGGTGAGTTGGCGGGCCGCCTCGTCGTCGTCGATCATCCGACCGAGCACGTCGGGTGGCAGGACCCGCTCGGTCAGGTCGTAGTAGCGCTGGAAGCCGCGCCGGGTGCCGGTGGTCAGTTCGCCCACAGCGAACAGGTACTCGCAGGCCCGTTTGACCTCGGACCGGTTCCACCAGCCGCCGCGCGCCTTCGGCTGCGCACCACCGAGTTCGTCCTCGATCGCGCCCGCGCCGATCGGCCCCTGGCGCTTCACCACGGCCAGCACGTCGGCCAACAGTGACTGCTGACCGGCCACCGAGCCGAAGTAGCCCGACGTCTCATCGGCGTAGCGGCCCATCCGGCCACGCAGCAGCGGCCAGTCGTCCACCGGGATCAGGCTGGCGACGTGTGCCCAGTACTCGACCAGCATCCTGGGCCGCCGCGCCGAATCCGACCAGGCCGCATCGTCCAGCAGGTCGAAGGGATAGGCCCCGATCCGGCTGAACACCGGCATGTAGTGCGCCCGCACGGCCACGTTCACCGAGTCCAGTTGCAACAGCTGCGTCCTGGACAGCACCTTGGCCAGGTGTCGCCGGTTCGGCACCGATGTCGGCCGCTGCTCGGCGAAGCCCTGCGCCGCCAGCGCCACTCGCCGCGCCACGGCCGCACTCATGGTGTCCACAACCCGCCATGGTGCCAGCGAGCACCGACAGCGCGCACCGTAGTGTCTGCCCGTGGCACTGGCCTCCGTTCGTCCCGCTGATCAGCAGGACATCCCGCACATCGCCCGCATCCACCTGGACACGTGGCAGGTGGCCTACGCCGACCTGCTGCCACCCGACGTGCTGGCCGGACTGGACGTCGAGGACGCCTGGGCCGAGGCGCTGACCAGCGGCGCCGCTCGCCTGTTCGTGGCCGTCGAGGGCGAGTGGACCGTCGGGTTCTGCGTCGCGGGACGCGCACCGGAGAGCGAACTGGTCGACGCCAACGGCACACTGCCCGAGGACGCGGCGCGGGTCGCGCTGGTCAGCACGCTGCTGGTGGAACCCCGGTGGGGCAGGCGTGGCCATGGCGGCCGGCTGCTGGCCACCGCCGCCGCCGCGCTGCGCGAGGACGGTGCGACCAGGGGTGTCGCCTGGATTCCGGAGAAGGACCAGGCGTCCAGGAAGTTCTACGCCAGGGTCGGCTGGCTGGCCGACGGCACCGCGCGCACACTCGACGCCGGTGGTCGGCCGCTCCGGGAGATCCGGCTGTCCGGCACCCTGAACCTCACGCTGGTCGACTGACCTACAGGTCCAGCAAGGCTTCCAGGCCGACGGTCAGCCCAGGGCGGTCCACAATGGACCGCACTGCCAACAGCACGCCCGGCATGAACGAGCTGCGGTCCAGCGAGTCGTGCCGGATCGTCAGCGTCTCGCCGTCGGTGCCGAACAGCACTTCCTGGTGCGCCACCAGACCGGCCAGCCGCACCGAGTGCACGTGCACACCGTCCACGTCGGCACCCCGGGCGCCGTCCACGGCCTGCGTGGTGGCGTCCGGCACGGCGTCCATCCCGGCGGCGGCCCTCGCCTGCGCGATCAGCTCCGCGGTGCGGGCGGCAGTACCGGAGGGCGCGTCCGCCTTGCGCGGGTGGTGCAGCTCGATGACCTCGACCGACTCGTAGAACCGGGCCGCGAGCTGCGCGAACCGCATCGACAGCACAGCGCCGATGGCGAAGTTCGGCGCCACCAGGATGCCGAGCGCAGGCTTGTGCTCCAGCCAGGACCGCAGCGTCGCGATGCGTTCCGCGTCGAACCCGGTCGTGCCGACCACGGCGTGGATGCCGTGGTCGACACAGAACCGCAGGTTGTCCATGACCACGTCGGGATGGGTGAAGTCGACGACCACCTCGACGGCGGCGTCGACCATGTCGAACATCGCGTCGCCCTCGTCGACCATGGCGACCACTTCCATGTCGCCCGCCGCCGCCACCGCGGCACAGACCTGGGCGCCCATCCGGCCCCGCGCGCCGAACACGCCGACGCGGATCGGATCGTCAGCCGACCGCACCGACCGCACGGCGCGGACCGGTCGGCCGGCGGAACCGGACGTGGGTGGCGTGGTCACCGTCGATCACCCCTGGAGTTCGGCTGGCAGGTCGTCCGGGTGAGCGTACGGGCCGACCACCGCCGTGGCGACGGGCCTGCGCAGCAACTCGGCGGCGAGTTCCGCCACATCCTCGGCGGTGACCTCGTTGATCCGGTCCAGCGTGCCCTCGACGGTGAGGTGATCGGCGTAGTTCAACTCTCCCTTGCCGATCCGCGACATCCGGGCGCTGGAGTCCTCAAGGCCGAGCACGAGTCCACCGCGCAACTGGCCCTTGCCCCGGGCCACTTCGGCGTCGGACAGCCCGTTCGCGGCCACGTCGTCCAGCACGGCCCGCAGCACGCCTGCCACGTCGCCGAGCCGGTCCGGGTGAGCGCCCGCGTACACCGACACCATGCCGGTGTCCGCGTACGAGGACACCGACGAGTACACCTGGTAGGCCAGCCCGCGCCGCTCCCGCACTTCCTGGAACAGCCGCGAACTCATCCCACCGCCCAGCGCCGCGTTGAGCACACCCAGGGTGAACCGGCGGTCGTCGTGCCGGTCCAGGCCGCGCACGCCCACCATGAGGTGGGCCTGTTCGGTGTCGTCGGTGCGCAGTTCCAGCCCGTGCCGCGAGGTCAGCCGCAACCGGCCGGTCCTCGGTGCCAACGGCAGTTCCGCGCCACCCAGCTGTGCGCCCAGCGCCTTGCGGGCCAGCCGCAGCACCTGTCGGTGCGTCACGTTGCCGGCCACCGCCAGCACCATCCGGTGCGGCTGGTAGCGCCGCTTGTGGAAGCCACGCAACGCGGTCCGGGTCAGGCCCCTGATCGACTCCTCGGTGCCCAGCACCGAACGGCCCAGCGGGTGCTCCCCCATCATCGCGGTGCAGAAGGCCTCGTGCAGCAGGTCTTCCGGGTCGTCGTCGCGCATCGCGATCTCTTCCAGCACGACCCCGCGTTCCAGCTCGAAGTCGTGCGTGGCCATCGTCGCCGAGAACACGACGTCGGCCAGCATGTCGATGGCCAGCGGCAGATCGCTGTCCAGCGCGTGCACGTAGTAACACGTGTGTTCCTTGGCGGTGAACGCGTTCAGCTCACCGCCGACCGCGTCGATCTCCTCGGCGATCTGCGCCGCCGAGCGCCGCGTGGTGCCCTTGAACAGCAGGTGCTCCAGGAAGTGGGCGGCACCGGCCACGCTGGGCGCTTCGTCCCGCGAACCGACGCCGACCCAGATGCCGACAGCGGCCGACCGCACCCCGGGCACCTGTTCGGTGATCACCCGCAGACCGCCCGGCAGGACGGTGCGGGTCACGACGTGACCCGCATCGTCCCGCTCCAGCACCT
>DASUJK010000338.1:0-11825 GCA_036279295.1 Pseudonocardiaceae bacterium | reverse complement strand
TCAACCCGTCGGACACGACGGACGTCATCGGCGAGTTCGCCGCCGGGCTGGGCGGCCACCACCGGCCAGCGGCGGTTCGGGATTCTCGACACGGCGGCGGCGAACTGCTGCGCCGCAGCGCGGAACTCGGTGACCTGCCGGCCCGCGAGGAGGGCAAGACCCTGGCCGAGGGCATCGGCGAGGTGGCCCGAGCGGGCCAGCTGATGAAGTTCCACGGCGGCGGTCAGGCGCTGCGGAACGGCGGCGAGCACATCGCGTCGACCCGGCCCGGCGTGCACGTCACCACGTTCCGCGAGCCGCTCGGTGTCGTCTCGCTGATCACGCCGTGGAACTTCCCGAGCGCCATCCCGGCCTGGAAGCTCGGACCGGTACTCGCCTACGGCAACGCCGTCGTGTTCAAGCCGGCCGAACTGGTGCCGGGCAGCGCGTGACACCTGGCCGACATCCTGCACCGGGCCGGCCTGCCACCGGGCGTGCTGAACCTCGTGATGGGCCGGGGCCGGAAATCGGTGACGTGTTGACCACGCCGCCGCTGGTCAACGGCGTGTCCTTCACCGGGTCCACCGCCACCGGTGACCGGGTGCGCTGCACGGCGTCCTCCCGGCTGATCGTGATGGACGCGGTGTACGACGAGTTCGTCGACATCTCCAGTTGGGCCTTGGCGCCGTGGCCCTGCGCGTTGGCCAGACGACGCCCGGGGGCCGGGACCGACATCGGACCGGTCGTGGACGAACGTCAGCTGGCTCAGGACGAGCGCTACCTGGCGCTGGCCGCCGCCGATGGCGGCGAGGTGATCGGCTGGGAACGGCTGGAGCGCGCCAAGCCCGGCTTCTACCTCTCGCCAGCCGTGCTGCTCGGCACCGCGAACGAGGACACGGTGAACCGGGAGGAGATCTTCGGCCCGGTGGCCTCGGTGGCGCGGCAACACCGTCGCGCCCGCGTTCGAGCTGATCGACAACGGATCGCGCCAGGCACCGACGACGGTACGGTGATCGCCGACGGCTGCTCGAACCGGGGCATCGTGGTGGGCGAGTTCCGACCGCTGCCCGATGTCCCGCTCACATCGCTGGAGGCCAGGTTGCGCCGCGCGGATGTCCTTGTCGGCAGTTGCCGGCCCGGTGCCACGATGGACGATCCGATGGTGTCGCTGGAGCGGCTGAACACCAGGCTGGCCGAGTACGGCCGCTCGGTCACCGATGGCCAGCGTGTCGTCACGGGGTCCATCACCAAAGCCGCCGTCGACGGTCCTGGCCCGTGGTCGGGCGAGATCGACGGGCTCGGCTCGGTCGAGCTCACCTTCGTCTGATGGCCGCCGACGCCGACCGGTCGCCGCTGTCCGGGGTGCTGGTCGCTGACTTCAGCCGGGTACTGGCCGGCCCGCTGGCCACGATGACACTCGCCGATCTCGGCGCCACGGTGGTCAAGGTCGAACGGCCGGCCACCGGTGACGACACGCGGAGCTGGGGACCGCCGTGGACGGGCGACTCGTCGGCGTACTTCGACGGCATCAACCGGGGCAAGTACAGTGCCGCCCTCGACTTCGCCGACGCGGACGACCTCGCAGCAGCCGTCGAACTGGCCAGGCGGGCCGACGTCGTGGTGCAGAACTTCCGGCCCGGCGGCCTGGCCCAGTTCGGGCTGGACCACCCGACGGTCGCGCTGAGCAACCCCGGTGTCGTGTACTGCTCCATCTCCGGGTTCGGCCAGGGTGCCGGCGCCGACCGGCCCGGCTACGACTTCCTGGTGCAGGCGCTCGGCGGGCTGATGAGCGTGACCGGCACGGCCGACGGTGATCCGCTGAAGGTGGGCGTCGCGCTGGTCGACGTGCTGACCGGCAAGGACGCCGTCATCGGCATCCTCGCCGCGCTGGCCGCCCGGTCGCGCACCGGCCTCGGTGACCACGTCGAGGTCAACCTGCTGTCCAGCCTGCTCGGCGGCCTGGCCAACCAGGTCTCCGGCTACCTGGCCACCGGTACTCCACCCCGGCGGATGGGCAACCAGCACCCGTCCATCGCGCCGTACGAGACCCTGCACTGCGCCGACGGGATGCTCGCGGTGGCCTGCGGCAACGACCGCCAGTTCCGCAGGCTGGCCGAGGTGCTCGGCGTCGCCCCGCTGGGTGACGACGAACGGTTCGCCACCAATCCGGCCCGGGTGGCCAACCGGCCAGCGCTGCTGGCCGCGCTCGAAGGCGCGCTGCGGACAGCGTCGAGCGCGGAGTGGGAGCGGCGTCTGATGGCGGCCGGTGTGCCGGCGGGTGTCGTCGGCGACATCGGCAGCGGGGTCGATCTGGCCGAAACGCTGGGCCTGCGACCGCTGGTCGACCTGGGGGAGGGGCGACCGAAGCAGATCCGGCACCCGATCACGTACGACCAGGCGCGCCCGGCGCCCGCCACGCCGGCACCGGGGTTGGGTGAACACACGGAGTTGTTGCGCGCGTGGCTGCGCGGTCCCGCCGAGGGAACGCTGGACCATCCATCAATTCGCACCGTCAGCGAATAGTCTTTCGCCCCTCGCACCTTTGAGTAGTCATGCGAAATATCGTGGCGAATCAACGCGACGACCGGTGCGATCACCGGGAAGCCGACCGCGGCCGGCACATCCAACGTGGTGGTCACCGTCACCGACAACACCAGGGCGTCCGGCACGGCGTCGTTCACGTGGACCGTCAGCGCGGCCAGCACCTGTACGGCGCCGGGCCAGAAGATCACCAACCCGGGCTTCGAGTCGGGCAACACCGGGCGGTCGGCCAGCATCAAGGTGATCGGCCAGTACGCGGCAGCGGGCGAGCCCGCGCGCACCGGTACCTGGGTGGCCAGGCTGGACGGCTACGGCAAGGGTTGTGCCGCGACACTGTCGTTCTACCTGCGCATCGACACCGCCGAGACAACCACGACCGCCCAGTACGACACGTTCACCGTGAAGGCGGCCCCGACCGTGCTGGGAACGTTCCCCAACCTGAACGCGGCCGCCGGCTACGCGGCGCACTCGTACAACATGTCCAGCTACGCGGGCCAGGCCGTGACACTCACGTTCACCGGCACCGAGAACTCGTCGTCGCGGACGCCGTTCGTCCTGGACGACACGTCCCTGACCGCGAGCTAGCCCTACTCGGCGATCGCAGTGTGCATGACCCACTGGTACACGGGGACGTCCTGGTCGTCCACCTTCGTGTAGTCGCCCTGGTGGCTGAAGTGTTCGTAGCCGGAGCCGCTCGGCACCTTCACCACGTCGGCGTCCTCCGGAACCTGTCGTACCCTGCTGTCGATGTCACCACCGGCGAGGAGCACCCTTTTGTCGGACATCGTCTGACCTTTCGGCTAGTGAGTTCGGATCGGTCGACCGGTGACCATGGCGGTGATGCGCTCCAGCATCAGTGCCGTCACGGTCGTTGCGTGGGCCGTGAGGTAGAAGTGGCCGCCGGGGAACGTGCGCATCTCGAACAGTCCCGTGGTGTGTTCGCCCCAGGCAGCCGTGTCCTCGTCGTCGGCCATCGGGTCGTCATCGCCGATCATGGCGAAGACCGGGCACGGCAGCTTCGCGCTCGGCACGTACTCGTTCGTCTCGATGGCGCGATAGTCGTTGCGCAGCACGGGTAGGACGACATCCATCAACTCGTCGTCGTCCAGCAGCCGGGCATCGGTGCCACCGACCGCCTTGATCTCGTCGACCAGTTCGTTGGCCGGCAACAGGTGCCGTGTCTCCGGGCGGTGGCGGCTGGGCGCCCTGCGGCCGGACACGAACAGGCACAGCGGTGGTACACCTCGGCGCACCAGCCGCTTCGCCACCTCGAACGCGAGCGTCGCACCCATGCTGTGGCCGAACAACGCGGTCGGCCGGTCCATGGTCGGCACGAGTTCGTCGGTGATCCGGTCGGCCAGTTCGTCGATGTCGTCCACCATCGGGTCGTTGCGCCTGTCCTGCCGGCCCGGGTACTGCACAGCCAACACATCCAGCTGCGGCGCCAACTGCTCCGCGACACCGTAGAAGAAGCTGGCCGAGCCACCCGCGTGCGGCAGGCACACCAGCTGGGCCGGTGCGTCGGGCGCCGGGTGGAACCGCCTGATCCAGTCCGTAGTGGTGTTGTTCACGTGGTCGACGCTGCCAGCGGTCCTGTGCCCGGTCAACCCCGGCCATCCCCCTACAATCGTGCTGTAGCAAGGAAAGTGCTGTTCACGACTCCCGAATTCGGGCTACTCGGCCATGTTTCTCGACCCGGATCGGCCGGGGTAGTTGGGAGCACGCGGTGTCCCGCAGTGGGGTGCTGCCGATGCGGTAGCCGTCCTTCGTCCTGCGCAGCAGTGCGGCCTGCTCCAACCGTTCCAGTGCACGGGCCACTTCGGTCGAGTCGGCGTCCCCCATCGCGGCCAGCACCTCGGCGGACACGGCGTCGCCGATCACGGCCGCGTCCTGGAGCACGTTCTTCTCGGGCCGTGGCAGGCTGTCCAGTCGCGCGGCGACGATGCCGTGCACGGAGCCAGGCACCGGCAGCCGCGCGTTCGGGTGTACGGAGATGTCGCCGAACACGTCGTCCCGGAGCATGCGCACGTACTCGACGGCGAACAGCGGATTGCCGCCGACATCGGCCGCCAGCGCCCGCACGATGTCCGGGGTGTCGGTCAGTCCACACCGCACCAACAACGCTGACAGCAGCCGCTCGGTTGCCTCCCGGGCCAGGGGTGGCAGGGCCAGCGTCACCGGCCAGTCCGGCCGCCTGGTCAGCAGCCCGGGACGCGTGGTGGCCAGCACCAGTACCGGCTGCCCAGCGGTGCGCGCGACGAGGTCGTCGACGGCGTCGAGCGTGGTGTCGTCGGCGTCGTGCAGGTCCTCCAGCACGACCAGGGTCGGTCCGAGCACCGATGACATGGCGACCGCGTCACGCGACAGGCGTTCCACCCGGATCGGCTCGGCGGCCTGCGCGAACTCCTCGACCAGCCTGGTCTTGCCGAATCCTGGCTCACCGACCACGGTGACCAGCCGTGACGCGCCGGTTCGGCGCACGTCCGCGAGCAGGCCGGCCAGGGTGTCCAGCTCCCGCACCCGATCCACGAACGGGACATCGGCGTGCAGCACGCGGGTTGCCACGATCTCGGCGATACCCAGCGGGCCGGGCACGGTCGCGTAGGCGACGCGGTGGGCCGTTGCCCTGCGTGTCTCGTCACAGACCCGGACACCGTTCAGCGGCACGTGGTCCAGCAGCCGCAGACAGCGGTCGACCGGCCCGCCGACGACCTGCGCGTCGCCATGCCCGGTCGGCCGGACGATGGCGGGAGCTGTGGCCACCGCGATCCGGACACCGGCTTCGGACAGCGTGTTGGCCATTGCCAGCGCCGTGCGCACCGCGTGCTCAGCGTCGTCCTCGCCGGTGCGCGGGATGCCGAACAGAGCCAGCCATGTCGACCCGACGGTGGGCAGCACCGTGCCGCCGTGGCGGCTGACCTCCGGCCTGGCCGCAGCGTCCACCTTGGCCAACGCGTCCACGATGTCGTCCAGGTCGTCGGCGGCTGACGCGATCGCCACCGCGGTCACCCGTTTGCGCTCGGCGACGGCGGCCGGTACCGGTTCCGGTGGGGGAGACCGGATCACGTGCCGGACGGGCTCGGGCAGGCGGAGTTTCGGGTCGTGCGCCAGGATCGCGCGTTCCAGCTCCACCAGTTCGGCACCCGGATCCAGCCCCAGTTCCTCGACCAGCGTCGTTCGCGCCCTGCTGAACACGGCGAGCGCGTCGGTCTGGCGGCCGGTGCGGTACAGCGCGAGCATGTACTGGCAGCACAGCCGTTCCCGGCTGAAGCCGTGCTCCCTGGCCGCTGCCGCCAGCTCCTCGACCACGTCCCGGTGCCGGCCGATCGCCAGTTCGGCATCCATCCTGTCCTCGAACGCGGCCGTCCTGGCCCTGCGCAGCCGGTCGAGTTCCGCCCACGCGACACCGCTCTCGGCCAGGTCCGCCAGCGCAGGCCCGCGCCACAGCGCCAGCGCCCGGCGCAACGTCGCCGCCGCACTGCCGGCCGAACCCGCCGCCAGCTCGGCGCGGCCACGGTCGGCGAGCGCACAGAACCTGAACATGTCGATGTCCCGCGTGTCGATCGTCAGCAGGTAGCCCGGTCGCTTGGTGACCAGGCTGACTGTGTCGTCGCAGGCCAACGCCGTGCGCACCCTGGACACGGCGTTGTGCAGGATCTTCCTGGCGGTGGTGGGGCACTCCTTGCCCCACAAGGCATCCAGCAACTCGCTGGTCGGCACCACACGGTTGGGACGCAACGCCAGAAAGCCGAGCGCGGCCCGCTGCTTGACGCCGTTCAGCGGCACCGTCTGACCATTGTGGATGATTTCCAGCGGGCCGAGCACGTTCACGTGCATGGTCAGGCGTTGGCGGCGATGAGACCGTGCAGCCGGTCGAGCGTCGGTGACGTGCCGACACTGCCCATCCGCTCACACGCGTGCTGGTAGGTGATGATGGCGTCGCCGCGCCGGCCCGAGCGGTGCAGTGCGACCATCAGGTGCGCGTACAGGCCCTCGTGTCGCGGGTGCTCGGCGACCAGTGCGGTCAACTCGCCGAGCACCTCGTGGTGCCGGCCCAGCCGCAGGTCGGCGTCGATCCGCCGGTCCAGGACGTTCAGGTGCGCCTCCAGTAGTTGGCGCTTGCCGACGGTGAGCACCGGGCCGGTGTGCACGTCAGCCAGTGGCCGCTTGCCCTCCCAGATGTTCAACGCTGCCCCGTACTTCTCGGACGCGCTGAGGAAATCCCCGGACTCACCGGCACGGTGACCCGCTTCGGCCAGCCGTTCGAACTCGTGCACGTCAACGGCACCGGAACCGGTGTTCAACAGGTAGCCGTCCAGCCTGGTGACCAGGATCTGCTTCGGGTCCGTCGGCGCACCTGTTTCGTCAACGGGCGATGACCGGATGTGCTTGCGCAGGTGCAAGATGTAGGTCTGGAGTGTCTGTGCCGCGCTGCGTGGCACGTTGTCGCCCCATAACTCGCGATGCAGCTCTGCGGTCGGTACGAACTGGTTGGCGGACAACGAAAGCATGGCCAGTACCTGTCGGGGCTTCGCGGCCGTCGGTGTCACACATGTGCCGGCCAGACGAGCCCGCAGTGGCCCCAACAGGTCGATGTCCATGCCATCTCCTCTCCTCGGTATGCATCCGGGTTCACACCCCTAGGCATCCCCACCATACGGATGGCTGGTGGGGGAGGCATCCGGACAGCTGTTTCAGTTGGCCTGTGACGAGCCGTCATCAGCACAGTGGACAAAGCCTCTTATTGGACGCTGAACAGCGACAATGACCGTTCAATTGCCATTACCCGAACATGTTCGAGGATCCTGGGAGACAACACGTCCGGACGAGTGCGTCGTGTTCGGACCCGACGAACCGGGAGGCTCGCGATCAGTTACCTCGGAATCGACATCGGTGGCACGAAAGTCGCCCTGCGTGCCGAGACCGACGGAGCGGAGGCCGTGCGGACGGCGTTTCACTGGGCACCGAATGCCGCCGCGCGTGCTGACCTCGCTGAGCTGGTCGAACAGGTGGGCACACTCGCGGCGCGGCTGGGGGAGCCCATTGAATCGGTTGGCGTTGCGACCCCGGCCACACTCGACGCGCAGGGATGTGTCGTCGCTTGGCCCAATCGGCCGAGTTGGGTAGGCCACGCGCTGTCGTCGGAGTTGGCGGCGCTGTTCGACGGCACTCCGGTGCACACCGCTGACGACGGCGACCTCGCGGCAGTGGCCGAAGCGGCTGCCGCCGGCTGCTGTGACCTGCTCTACGTCGGTGTCGGAACCGGTGTCGGCGGCGGCATCGTGAGCGGCGGTCGGGCGATTCCGGGCACCGGCCGGGGTTCCTGCGAACTGGGCCACGTCGTGGTGGCGCTGGACGGGCCACGCTGCGACTGCGGCCGCACCGGCTGTGTGCAGGCACTGGCCTCCGGACCCGCCGTGCTCCGGCAGGCAGGCGTGCCGTTCGACGAGCTACGCGCGGGACTGGAAGCGGACCAGCCGTGGACGCGGCAGGCGATCGTGCCTGCCACCCGGGCACTGGCCGCCGCGATCACCGGGGTCGCCGAGCTGACCCGCCCGGAGTTGGTGCTGGTCGGCGGCGGTTTCGCCATGGGGCTGCCCGGTTTTGTGGCCGAGGTCGGACAGCGGGTGGCCGGCCTGGCGCGAGCCGGGCACCGGCAGCCGCCGGTGCGGGCCGCTGCGCTCGGCGGGGTGTCGTCGCTGCACGGTGCGGTACTGCTGGCCAGGGACCCGGCAATCGCGGGCTGACCAGCTGGTTCACTCGTCGACCATGTCCAGCAGCGCCCTGGCGGCCAGTCGGTAGCCCAGTGGGCCGAAACCGACGATGATCCCGCTGGCCAGTTCGGCGAGCACCGACTCGTGCCGGAACGACTCCCGTGCCCACACGTTGGAGATGTGCACCTCGATCCACGGCCGGGGATAGCTGGCCAGCGCGTCGCGGAGGCTCCAGCCCGCCATCATCAACGCGCCGGGATTCACGATCGCGGCGACGGACTCGTAGTTGTCCTGGATGTCGCCGACCAGATCACCCTCGGAATCGCGTTGGATGGACCTGACGTGCCAATCGCTGTCGGCCACCTCGTCGGCCACCGCCTTTTCGATGTCGGCCAGCGTGTCGGTGCCGTACACCTCCGGCTCCCGGCGGCCGAGTATGCCCAGGTTCGGTCCGTTCAGCAGTAGCAGTTCCTTCATTGTGCCCAGCCTAATCGAAATTCCGGTGACCACCGCCGACGTGTTCTCGATTATGGGGTGAATAGGGGGTGGACAGGGGAATGACAGGTCGCCGACCCGAGGTTAACGTACTGGGTAGTCCGTCTCGGACGTCAAACAAATCGCCTTTTCCGGAAGAGCGGAGGATCATGACTGATCAGGCGCGAAGCGCATTGGATTTCCCGGCGTGGCCGCAGTACGGCGATGAGGAACGGACCGGTCTGATCCGAGCGCTGGACCAGGGCCAGTGGTGGCGGATGGGCGGCAGCGAGGTCGACTCGTTCGAGCGTGAGTTCGCCGAGTATCACGGCAGTGACCACGCCCTGGCCGTGACGAACGGCACGCACGCACTCGAACTTGCCCTCCAGGTCGCCGGGGTGGGTCCCGGCTCCGAGGTCATCGTGCCGGCGTTCACGTTCATCTCGTCGTCCCAGGCCGCGCAGCGGCTCGGTGCCGTCGCGGTGCCCGTCGACGTCGACCCCGACACCTACTGCATCTCGGTCGCGGCCACCGAAGCCGCGATCACACCGCGTACCAGGGCGATCATGCCGGTGCACATGGCCGGCATGATGGCCGACATGGACGCGCTGCCGAAACTGGCCGCCGACAAGGGCATCCAGATCGTGCAGGACGCTGCCCACGCGCACGGCGCGCAGTGGCACGGCAAGAAGGTCGGTGAGCTGGGCTCCATCGCCGCGTTCAGCTTCCAGAACGGCAAGCTGATGACCGCCGGTGAGGGTGGCGCCGTGCTGTTCCCGGACGCCGAGCTGTACGAGTTGGGCTTCCTGCGGCACAGCTGCGGCCGGCCCCGGTCGGACACGAAGTACATGCACCGCACGTCGGGTTCGAACTTCCGGCTCAACGAGTTCTCCGCCAGCGTGCTGCGTGGCCAACTCGGCAGGCTGTCCGGGCAGATCGACACCCGGGAGGCCCGCTGGCCGCTGCTGGCCGGGCTGCTCGCCGACATTCCGGGTGTGGCGCCGCAGGGCGCCGACCCGAGGGCCGACCGGAACCCGCACTACATGGCGATGTTCCGGCTGCCCGGTGTCACCGAGGAGCGCAGGGACGAACTGGTCCGGGCGCTGGTCGCGCGTGGCCTGCCCGCGTTCGTGGCGTTCCGCGCGATCTACCGCTGCGACGGGTTCTGGGAGACCGGGGCGCCGAACGAGTCGGTGGCCGACATCGCGGCCCGCTGCCCCAACACCGAGGCGATCTACCAGGACACCATCTGGCTGCACCACAGGACCCTGCTGGGCACCGAGGCGCAGATGCACGAGATCGCCCGGGTGGTGGCCGAGGTCCTGGCGGCATCATGACCAGGACCCCGATCAGGGTCGCCGTCGTCGGGCTCGGCTGGGCGGCGCGGTCGATCTGGCTGCCCAGGCTGCTGGCCCGTCCCGCCTTCACGGTCGCCGCCGTTGTCGACCCGAACCCGCTGGCCAGGGCATCGGCGGCGCGGGACGGCCTGCCGTCGCTGGCCCGCTACGAGGACCTGCGGGCCGACGACGTGGACCTGGCCGTCGTCGCGGTGCCCAACCACCTGCACACGGCGGTCGCCTGTGGGTTGCTGCGCAACGGCATCTCGGTGTTCGTGGAGAAACCGGTCTGCCTCAACTCCGCCGAGGTCGAGGACCTCGCCGCAGCGGAACAGTCGACCGGCGCGACCCTCCTGGCCGGCAGCGCCGCCCGGCACCGGGCCGACATGCGCGTGCTGTACGGCCTGGCCGAGACCATCGGCCAGGTGCGGCACGTTGACGTGTCGTGGGTCCGGGCGCGGGGCATACCCGATGCCGGCGGCTGGTTCACCGACCGCCGTTTCTCCGGCGGTGGTGCGCTGGTCGACCTCGGCTGGCACCTGATGGACGCGGTCGGCCCGTTCATCGGCACCAGTCGCTTCGACCACGTCGTCGGCACGGCGTCCCGTGATTTCATCAACGCGGGCTCGTGGCGGGCCGCGTGGCGTGCCGACGACGAACTGGACGGTGCCCTCACGGTGCACGGCGACGTCGAGGACACCGCGCGCGCGTTCCTGGTCGCCGAGAACGGCGTCTCGGTCTCGCTGTGCACGCGGTGGGCGTCCCACGAGCCCCGGGACACCACGGTGATCACGATCGAGGGCACTGCGGGCGCGGCCACGCTGAACTGCACGTTCGGCTTCAGCCCCAACCGCGCCGGCGATCCCGTCGTCACCCACACCAGGGATGGCGACACGATCGCACTGCCGGTGCCCGACGAGCCCATCGGCGCGGAGTACGACCGTCAACTGGCCGAACTGCCCGCGCTCCTGGCCGAACAGGCCGTCGCGCCGAACATGATCGACAACGTCCGTGGCACCGTCGCGGTGGTCGAGCGCATCTACGAGTCGGCGGGCCTGCGCCGCGGTGCGCGACGTCCCGTGGAGGTCGCCTCACCCTGAGGACCCGGGAGGTAGCCATGACTGCTGTCGACACCGATGTCACGGCGGTGATCTTCGACCTGGACGGTGTCCTGGTCGACACGTTCGACGTGATGCGCCAGGCGTTCTCGACCGCGTACGAAGAGGTCGTCGGCGGTGCTGACGCGCCGTTCGACGAGTACAACCGCCATCTCGGCCGATATTTCCCGGACATCATGCGGATCATGGGGTTACCGGCCGAGATGGAGGAGCCCTTCGTCCGGGAGAGCTACCGCCTCGCCGACCGGGCCACACTGTTCGACGGCGTGGCCGAGACCGTCGGCTCGCTGCGCGGACGTGGCCTCGGATTGGCCGTGGCCACCGGCAAGGCAGGGGACCGGGCCAGGTCGCTGCTCGACCAGTTGGGCCTGCTGCACCAGTTCGACCACGTCGTCGGCTCGGACGAGGTGGCGCACGCCAAGCCCGCGCCGGACATCGTGTGGCGCGCGCTGGACCTGCTCGGGGCGTCGCCGGACGAGGCGATGATGGTCGGTGACGCGGTCACCGACCTGGCCAGTGCGCGGGCTGCCGGTGTGCGTGCGGTGGCGGCGGTGTGGGCTGGCAATGACGAGTTGGCGATGCGGCGGGCGCGGCCGGATGCGTTGGTGCGCAAGCCTGCCGAGTTGTTGCCGTTGTGTATGGCGAGCTGAGCACATGCGAAA